>NZ_DATBQK010000118.1:0-5193 GCF_036560865.1 Rudaea sp.
TGCGGACGCACTCGCAGCGCAGGCTATAATGAGCGTTTTGCGCGCACCTGCGCCGCCAGAATCGATATGGATCACATCACCGAAACCCGTCGTCGGCGCACGTTCGCCATCATCTCGCACCCCGACGCGGGCAAGACCACGCTGACCGAGAAACTGCTGCTGTTCGGCGGTGCGATCCAGATGGCGGGCTCGGTGAAGTCGCGCAAGGCGGCTCGCCATGCGACGTCGGACTGGATGGCGCTCGAAAAAGAGCGCGGCATCTCGGTGACGAGCTCGGTGATGCAGTTTCCCTATGCCGAGCACATCGTGAATCTGCTCGACACGCCGGGCCACGCGGATTTTTCCGAAGACACCTATCGCGTGTTGACGGCGGTCGATTCGGCGCTGATGGTTATCGACTGCGCGAAAGGCGTCGAAGAACGCACGATCAAGCTGATGGACGTGTGCCGCTTGCGCGATACGCCGATCATGACCTTCATCAACAAGCTCGACCGCGAAGGCCGCGCGCCGATCGAGTTGCTCGACGAAGTGGAATCGGTGCTGAAAATTCAGTGCGCGCCGATCACCTGGCCGATCGGCATGGGCTCGCGTCTCAAGGGCGTGTATCACCTGCTGAGCGGCGAAGTGCACATTTTTGAGCAAGGGCGCAATTTCACGCGCCAGGATTCGACCATCTACGGCTCGCTTGACGATCCCGCGCTGCAAGCGAGGATCGGTGCGGACATGTTGCGCGAATTGCGCGACGAACTCGAACTCGTCGAAGGCGCCTCGCATCCGTTCGATCTCGACGCCTATCTGGCCGGCAGACAAACGCCGGTGTTCTTCGGCTCGGCGGTCAACAATTTCGGTGTGCAGCTGCTGCTGGATTTCTTCGTCGAACATGCGCCTGCACCGAAGTCGCATGCGACGACGACGCGCACGATCAGCGCCGTCGAGGACAAGCTCACCGGTTTCGTGTTCAAGATCCAGGCGAACATGGATCCGCAGCACCGCGACCGCGTCGCGTTCATGCGCATCTGCTCGGGTACGTTCGACGCCGGCATGAAGGCGTTCCACGTGCGCAGCGCCAAGGAAATGAAACTTGCCAACGCGCTCACCTTCATGGCCAGCGAGCGCGACATCGTCGAGAGGGCGTATCCGGGCGACGTGATCGGCATTCACAACCACGGCACGATCTCGATCGGCGACGCGTTCAGCGAAGGCGAGGCCCTGAGCTTTACCGGCATCCCGAATTTCGCGCCGGAATTATTCCGCCGCGCGCGCCTGCGCGATCCGCTGAAGATGAAGGCGTTGCAGAAAGGCCTCGCGCAATTGTCCGAGGAAGGCGCCACCCAGTTTTTCCGCCCGCTGATGTCGAACGACCTGATCCTCGGTGCCGTCGGCGTGTTGCAGTTCGACGTGGTCGCCTATCGCCTCAAGGACGAATACAGCGTCGATTGCGCGTTCGAGAACGTCGCCGTCGTCACCGCGCGCTGGATCAGATGCAACGATGCGAAGAAGCTCGAGGAATTTCGCGAGAAAGCCGCATTGCATCTGGCCATCGACGCGGCCGGCGAGCTCGTCTACATCGCCCCGTCACGCGTGAATCTGCAACTTACCCAAGAGCGCTGGCCGGGCATCACCTTCGCCGCCACGCGCGAACACGCCGCCGCCGTCGACGTTTGATCCACTTCGCTAGAGCATTTTTTACTCAAGTGCTTACCTATGGCGCGATCTGCTTCTCCTCCCCCCTTGCGGGGAGGTCGGCACGCGCAGCGTGCCGGGAGAGGGGATGGTGCCGAAGGCGCCCGCTATCGCGCGCGCTACCCCTCTCCCCAGCCCCTCTCCCACAAGGGGAGAGGGGCTCCAAGGCAACGTCGCAGTTGTAAGCTTTTCCGCTCTAATCATCCCGCTTTCGCGGGAATGACCGCACAACAGCGTCACCCCGCTATATATCTTTGCAACTGCTCGAGCTGTTCGGCCTGATCGTCGATCACGGCCTTGACCAGGTCGCCGATCGAAAGCATGCCCACGACCTTGCCGCCGTCGACCACCGGCAGATGGCGGATGTGCTTGTCGGTCATCAGGCGCATGCAGCGATGCACGGTATCGCCCGGACCCACGCTCAACACCTGCGAGGTCATGATTTCGCGCACCGGCGTTTCCGCGGACGAACGTCCCTTGAGAATGACCTTGCGCGCATAGTCGCGCTCGGAAACGATGCCGAGCAGTTCGCCGTCCTTCATCACCAGCAAGGCACCGACGAACTTGTCGGCCATCATCTGGATTGCGGCGAGCACCGGTTGCTCCGGGCGGATGGAGAATATCTCCGTCTTGCCCTCGACGAGGTTTCTGACGATCTGCATGGCGCCCTCCTTCATTCGCTGCGGCGGCTGGACCGTTGCGCACTAGTCTACTGCGGATGATTGCGCGGGGCGCGCGCTGTTTTCAAGTTTTTCCTGCGCGCGCGCAGGGTGCAATTCATCGATCAGATACAGTGGCCGTTGCTTGACTTCCATGTACAAACGTCCGAGGTATTCGCCGATCATGCCCAGCGCCATGAGCTGCACCCCGCCGAGTGCCAGAATCACCACCATCAGGGTCGGATAGCCGCGTACAGAATCGCCGAAAAACAGCGCCTTGCCGAAAACCCAGGCGGCGGAGAGGAAGGCCAGCAGCGCGGTCGACAGACCGACATAGGTCGCCAATTTGAGCGGCGCACCGGAAAAAGAGGTGATGCCCTCCAGTGCGAAATTCCACAAGCGCCAGAAGTTGAACTTGCTCACCCCGGCGAAACGCGGATCGCGATCGTAGACCACGGCGATCTGCTTGAAGCCGACCCAGGCGAACAGACCCTTCATGAAACGCTGGCGCTCGCGCAGGCGTTTGAGCGCATCCAGCGCACGCCGGCTCATGAGGCGGAAGTCGCCGGTATCGCGCGGTACGGGCGTGGCGCTCAGGCGCTCCATCACACGATAGAAGGCCCGCGCGGTAAATTTCTTCAGGCCCGACTCGCCGGCGCGTGCGGAGCGCGTGCCATAAACCACGTCGTAGCCCTCGCGCCAATGCTGCACGAACGCCGGAATCAGTTCGGGTGGGTCCTGCAGGTCGGCGTCGATCACGACGACCGCGTCGGCATCGACCTGATCCAGGCCCGCGGTCAGTGCCAGCTCCTTGCCGAAGTTGCGGCTCAGTTTCAATGTCGCCACGCGCGCGTCGGTTTCGCGCAGCGAGCACATCACGGCATAGGTGTCGTCACGGCTGCCGTCGTCCACGTAGAGCACATCGCCCGCCAGATCGAGCTTGTCGAATACGGCGGCGAGCCGCGCGTGGAATTCGCGCAGGCTTTCGCCTTCGTTGTAGGCGGGGACGACGACGCTTAGTCTGGACATGAAACGGCCACGGGAATTCGACAGCCCGCATCCTAGCCCAAGCCCGTGTCAATGCGCGAGATACGCCGGCCCACCGAGTTGCCGTACCTGGCGTTCGATCCAGTCGGCGCGCTTCAGCACATAGGCGGATGGGCGATCGGCACGCAGCTTCTTCGGATTCGGCAGGGTCGCGGCGAGCAACGCCGCTTCGTGCGCACTCAACTGTTGCGCGGGCTTGCCGAAGAATTCGCGCGCCGCCGCGTCCGCGCCGTAAATGCCGTCGCCGAACTCGGCGATGTTCGCGTACACCTCGAGAATGCGCGATTTGGGCCAGGTCAGTTCGAGCAAGACGGTGAAATACGCTTCCAGGCCCTTGCGCACGAAGCTGTGCCCGTTCCACAAAAACAGATTCTTCGCCACCTGCTGCGAGATCGTGCTCGCGCCGCGCAGGCGTGCGCCCTCGTCGGCGTCGTCCATCGCGTCCTCAATCGCCTGCACGTCGAAGCCGTGATGTACGGGGAATTTCTGATCCTCGCCGGCGACGAGCGCGATCGGCAATTCCGCGGATATTTTTGGCAAAGGTATAAATTGATACTTCAGCGTAAAATTGCGTTCACCGCCGCGCCACGCCTCGATGCGGCGTTCGAGCATGAACGCCGAGGTCGGCGGCGGCACAAATCGCAGGATCAGCACGCACAGCCAACTGATCGCGACCAACTCCAAAACCAGTCGCAGCAGCCGCTGCCAGAACGGCCGCCGGCGCGGTTGTTTGGACGTCAACACGCCAACGCCCGGATCACGACGTCGCGGCCGCAGCCGCCAACGCCGGTCAGAGGTTCACCGCAAGCGCTCATCGCTCCGCTCCACCGCCTGTATGACTTTCATTATCGCTTGCGCGGCCGGGCAAACGAGCGGCGACCTGCGTCCGATTCCTCGCCGACCGTGGCTAATGCAATCGGGCCGGAAGCCTGTTCAAAAAAACGTCGGAACAGGTGCTCGTTTTGTGCGCAATGACACCAAAATAATTGTTAGTTTTCCATAAATCATGCTATTCTCGCTGTCCAGTCCTGCCTGTGGCTTGGGCTGTTCGTACAGTGAACTTGCGTCGCCCTGAACACTCTGTTATTTCACCGGATTGAACCGATTTTTCATATGCGCAAGCTTTTCGCCCTCTTGCTGATTGCGTCGATGCCGGTAGCCGGCTTCGCACAGTCGCTTGCGCCCGTGATTTCGCCGCCCGCCGGCCCGGATCCGCTCGCCGCACTGAGCCCGCACGAAGTTCCGCTGTGGAGCACGTCCGACGGCCGCATACTCGCCGCGCTTGCACTGAGTGGAGGTTCATATCCCACCCTGCCGCAATCCCCGCGTATCGGCGCCGCGAAAAATGAGTGGCGCCTGGTCGACGTAACCAACCTCGTTTCCGGCAGCCTGCTGCTGCGCCTGAGCGATAACGCGGCGGCGCACGTCGATCTCGCCAAATCCCGCATTCTCGCGCCGATCTCGCCGCCAACCCTGCTCTGCAGCGGCCTGGATGCGAGCGCATCGTGCGGCACGTCCGAAACGCTTGCGCACGGCGGCACGTTGCGTATCGGCGCCAGCTGGTTCGCTGGCGACAACCTCGATTTGGCCCTGAACTACGGCCTGTCCTGGATGCGTCACGACAACAGCCTGCCCCTGGCGCGCCAATGGAGCACCTACGAGGCCTTGCCGGGCTTGGGCGACTCTGCCCTGCCGACGCTGATCATCCCGGGTGCCGAACTGGCCAATGTGCAGAATTCTTCCATCAGCGCACTTGGCAGGTTGCACTTGAGCGACGCCCAGGCGTTCGACCTGGGGGCGAGCC
>NZ_DATBQK010000119.1:0-4837 GCF_036560865.1 Rudaea sp.
CGCGACGCCGCGCACAAGCGCATCGTCGAGATGCTCAATCGCGGCGAGAAGCTGCCGGTCGATTTCAGCGGCCGCTTTATTTACTACGTCGGCCCGGTCGATCCGGTGCGCGACGAAGTCGTCGGCCCCGCCGGTCCGACCACAGCGACGCGCATGGACAAGTTCACCGAACAAGTCCTGGCGCAGACCGGTCTGCTCGGCATGGTCGGCAAGGCCGAGCGCGGCCCTGCGGGCATCGACGCGATCAAGAAACACCGCTCGGTGTATCTGATGGCGGTCGGCGGCGCCGCGTATCTGGTCTCGAAAGCGATCCGCGCATCGCGCGTGGTCGGTTTCGCCGACCTGGGCATGGAGGCGATTTACGAATTTGAAGTCAAGGACATGCCCGTCACCGTCGCGGTGGATTCGCAAGGCACCTCGGTGCATCAGACCGGCCCACGCGAATGGCAGTCGCGCATCGGCAAGATTCCGGTGGTCGTAGTCTGAGGTTTCAGCCACCGGGCGTAAGGAAAGTCGCCCACGCCGTGTCCAATGCAACAGCGTCGCAGCGTGATATCAGACAGGTACCCGGAATGGCCCAGACAACCCCGATCGACAATCGCGCCGCACAGCGCACGGCCTTCGTGCTGGCCGGTGGCGGCAGTCTCGGCGCGGTGGAAGTGGGCATGTTGCAGGCCCTGCTGGATTGGGGCGAGACGCCAGCCTTCATCGTGGGCGCGTCGGCCGGTGCGATCAACGCCGCGTACTTCGCCGCCGACCCGACGCGCGCCGGCGCCGACAAACTCGAGGGCATCTGGTGCGCGCTCAAGCGCAGGGACGTTCTTCCCTTCAGCCTGGGCAGCATGCTCGGCATGTTGCTCAGGCGGGGTCACCTGGTCGATTCCCACGCTTTGCGGCGCCTGCTGGAACGGAATATCCCTTACCAGCAATTGGAACAGGCGGCGTTGCCGGTGCATATCGTGGCCTCCGACATGCTCACCGGAAACGAGGTGGTTCTGTCCTCAGGCTCGGTCGTCGATGCGGTGCTTGCGAGCGCGGCCATTCCCGGCGTGTTTCCACCCGTGCGGATCGGCGGGCGCTTTCTGGTCGATGGTGGCGTGGCCAACAACACGCCGATCTCCAGTGCGATCAGACTCGGCGCCACGCGCATCATCGTGTTGCCGACCGGTTTTGCCTGCGCGCTCGACCGGTTGCCCACCGGCGCGATCGCGCGCGCGATCCACGCGCTGAGCCTGCTCGTCTCGCGCCAGCTCGTGCACGACGCCGAGCGCTTTGCGGGCGACGTCACGTTGCGGATCGTGCCGAATCTGTGCCCGTTGGACGTATCGCCCTACGACTACTCGGCGGGCCGGTCGCTCATCGCGCAGTCGCGAACGCGCACGCGGCAGTGGCTGGAGACCGGCGGTCTCGATCACGCCGGGGTGCCGCAGCCGCTGCATGAGCATCGACATTAGCGACGACGACGGGAAACGCTCTACTTCGTCTTCGCCAGCGTGATCGCGGCGACGCCGATCAGGATCACGATCATGCCGATGATGTCGAGCGAGGTCGCGCTCTCGCCGCCAAGCAGCACGCCGACGAGCACGGCGACAGGTGGATTGACGTAGGCGTAACTGCTCGCGAGGGCCGGTCGCGTGTGGTGCAGCAGATAGATATAGGCGCTGAAACCGAGCAGGGATCCAGCGACGATCAAATAGGCGACGGCCAGCGTCGCATGCAGATCCGGCGACAGCGGTGCATGCTCGCCGGCGATCAGGGCGAACGCGCCGAGCGGCACGCAGGCGCACAGCATCTGCGCCGCGGCGCTCATCGCCGGGTGCGGCATGTCCTGATGTTTGCTCCACACCGAACCGAACGCCCAGGCGACCGCAGCGAAAACAAGTGCCGCCGCGCCGAGCGGCGAACCGCGCAGTTCGCCGCCGAAGTTGAGTACGACCACGCCAGCGAAGCCGACGAGCAAACCAATCCATTCGAGGCGATTTGGCCATTGCCCGTAGAGCCCGGCGAAGATCGCCATGAACAATGCGACGCTGGCGACTGCGACCGCTGCGATTCCGGACGCGACGCTCTGTTCGGCGTAGCAAACCATGCCGTTGCCAAAGCCGAGCAGCAGCGTTCCGGTGACGAAACAATTGAACCATTGCCTGCGCGTCGGCAGGGCGAGGCCGCGCCAGCTCAGCAGCGCGAGCATCAACGCCCCGGCGATCGCGAAGCGCACCGCCGCCATCAGAAACGGCGGATAGCCCGCCACCGCAATGCGGATCGCGAGATAGGTCGAGCCCCACAGCACGTAGATGCCGAACAAGGCCAGCGGCACGAGCACGCGCGGCGTGAGCAGGGCGCGCACGGGCGCGGCAGCGAGAGCGGTATCGTTCATTGCGTTGGGAGAAAGTATACTTTTACGGCGCGCGGAGACGGTTGCGGATTGGCACCCATCTTAGCGGCGCGCCCGAACGCACGATAGCGCCATTTGTCACGACGCGTGCGGGGCCATTGGAGCAGACGATAGTGCGCAGACGGTCGATACCGCCGACGCGAAACGCGGATCAGTGCTTCAGCGTCGCCGTGTCTTTGTGCAGCACCACGTATTCGCCCTCGATCACGCGCGGACTGCCACGCGCGGACGCAGGTTGCTGCGTTGCCTGCGCGTGCGTGCGCACCAGCGCGCGCGTGAGCGCGACGATCGCGCCGACGAACGCGAACGCAATCAGGGCAAAAAAGCCGAGTGTGAGCACACCAATCAGCAGCATCGCACCGAGCACGCCGAACAGGAGGCGGGTCAGCGGATGGTGACGACGATTGAACCAGCGCCAGTAAAACATGGCGACGATGCTCCATGGCAGAATGTGGGGGTTGGACAGCGCGTAAGCGGTACCGGCTGGCAGGAAACTAAATACTCTGATGAGCGTTAGAAAAACGTTATGCCGGCTCGCGGATATCCCCGATGGCGGCGCCATCGCACTGGACCTTCCGGCGGAATCCGCTAATGCGGCGGAGGCTTACGCGGACTCGCTCATTCTACTGCGCCAGGCGGCGCAAGTGTTCGCCTATCGCAACGTCTGTCCGCACGCCGGCCGGCGCCTGGACTGGGCGCCCGGGCGCTTCCTGATCGAGAATTCCCATCTGATTTGCGCGTCGCACGGGGCGGTGTTTGCGATTGCATCCGGACTCTGCGTTGATGGGCCTTGTCGCGGAGAGAGTCTGGCGGCTTTGCCGATTGAGATTGTGGGGGATGAAGTGCATCTGGCGCAGCTCTAGCTCGTCATTCCTGCGGAAGCAGGAATCCTGCGTCTTCGCTTTGCTGTTTGACTTTAGAAGCAAAGGCTTCCACTCGCCTGCGGCGAGCGGGTCACTTTCTCTTCTACAGCCAAGAGAAAGTAACCAAAGAGAGACCGCCCCCGATGCCGCGCTCTTCGCGCTGCGCGCTTCGAGTGCGCGAGATCACGCAGGGGTTCGCTTGACGTACATCCCTATACGTTCGCGAACTGACGCGCATCCTGCGCGTCATCCTCACGGACTTTTCCTGCGTGATCTCGCCGCGGCAAAGGGGGACAAGATCAAGGGCGAGGCGAGAGCAGATCAACGGCTCTGGGCTCTTGCGGTTAGACTAGCAACGTATGCGAGATATTGCATGTACGCATGCGAGACGAGCCATGAACCGAAAAGCTAAACCTTCCAAAGTCGACCTCAAGCGCACTTCCGGCGATCCGCGTGGCGTATTTCACGACCTGTTCGATCCCGACGAAGCTGCGGAACTCACAATGCGTGCCGAGGCGCTGCGCGGGCTGCAAGCCTGGCTTGTCGAAACCGGATTGACGCAAGCAGCAGCGGCGTCGCAACTCGGCGTCACGCAAGCGCGTGTGTCCGATATCAAGCGCCGCAAGATTGGATCGTTCAGCCTCGATCTACTGGTGCGGCTCGCTGCACGTGCGGGACTGCGGCCGCAGTTGCGGCTGGCGGCGTGATTCTATTCATTGCTTCCGAAACTGATCGAAGAATGCATAGTCAATGTCGAAAATCTGTTTTGGTTTCACACCGAGTTTGGCTTCCTCGAACAGCACCACCAATCTCTCGCCGTCAATCAGCTCAATAGGAATAACGCCATCGCGCGCTGCTTCGGCCTCAGCATCACCGGAGAAGCGGCCTGTCGTGATAAAGACTCCTTTTTCAGCACGGCCAAGAAGTGCATTGCGGAATTCACCAACAGCCGCGCGTGATACGACGTCCTTGTAGCGTTTGGCCTGGAATGCAACTTTGACGCTGACGAAAGGACTCAGGCGCAGGACGCCGTATCCATCAATTCCACCATCACGCGATTTCTGGGTTACCTCGACATCTTCGAAGCCATGTTCGCGAAGCAGGCGCTCGCAGATAAGCTCGAAACCATACGGCGACAAAGATTTCAGCAACTCAAGCAAGCTCTGTTCCTGCTTTTCATCGAGCGGGAGAGCATCTTTCAGATCAAGCTCTACTCTTTGTGATTCTTCATCTGGTTCCTTGCGGATGGCTTGATAGGCCGCTGTGCGATTGAGAAACAGCTCACGGGCGGAATCGTCGTCGAGATGCGTTTTCCAACCCAGGGCGGTCAACGTCCAGATACCTCGCCGGCTGTCATCGAGCAGTCCTTGCCATACAAGGTATTGGCGAGCCCACTGAACTTGGTTGTGAAAGCGATTGCCCCCGGATTTCAGCGTCGCGTCGGTTACATCGATTCCAAGTCTAAGCTCGCGTTGAATCCACGTGGAAACTTCCTTGGGTCGCGCCGACCCGCCGACTGCACGCAAGCAGTCGAGTAGTGGCCCCATCCATCGAACGAACTCAGCCTCTCCCTTTTTCT
>NZ_DATBQK010000120.1:0-6813 GCF_036560865.1 Rudaea sp.
GAAGTCGCGATTCCCGAGATTGCCCGCGCATTGAACGTCGCGGCACTCCTCGAAGGCAGCGTGCGCAAGTCGGGCGACAAGGTGCGCATCACCGTGCAGCTGATCCGCGCGAGCGACAGTTCGCATCTGTGGTCGGAGACCTACGACCGCACGCTCGACGACATCTTCAAGGTGCAGGACGAGATCGCCGCGACGGTGGCGGACAAGCTCAAGATCACGCTGCTCGGCGCGGCACCGACGGCAAAGCCAATCGACCCGAAAGTCTATCCGCTGATCCTGCAGGCGAAGTCCCTGTCCTACGAGGGCACGATAAAAGGCTATGCGCAAGCCGTCGCTCTGTACCAGCAGGCGTTGTCGATCGCACCCGCAGAGGCGCGTGCGTGGGATGGTTTGGCGCGGGCGTACGCCTCGCAGACGAGTCTGGGCGAGCGCGTTCCCGTCGAGGGCTACGCTTTGGCGCGGGAGGCCGCAGACAAGGCGCTGGCGATCGATCCGAACGATGCGCTCGCGTTTGCGGCTCTTGGTCGCATTACCATGGAATTCGACGGCGACTTGCCCGCAGCAGCACGACATTTCCAGCGCGCATTGGCGTTGGAGCCGGCCAACTTGGATGTATTGCGCAGTGCCGCCCTTTTCATGAACTGGATCGGCCGTCAGGACGATGCCATCGCGATCTTCGAATACCTGATTGCGCATGACCCGGCGAACCCGGCCGCGTATTCGGCCATGACGGTATTCTGCTACACCGCAAGCCGCTGGGATCAGGCGATCGAATCCGCGCGCACCGAGCTGACCTTGAGCCATGATAGCGTTGGCGCACAGTATTTCATCGGAATGGCGCTGCTGCTGGGAAAAAGCGATGCCGTCGCAGCGCTGGCGGCGATGCAGGCCGAGTCGTCGGAGGTCTGGCGGATGTCGGGACTGCCGGTGGTCTACCACGCGCTCGGACGCGAGGCCGATTCGGAAGCCGCATTGGCGGCGTTCATCGACAAGCACGCGCAAGACCAACCCTATGCGATCGCGGTCGCACTGGCCTACCGCGGCGATGCCGATCGCGCCTTCGACTGGCTGGACAAGGCGGTCGCCGCGCACGACGCAAGCCTGCCCTACGTTCCGGTCGATCCGTTCCTGGCGAAACTCCACGGCGATGCGCGCTGGCTTCCGTTCCTGCACCAGATCGGCCGCGCGCCCGAGCAACTGGCGCAGATCGAGTTCAAGGTGACGTTGCCGGATCAGGGTGCTTCGCGATGAACTTCCTCGCCGAACTCAAGCGTCGCAATGTGATACGCGCGGGCGTGCTGTACATCGGTGCGGTATGGGCGCTGGCGCAGGGAGTCTCGCAACTCGGGCCATCGGTCGGTGCACCCGAGTGGGCGACACGCTGGTTTCTCGTCTCGGCGGCAATCGGATTTCCATTCTTCCTCGCGTTCGCATGGTTCTTCGAGTTCACGCCTGAAGGTCTCAAGCTCGAAAGTCAGATCGACCCGGCCGACTCGATCACCCAGCACACGAGCAAGAAGCTCGATCGCTGGATCATCGCCGTGCTCGCACTGGCGGTGGTGCTGTTGCTGACCGACCACTTCGTTTCGCGTCGCGAAGCGGACAAGGCCGTGCCAACGGCAGTCGTTCCTGCGGTCGTTGCAACGGACGACAAGTCGATCGCCGTGCTGCCGTTCGTCAACATGAGCGGCGATGCGGCGAACGAATACTTCAGCGACGGCATCACCGAAGAGATCCTCAATGCGCTGGCGCAGATTCCCGACCTGAAAGTCGCCGCGCGCACCTCGGCGTTCGCGTTCAAAGGCAAGCAGCCGGACCTGCGCAAGGTCGGCGAGGTTCTCGATGTCGCCACCGTGCTCGAAGGCAGCGTGCAGCGCGCGGGCGACGCCGTGCGCATCACCGCGCAGCTGATCGATACGCGCAGCGGCTATCACCTGTGGTCGGAGAAATACGACCGCACGCTAACCAACGTCTTCGCAATCGAGGACGAGATCTCCAAGGCTATAGCTGACAAGCTGAAGGTGCAATTCGCGGGCGCGCATGCGGACGCCGGCAATACCGCCAACACACAGGCGCACGAATTGTATCTGCGCGGCCTGAGCCTGCTTGCGGCGCGCGGGCTCGGCCTGCGTGACGCAGCCGTGGCGTTCGGCAAGGCGGTGGAGCTCGATCCGAAATACGCACAGGCGTGGGGAGCGCTCGCCGAGACAGAACAGCTGTTGCCGGTGTACACAGGCGGGGATCTGGATGCCGGAATGGCGCGCGCCGAATCCGCCGCGCAACGCGCGTTGAGCGTCGATCCGGATACCGCTTCGGCGCTGGTCGCCATCGCCAACGTGCATGCACACCGCATCGAATGGGCGCAGGCCGAAAAGATGTTTCAGCGTGCACTGGTTCTGGCGCCCGGGGATGTAGAAGTGCTCGACCAGTACGCGCAGTTCCTCTCCGAGGTCGGGCAGTTCGAGCCGGCTCTGGCGCAGATCGATCGCGCGCGGCAGCTCGATCCGCTGTCGGCTATCGTCGGCGTCGTACGCGGCACGATCCTTATGGGACTGCATCGCGATGCCGATGCAACCTCACAGATCGAGTCCGTGCTTGCCGCCCACCCGGATTTCTATCCGGCTTGCATGACCGCGGTGTTGCTCTACAGCAGCCTTGGACGCCACGCCGACGCCGAGCAGCAACTTCGTGCAGTAGCTCGGCATCTGGGCGTGGACCCTGAAGCCATGGCTGTGCTCGCGCGCGGAATCGCCGATCATGGCGCGCGCGCCGCCGCGCTGAGCAGCCTGAACAGCGCGCCTGCGAATGCCAATATTCGTGGCGATTCGCTACTCTATGCGGCATTCCTGACATTGCTGGGTGACCATGACCGTGCCTTGGCCCAGCTGGCAGTCTTCGCAGCTCGCAACGACGCCGCTGCCGGCGTCCTTTTGTGGACCCGAACCTTCGATCCGTTGCGCAGTGATCCGCGCTACAAGGCGCTGCTGCAGAAGATGAACCTGCCGTATCAGTCGCCCGCGGGAAGCGCCCCATGAACCGGCCGGTCATTCCGTCGCAACGCCGTTCGCGTGGAGCGGCGCCCGAATGAGCTTCTTCGCCGAACTCAAGCGCCGCAATGTAATCCGCGCAGCCGGGTTGTATCTCGTTGGCGCGTGGCTCGTCGTGCAAGTCGCCGGAACCATCCTGCCGATGTTCGGCGCGGCAGACTGGATCGCGCGCAGCATCGTGATCGCGCTCGCCATCGGTTTCCTTCCGGCGATGATCGTGGCGTGGATATTCGAGTTGACGCCCGATGGATTAAAGCGCGATGAAGACGTCAAACCAGAGGAATCGATCGCACCGCAAACGGCGCGGCGCATGGATCGCCTCATCCTGATCGTGGCGGTGGTCGCGATCGGCTATTTTGCCTTCGACAAATTCGTGCTCGCGCCGCGTCGCGACGCGACATTGGTGACGCAGACCACGGCGCATGTCACTGCCGAAATCAGCGCCGAACAAGCGAAGATCAATCCGCACTCCATCGCCGTGCTGCCGTTCGTGAATATGTCCGGCGATGCGCAGAACGCTTATTTTTCCGATGGCATCAGCGAGGAAATCCTCAACGTATTGGCGCGCATTCCCGCGCTGCAGGTTGCCGCGCGCACCTCGTCGTTCTCGTTCAAGGGCGGCAACAAGGAAGTGCCGGAGATCGCGCGCGAGTTGAAAGTGCGCATGGTGCTGGAAGGCAGTGTGCGCAAGCAGGACGCGCGCGTGCGCATCACCGCGCAGTTGATCGATGCGAGCAACGGTTTTCATGTCTGGTCGCAGACCTACGATCGCGACCTCAAGGACATCTTCGCGATCCAGGACGAGATCGCGAACGCGATTGCCGACGAATTGAAAGTGAAAATCGGCGATGCTGCAGCATCGTTTGCGCCGAGCAGGGGAACGCAAAACGTCGAAGCCCACGACTCGTATTTGCGCGGGCTCGCGCTCTGGCAACTGCGCGGCGAAGACAATCTCTGGCAGGCGCTGAAACAATTCGAACAATCCGCCGCAGCCGACCCGAAGTTTGCCGAAGCCTACGCCGGGCAGGCGTTGGTCTACTCGATCCTTCCCGACTGGACCGCGCGCATTACTTACGATGATGCCCTTGCGCGCGCCAGGGACAATGCCGAGCGCGCGCTCAGTCTTGATCCGACGCTTCCCGAGTCGTATGTGGTGCTCGCCTACCTCGCCGATAGTGATCGCCGGCGCGAAACGGCGGCGGCGCTGTACCAGCGGGCCATTGCGCTGCGGCCTTCCTATGCGACGGCCTACCAATGGCTCGGCAACTCGCTATGGAGCGGAGGACAACTGGAACCTGGTGTAGCCGCGCTTGAACACGCGTCCGCACTCGACCCGCGATCGGCGATCATTGCCAACAACCACGGCATGGCGCTGATCGCACTGGGCCGCTACGCCGACGCCAAGGTCCTGTGTGAGCCGATTCTGAAATCGGCACCGGATAATCACTCCTGCCTGGAATCGACCGGCTTTGCCGCACTGCAGCTTGGCGACTTCAGCCAGGCCCGAACCATGTTCGCAGGTTACGCCGCCGCGACCAATCCCGGTGCACAGGCAGAAGTGGGCGAAGTCTTCGACGCGCTGCAAGACCATGGCGACCGTCACGCGATCGCCGTGCGTCTGGCCGCTTTCCTGCCGCAGAGCGCCACCGATCCAAACAGCGGCAATACGTTCCAGGCTTATGTGATCCCATCGCTGCTGGTCCAGCTCGGCGAACCGCAAATGGCGCTGTCGAATCTGCAATCATGGGCGTACACCGACCGCGCTGGCATGGCCGAATGGGCAGTCATGCAGCCGATATTGGGCCAGCTGCATTGCGATCCGGGATTCGTCGCGCTGGTCAAGAAGATCAACACGACCGACCCGCATTACGCCAAGCTCTGCACGGGCAAACCATGACATGAGCCTGCTCGCCGAACTCAAGCGCCGCAATGTATACCGCGCTGCGGTGTTTTATGCGGCGAGCGCATGGCTGCTGATACAGATCGCGACGCAGGTTTTTCCGTTTTTCCACATCGCCGAGTGGGTGGTGCGCTGGATCGTGGTCGCGGTGGTGATCGGCTTCCCGTTCGCGCTGCTGTTCGCGTGGTTCTATGAATTCACGCCGGAGGGCTTCAAGCGCGAAAGCGAAATCGATCCGGCGCAGTCGATTACCTATCACACCGGCAAGAAGCTCGACCGCTGGATCATCGCCGCGCTCGGTCTGGCGGTCGTGCTGCTGCTGGCGGACAAATTCGTGCTGCACAAGACTGCGAACGAAGCTGCCAGCACATCCGCCGGCGACAAGTCGATCGCCGTGTTGCCGCTGGTCAACGAGAGCGGCGATCCGGCCAACGAATATTTTTCCGATGGCCTGTCGGAAGAGTTGATCGCCGCGCTCGCGCAGATCGCCGACCTGAAAGTGATCGGGCGCAGCTCATCTTTCCGTTTCAAGGGACACGCCGACGACCTAAAGTCCATCGGTGAAAAGCTCGGCGTCAGCACCTTGCTCGAAGGCACGGTGCGCAAGCAGGCCGAGCGCGTGCGCATCGTCGCCGAGCTGGTGAACGCCGCGGACGGCCGCGAGCTGTGGTCGCAGACTTACGACCGCGAACTCAAAGACGTGTTCGCCGTGCAGTCGGAGATCGCGCAGTCCGTCGCCGATTCGCTCAAGGTCACGTTGCTTGGCGCGGAAGCGAAGGTCCGCCAGGATTCTTCGACCAAGAACCTCGACGCGCATAACGCTTATCTGCAAGGGCACTTCTACTTCGAGCATCGCGATGTCGACGGTTGGCGCAAGGCTCTGGGGTTCTTCGACGAGGCGATTCGGCTGGATCCGAACTATTCACTGGCCTACGCCGAACGTGCGGAAACATGGAGTTGGCTCGCGGACCAAACGGGCGAAAACGTGGCGGCAGCGTGGGCCGCAGCTCGACGCGATGCCGAGAAAGCGGTTGCACTCAGCCCCAATCTGGCCGAAGCACACACCGCGTTGGGCTGGGTGCGCTACTTCATCGATTGGAGCTTTGCCGATGCGACCCGCGAGTTGCAACGCGCCGCGCAGCTCGCGCCCGGCAGCTCCAAGCCCAAGGTACTGCTGGCGCAGGTTCTGGATACACAGGGTCGGATTTCCGATGCAATCGCGCTCGCCCGCAGCGGGGTCGATCTGGACCCGCTTTCGTATTACGCACGCGCCGTACTCGCGCGCAGCCTGATGCCGGCCGGCCGGTTCGACGAGGCACGAGCCGAGGCGCGCAAGAGCGCGGAGCTGCAGCCGGGCGCAGCATTCAGTCATCGCTGGCAAGTCGTTGTCGCGGTCCTGCAAGGCGACGGCGAAACCGCGCTGCATGAGGCTCAGCTGGAGCCTTCCGAGCCCTACCGATACTACGAGCTTGCGCTCGCGCAGCACACGCGTGGCGATCGCGCCGCTGCGGATGCCGCGTTGGCGGAATTGATCGCCAAGCACAGCAACAATGGGGCCTATCAGATTGCCGTTGTCTATGCGTTCCGCGGCGAAACGGATGCCGCGTTCGAGTGGTTGCAACGCAGCTACGACACGCGCGACACCGGCATCCTGAGCATGCTGATCGATCCGCTGTTGCGCGGATTGCACTCCGATCCGCGCTATACGATCTTGCTCGGCAAATTGGGTTTGTCGCCGCCGCCGGCAGCGAAGCCGTGAGCGCACGCGCGTTCTCTGCCGAGATGAAACGTGGCAACGCAGTTCGTCTACTGTGCTGGGCGCTGCCGTCGCTGCTCGCTCTTTCGCATATCGCAGCGGCACAGCAG
>NZ_DATBQK010000121.1:0-14926 GCF_036560865.1 Rudaea sp.
GAAGTGGCCAAGCTGTGTGCCGATCTCGGTGAGATTCGCACGACTCAGGATATGCTTGCCGGTCAGTTACCCGACTTCCAGCCTTATGCGGTCATTGATGCGCGAACCGTCGCGCATTGCAATTAGAAACCCGGAGCCACCCGCGCATGGCGACAGATATTTCTTTCAACTGACGCGCAATCAGAGCCGGTCGCTGACCACCCGATACGCGTCGCCGTCGCGCACGACGCCGGCCTGATTGAGATCGACCTCGCCTTCGAGCCAGTAACGGTCGAAGCCTGCGTCGGTGCGGCGGAACACCACGGCGTATTTGCGGTAGACGTAGAACAGGTCGTCGTATTGCAACTGATCTGGATGCAGGCGGTCGGTGATTTCCTTGGCGTTGTTGAAGTGCCGCTCCATATCGGTACGAATGGATGACACCGGGATCTGCGCGGCGAAAATCTGCGGTGTGCTGTGCATCGCACGCAAGGTCGGTGACGCAACATTGCGAATCCGCTCGTCCACGCGGTAGCGCCCGGCGCCGCTTTGACTGATTTCGACGCGTTCCAGATTGAGTGCACCGTCGAGCCAGAACAATTGCACATGCGCACCGCCACGCCGAACTACCGCGCGCGCCGGACCGTGGACGAAAATCTGATCGCCCTTCTGCAGCTGCTCAACCTTGATCGTGCCGTCGACGCTGTTGCCCAGACCAAGCTGACTCCCCAGCTGCCGGCGCGCCTCGGCCAGATTCGGACCAGTTTGCCAGCCGACAGGTGGCGGCGGAGCGGCCGACATTGGTGCAGCCGGCAGTGGCGGCGGAGCGGCCGACATTGGTGCAGCCGGCAGTGGCGGCGCGGCGGCGACCGGTGCAGCGGAAGCGGCTGTTTCAAGTTTCGCCACGGCCATTGGCGGCGGCGCTGTTGCGGGCGCCACAGACGGCGGAGCGGGCGCAACGTGTGGCGGAATCGCCGCTGGCCTCGCAGCCACGCGCGTTTGTTCGA
Organism: Rudaea sp.; assembly: GCF_036560865.1. Classification (GTDB taxonomy): domain Bacteria; phylum Pseudomonadota; class Gammaproteobacteria; order Xanthomonadales; family Rhodanobacteraceae; genus Rudaea. The sequence goes on from NZ_DATBQK010000121.1 coordinate 987, forward strand.
CGGCCGCAGGCGGCTCCCTGACGACTATCGGCGCAGGTCTGCTTTCCGTCGCCGCCCTGGGCGTCCGCACTTCAGCAACCTTGGGCGCCGGCTCGCCGGCTGGCTTGGCGCCAGGCTCGCTGGCGACTATCCGCACCAGCACGTTCTCGAAGAACGCATCGTTGGTTTTCAGATGCACGTTGGCGGAACCCGCCCGCAACTTCGCAATCGCCTTTTCGCGCCAGTACGGCGGCGTCGAAACGACGACGGTATTGCCGCTTGCGGCGGCCTGACGGGCGATTTCGGCCAGCTTGGCATCGCCGGCGCCCGATTCGAAATCCTTGCCGTTGATCGCCACTTCCTGCGCCATCAGCAGGCCCGGCGCAAACGCACTGAAGAATACCAACCCACCCAAAAACACAACCGTCTTGAAAGACCGCATCTCAACCGCCCCTGTTTGTTCTCGATTACCGATTTGCGTGTGCAGCGATCATTATGCTCCGCATCACACAATCCGCTTGAATACGGACGTATCGGCACATGCGCAAGCGCGAGAATGTGATTTTGTGATCCAGTTCCACAAATGCCGATGTGCTGAATGAGCGGGCGGTGGGACTCAGCCGCCCGAGCCTCCATGAACGCCACCCTTGGTCAGCGCAGCCGGATCAAGCAGTTGCATGAGTGTGCTGCGCGACAGGCCGCTGGTCTCCAGCGCGACATCCAGAATCGGCCTGCCCTGCTTGTACGCCTGCTTGGCGATCGCCGCCCCTTTTTCGTAGCCGATGACCGAATTGAGCGCCGTGACGAGAATCGGATTGCGGTCGAGCGTCTGCTTGATCCGCTCCTCGCGCACCTTGAATCCTGCAATCGCCCGGTCGGCGAGAGCGCGCGACGCATTCGCAAGAATTTGTATAGATTGCAACACATTATACGCAATCAGCGGCAGCATGACATTGAGCTGGAAATTGCCGCTTTGTCCGGCAATGGTGATCGCCGCGTCGTTGCCGATCACCTGTGCGCAGACCATCGCCGTCGCCTCGGGGATCACCGGATTGACCTTGCCCGGCATGATCGAAGAGCCCGGCTGCAGCGCCGGCAGTTCGATTTCGCCAAGCCCCGCCAACGGTCCGGAATTCATCCAGCGCAAGTCGTTCGCGATCTTCATCAGCGCAGTGGCAAGAGTCTTCAACTGCCCGGACAGTTCGACGGCTGCATCCTGCGCCGACAGACCCGCGAAAAAATTCTCCGCGGAAGTAAATTTCAGGCCCGTCGCCTTGCTCAGTTCCTTGCATATCATCGGACCCAGCCTGGCATCCGCATTGACGCCGGTGCCGACTGCGGTACCGCCTTGCGGCAGCGCGCGCACGCGCTTGAGCGTCTCGTTGAGACGTGCAATCCCGGAATCGATCTGCGCCGACCAGCCCGAAAGCTCCTGGCCGAAGGTCACCGGCATCGCGTCCATCAAGTGCGTGCGCCCGGTCTTCACGGTTTTCCTCAATTCCTTCGCGCGCCGGTCGATAGTCGCGTGCAGATGCGCCAGCGCCGGCAGCAATTGCTCCGATACGGCCAGCGCTGCGCTGACCTGAATCGCAGTTGGAATCACGTCATTCGACGACTGGCCCATGTTCACATCGTCGTTGGGATGAATTTTCACGCCTGCGTTGGACGCAAGATGCGCGATAACCTCGTTGGCATTCATGTTCGACGAGGTTGCCGAGCCGGTCTGAAACACGTCGATCGGGAACTGCGCATCGAACTCGCCCACGGCGACGCGGCCGGCTGCTTTGCGAATCTCCCTGGCCAGAGCTTTCGGCAAATGACCCATATCGCCATTCGCCTGCGCCGCCGCCGCCTTGATCAGCCCGAGTGCGCGAATGAATTCACGCGGCATGCGCAGGCCCGATATCGGAAAATTGTTTACCGCGCGCTGCGTCTGCGCGCCGTAGAGCGCCTTGGCCGGCACCTGCAGTTCGCCCATGCTGTCGCGTTCGATGCGGTATCCACTCATCTTTAGTCTCCGATAGTCGTGCAGGCGAGTTTCCCAGTTTGCGCTTGCGCGCATCGAAATCAAGCCGCCATCGCCGCCAGTGCGAAGCAGAATCGGCGGACTGCGCTGGTATCATTGGCTTCTGCTCGTCGCGGAATCGCCCATGACCCATTCCCCGCTTACCGCCCTGTCGCCACTCGACGGCCGCTATGCCGCCAAGGTCGAGGGGTTGCGGCCGATTTTCAGCGAATACGGCCTGATGCAGCGCCGCGTGCTGGTCGAAGTACGCTGGCTGCAGGCATTGTCAGCGGAAAAGAAAGTCGGCGAAATCGGCGCACTTTCGGCCGATGCGAACGCGGCTTTACAGGCGCTGGCGGAAAAATTTTCCGTGGCCGACGGCGAGCGCATCAAGGAGATCGAACGCAAGACCAATCACGACGTCAAGGCCGTCGAATATTTCATCAAGGAGCGCATCGGCGACCACGCCGAACTCGCGCGCGCGAAAGAATTCGTGCATTTCGCCTGCACCAGCGAGGACATCAACAATCTGGCCTACGCGCTGATGCTGCGCGATGCGCGCGGTGGCGTGCTGCTGCCGGCGCTCGACGGCGTAATCGCGCGGCTGCGCGAACTCGCGCATGCGCACGCCGCGCTGCCGATGCTGTCGCGCACGCACGGACAGACGGCGTCGCCGACGACGCTCGGCAAGGAGATCGCGAATGTCGTCGCGCGCCTGCAGCGTCAGCGCAAACAAGTCGCTGCAGTCGAACTGCTGGGCAAGATCAATGGCGCGGTCGGCAATTACAACGCGCATATCGCGGCATATCCCGAAGTCGATTGGCTGGCGCTGACGCAACGCTTCGTCGAATCGCTGGGCCTGGTTTTCAATCCGCTGACGACGCAAATCGAACCGCACGATTTCATCGCCGAGCTTGCCGATGCGATCCGCCGCGCAAACGTGATCCTGATCGACCTGTGCCGCGATATCTGGGGCTATATCTCGCTTGGCTATTTCCGCCAGACACTCAAGGCCGGCGAAGTTGGTTCGAGTACGATGCCGCACAAGGTCAACCCGATCGATTTCGAAAATGCCGAAGGCAATCTCGGCATCGCCAATGCTTTATTTGCACACTTTGCCGAGAAATTGCCGATCTCGCGCTGGCAGCGTGACCTCACCGATTCCACCGTGTTGCGCGCGCTCGGCACTGCGTTTGGCCACACCCAGATCGCGCTCGATTCGCTGCTGCGTGGCTTGGGCAAACTCACCGTCGATGCTGCGCGCATCCAAGCCGAACTCGACGCCAGCTGGGAGGTGCTTGGCGAAGCCGTGCAGACCGTGATGCGGCGTTACGGCCTGCCCGAGCCTTATGAACAATTGAAAGTGTTGACCCGCGGGCAAGGCATCACGCGCGAAAGCCTGCGCGAATTCATCGCCCAGCTCGCTCTGCCCACCGAGGCGAAGCAACGTCTGCTCGTGCTTGCTCCGGCGGACTACATCGGGCTCGCCAGCAAGCTTGCCGGCGACATTTGATTGGCATGAGCGTTGTCGCCAACGAAACTCGCGCGACGCAAAGTCTGCCGCTCGGCATGCCGCCGGCACGCTTCCTGCGCGACTACTGGCAGAAGCGGCCGCTGCTGATCCGCGACTTTTTCCCCGGTGGCATCGATGCCATCTCGCCGAACGATCTCGCCGGGCTCGCCTGCGAGGAAGCGGCCTTGTCGCGCATCATTTCGCGTGATGCCAAACGTGAGCGCTGGACGCTGCGCAATGGCCCCTTCCGCGAAACCGAGTTCGCCCGGCTCGGCAAGAAAGACTGGACCTTGCTCGTGCAGGACGTGGACAAGTGGGATGCCGATGTCGCCGCCCTGCTCGATCGCTTCCGCTTCATTCCATCATGGCGCGTGGACGACGTGATGGTCAGCTACGCAACCGACGGTGGCGGAGTCGGGCCACATGTCGACAACTACGATGTGTTCCTGATTCAGGCGCGCGGGCAACGCCGCTGGCGGATCAGCGCCGATCCGCGGGCGTCGAAGGAATTTCGCGACGACAGCGAACTGAAGCTGCTGCGCGAATTTGCGCCGACCCACGAATGGACGCTGGACAGCGGCGACGCACTGTATTTGCCGCCAGGGGTGCCGCACGATGGCGTCGCGCTCGGCGAGTGCATGACCTGCTCGGTCGGCATGCGCGCACCTGCGCAGGCCGAGCTGCTGCTGGATTTTGCCGAATTTCTGGCCGAACCACTGGGCGATGACTTGCGTTACACGGACCCGGATCTCGCACCCGCGCACGACGCGAACGAGATCGACGACGACGCGCTCGCGCGCTTGCGCGTCGCAATGCCGCAATTTACCCATGTGGACCAATCCATCCTGGCGCATTGGTTCGGCTGCTTCATCACCCGCTATCGCAGCGCCCAGATTGCCGCTGCGCGGGCGCGGTCAGCGGACGACGTGCGCCATCGCCTGCCGCGCGCAATCCTGCTGCGCAATCCGTTCAGCCGTTTCGCCTGGCGTCGCGTCGGCCGCGCCGCGGAATTGTTCGTCACCGGCGAAGCCTGGCGGTGTTCGTTGGCGTTCGCGCGTCTCGTCTGCGCCGAGCGTGAAATCGATGGTGGGAAACTTGCCGCAGTTGCCGCGGGTGCGGACGCGTTGCAGACCTTGACCGCGCTGATCAATGCCGGACACCTGCAGTTCTCCCGGCGCCGCGATCGAGCAGCGAGACGCTGATCCGCGTCCGATTTGCCTTTGCCAAGCCCTGACGATCAGCGGAGCAACCATGCCCAAGCGGCCCATCAACATCAGCGAGGAAGATCGCCACCTGTTCCAGCAGGCGATCGGCGCCGTGCGGCCGATCAAGCAGCGCGTGGCGCCTGTAGCAAAACCGCGCCCCGCACCCGAACCGCTGCAGTCGTTGCTCGATGAGGCGCGCGTGTCGAGCGAACTGATCGATTCGGCGATCGACCCGGCGCAAATCGAAGTCGGCGAGGAGCTCTCCTATCTGAAGGACGGCCACTCGCCGCAACTGTTGCGCAAATTGAAGCGCGGACAGTTCAGCGTTGCCGACGAAATCGATCTGCATCAAATGACCGCTGCCGTGGCGCGCAGCGCGATCGCGCAGTTTCTCGCCGAATGCAAACGCGAAGGACGCCTTTGCGTGAAGATCATCCATGGCAAGGGCTTGCGCTCGCGTAACGAAGGGCCTGTCCTCAAGCGCCTGGTCGACAGTCTTTTGCGCAGGCGCGCCGACGTGCTCGCCTACGCGTCGGCAAAGGCGAACGATGGCGGCACCGGTGCCGTGATCGTTCTGCTCAAGCGCGGCTGAGCCGTTACGGCCAGCGACAAGTACAACGAGTCGCGCGGCGTCGAATCGATACCGCGCATTTGCGATTTTCTGCGCTCTACTTGCCGAGCACTTCCGCGCTGACATCGGCCGTGCCATGGCGGCCAATGCCGATTGCGTGCGCGGCGGCAACCGAAAGATCGAGGATGCGGCCAGCTTGCACGGGGCCGCGATCGTTGATGCGCACTTCGACGGATTTCCCGTTCTTCGTGTTGGTGACTTTGACATGTGTGCCGAACGCCAGGGTTTTGTGCGCCGCAGTCAGCGTATTGCGGTTGTAGCGTTCCCCACTGGCCGTGCGATGACCGTTGAGGCGGTCGCTGTAGACCGCCGCAAGACCGTGCTCGGCGCCATCATGAGTCTTGGCTGCTTCCGCCGGCGCGGGTGCGCTTGCCTTGGTTGCTACCGATGGCGCTGGCGCTGGCGGCGGGGCTGCGCCTGGCGCCGGATCGGCAGTCACCGAAAACGGCGCCGCAATGCCGACTGCCAATAGCAGCGAGATACCGCAATGCGTTTTCGTGAACTTCATCTGGCTTCTCCTTCGCTTGGGTGAACACACGGGTCAAACGCGCTCGACGCCGACGATACTAGCGCAGTCGATGAATCTTGCACATTGACGCAGCGAGCATGGCACGACCAGTGCGGATCGGCGTGCGAGCGGTCCGCGCCACAGCGGCCGCGAGGGATGTCTATCGACATCTGCGCCAGGGAATGCGGGAAAGTTCGGCCGAGCAGAAGTCGTGACCCAGTCAGCGCGAGAACTACGCTGAAATGCCCGCCCCACCCCACGCCATCAGGGTAGAGGTAGCAAAGACAGTACTGGCGTTGCGCCGTACTGCTCAGGCATGAGTGACAGTTAGTTAATTCTTCGCACTCGTATCGTCGGACAAGCGGAGCCTTTGCGGGTAGCTGACCCACACGACCGTATAACCCTTGGCTTGCGCCCACTGATTCACGGCAACGACTTTGCCGACATCGACGTCGCTAACGGCTTTACTGACTACGTGAGACTGCGTGCCACCCGATGTTGCACATCCGGCCAAAGTCACACATGCGCCTATCGCCAACAAGAGACTTGAACGTTTCATGGCAACCTCCGAAGACCTTGCCAACGCGAACAGCGACCGCTGCCGCTAGCATGACTATAGTCCATTTCGCAAGGTTTGCATGTGCCAGAGGTACAGGTCGGCTATACGCGGGTGAGAACTCAGGGGATCAGCTGCAAATTTCCCTGATTATCACGGTTGCATAAGATCCCGATCCCAAATGGAAGCCCAATTCGAAATCGCTATCCGACAACCAGTTTGCTGAAAAACCTGATGGCTTCAGCGCCAGCGCCCGGCGTTCCTGGCGCAAGTCGTTCGCTTCCAGTCCGGCAGCGAGATCGGGGTGCTGGCCGACAATGCCACTCTCGATCAGCGCGACCTGCTCCGTGCTGCGCAATTCGCCCTTGCCCCAGAGCGGCCCGGTCAGGCCGATATCTCCGTGCGCAAAGCGATCCGCCAGCTCTGGCGTGAGCGGCTCGGGACCGAAGATGCTGTGCGTGCCGGCCAGCATCCACACTTCACCGGGCAGGGCAACATGCCAATCGCCGCACTCGACGCGCGCCGCGAGCACGCCGTTGAACAGAAACGAACGCGCGGACGACAGCAGCAGGCTGCGCTCGTGGCGCTGCACGCGTTTGCCGGCGAACAGCGCACGCGCGCGCTCGACATTGGCGCCACCATGGCCGAAGCGTTGCTCGCCGAAATAGTTCGGCACGCCCTGCGCGGCAATCGCCGCGATGCGCGCGGCGGCGGCTGGGCGGTCGCCTTCTACTTCACGAAGTATAATTTTGAAATAATTGCCTTTCAGCGCACCGCGTTTGAGCTTGCGGCTGTGGCGCGCCGCTTCGAGCACGCGAAATTCCGCGTGCTCGAGCGCCAGCCAGTCCGGCTCCACCTGTTTGCCTGGCAGATGCACGGAGAAGGTCTGCCGCGTCAGTGCATGCCGATCCTTCAGTCCGGCATAGCTCACGGCATCGGGCGCCACATGCGCGTAACGCGCAAGCTCGCGCGCGACCCAGTCGGTGTTCGCGCCACGTTTTTCCACGCGCAGAAATACGTGCTCGCCGTGCCCGTCTGGCGCAAAGCCGAGATCCTCGTCGACGAAAAAATCCTCTGGGCTCGCGCGCAGGGTACCGCGCAACGGCGGCCCACCATGTGCAAAGGGCAGCTCGCCCGGAGCGCTGGCCACGCGGCGTCAGCTCACTGCGACGAGCAAGGCGACGGCAAACGCGGCAATACCTTCGCCACGGCCGGTGAACCCGAGTTTTTCGCTCGTGGTGGCCTTCACGCTGATCCGCTGCACGTCGCAGCCGAGATCGGCGGCAAGGTTGGCGCGCATAGCCTGCGCATGTGGCGCTATTTTTGGCCGCTCGCAGACAATACTGATATCCGCGTTGCCGATGCCCAATCCCTGCTGGCGCATCAGGTCGGCGCAATGGCGCAGAAACACGCGGCTGTCCGCGCCGCGCCAGCGTTCGTCGGACGGCGGGAAATGCGTGCCGATATCGCCGAGCGCCAGTGCGCCCAGGATCGCGTCGCAAAGTGCATGGATCGCGACGTCGCCGTCCGAGTGCGCGACGATGCCGCGCTCGTACGCGATGCGCACACCGCCGAGCACGACGTGATCGCCGGGTCCGAAGGCGTGGATGTCGATACCTTGGCCAATGCGCATCAATTGCCTCTCTCAAGCAGAAATTCCGCCAACGCGAAATCCGCCGGCGTCGTCACCTTGATATTGCTTTCCGCGCCCTCGACCAGCAAGGGCCGATACCCCATGCGCTCCATCGCCATCGCCTCGTCGGTCACCGCAATGCCGGCGGCGCGCGCCGATTCGAGCGCGGCGACCAGCTCGCCATAACGAAAAAGCTGCGGCGTCAGCGCACGCCAGCGCGCTTCACGCGGCTCGGTCGCAACGCTGCAGTTCTGCGTATCGGCGCGCTTGAGCGTATCGCGCAACGGTGCAGCGAGCAATGCGCCGCCGGCCGGAATCCCAAAGTCGAGCAAGCGCGAAATATCGCCTGCGCGCACGCAAGGGCGCGCAGCGTCGTGCACGAGGACAAAATTCCCATCCGCTACTTTCGCGCGCAAGGCATGCAGCCCGGCAAGCACCGAATCGGCGCGCTCGGCGCCGCCGATAGCGGTCAGCACGGGTATGCCAGGCAACCCGATATTCGGCCAGTGCGTATCGTCGGCAGCCAGCACCACCATCAAACCTGCAACCGAGGGATGTGCGGCAAGCCTGTCCAGCGTGCGCTGCAGCAACGGTTTTCCGGCGAGCGGCAGATATTGCTTCGGAATCCCGCTGCCGACACGTGTGCCGCGTCCCGCAGCGGGAACCACGCACCACAGCGCGGCGTCAGTGTCCGTCATTTTTCTTGACGGCCGGATCGGGGTCGACAACCTGATAGAAAATTTCGTCCGGCTTGATCAGACCGAGCTCGGTGCGCGCGCGCTCCTCGATCGCGTCCTTGCCGTTGCGCAAATCCTCCACGTCGGCGGCGAGCGCATCGTTGCGTTGCTTGAGCTTGGCGTTTTCCGCTTTCTGCATCGCGATCTGCCCCTGCAGGCGCGCAATCTCGCGCAAACCCCAGTCGCCCGCCCAAAGCTTGACGCCAAGAGCGAGCAGCAGCGCCAGCAGGATCAGGGCAACCAGTCGCAGCACGGTTTGGTTTAGCCCACGAGTCCCGGCAGGTGCGCGAACGCCGCGCGGCCCGCGTAGCGCGCGCCAGCGCCGAGCGCTCCCTCGATGCGCAACAACTGGTTGTACTTGGCGACGCGATCCGAGCGGCACAGCGACCCGGTTTTGATCTGCGTCGCCGTGGTCGCAACGGCGATATCGGCGATCGTCGTATCTTCGGTTTCGCCGGAGCGGTGTGAGACGATCGCGGCGTAGTTCGCCTGGTCCGCCATCGCGATCGTTTCCAACGTCTCGCTCAAGGTGCCGATCTGGTTGACCTTAATCAGGATCGCATTGGCGATGCCGTTTGCAATTCCCTCGCGGAAAATCGCCGGATTGGTCACAAAATTGTCGTCGCCTACCAGCTGGATGCGCTTGCCCAACTGCTGGGTAATCAGCTTCCAGCCCGGCGTATCCTGCTCGGCCATGCCATCCTCGATCGTGATGATCGGATACTTCGCGCACCAGTTCGTATACATATCCACCAACTGAGCGGGCGTCAATTTCTTGCCTTCGCCGGCGAGGTTGTAGACTCCGTTTTCGAAGAACTCCGAACTCGCTGCGTCCAGACCAAGGTAGACATCCTTGCCTGCCTTGTAGCCGGTCTTGCCGATCGCGTCGAGGATGGTTTCGATTGCCTGTTCGTTCGATTTGAGATCCGGCGCAAAGCCGCCTTCGTCGCCAACGGCGGTGTTGAGACCTTTCGCTTTCAATACAGATTTGAGCGCATGGAAAATTTCCACACCGGCGCGCAACGCCTCGGAAAAATTCGGCAGGCCAACCGGCAGCACCATGAATTCCTGCATGTCGACATTGTTGTCGGCATGCGCACCGCCGTTGACGATATTCATCATCGGCACGGGCAAGTGCAGGGCTGAGGGCTGAGAGCTGAGGGCTGTGTTGATGTAGCGATACAACGGCAGCTTCTTCGACGCAGCGGCCGCATGCGCATTCGCCAGCGATACGCCAAGCAGCGCATTCGCGCCGAGCTTGCCCTTGTTCGGTGTGCCATCGAGTGCGATCAATTTCGCGTCGAGGCCTTGCTGATCGAGCGCATCGAAGCCCTTGAGCGCCGCTGCAATCGTCGTGTTGACGTTGGCCACGGCGTTCCTGACGCCCTTGCCAAGATAGCGCGACTTGTCGCCATCGCGCAGTTCGACCGCTTCGCGCGAGCCGGTCGAGGCGCCGCTCGGCACCGAGGCGCGGCCAAACGAACCGTCGGCGAGCGTGACTTCAGCTTCGAGCGTGGGATTGCCGCGCGAGTCGAGGATTTCGCGGGCGTGGATATTCGTGATCTGCATATCTTTACCTGAGAAAGGTCAATCGGAATCAAAAACCGGTTGTGGAGAAGCCATGCCGTTTCACCGCGCGATCAAGCTCGGTCAGCACTTCCAGCAACGCTGCCATCCTGCCCAGCGGCCAGGCATTCGGCCCATCGCTAAGCGCCTTGTCCGGATCGGGATGCGTTTCCATGAAAATGCCGGCGATGCCCACGGCCACCGCCGCGCGCGCGAGCACCGGCACGAATTCGCGCTGGCCGCCCGAGGTGCCACCCTGCCCGCCCGGTAACTGCACCGAGTGCGTCGCGTCGAACACGACCGGGCAGCCGGTTTCGCGCAGCACGGCGAGGCTGCGCGGATCGGAGACGAGATTGTTGTAGCCGAAGCTGGCGCCACGCTCGCAGACCATGATCTGCTCGTTGCCGACGGCCTTGGCCTTCGCTGCGACGTGCTTCATGTCCCAGGGCGCAAGAAACTGGCCCTTCTTGATATTCACCGGCTTGCCCGCGCGCGCAACGTTCTGGATAAAGTCGGTCTGGCGGCACAGGAACGCCGGCGTCTGCAGTACGTCGACGACCGCGGCGACTTCGTTCATCGGCGTGTATTCGTGCACATCGGTCAGCACCGGCACACCGATCTGGCGTCTGACCTCGCCGAGGATGCGCAAGCCTTCTTCCATGCCGGGTCCGCGAAAACTCGAACTCGATGTGCGGTTGGCCTTGTCGAAGCTCGACTTGAAAATAAACGGAATGCCGAGCCTGCCGGTGATCTCCTTCAAGGTGCCGGCGGTATCGAGCTGCAATTGCTGCGATTCGACCACGCAGGGACCCGCGATCAGAAACAGTGGCTGGTCCAGGCCGACTTCAAAACCGCAGAGCTTCATTGGATGCCGACTCTCTGCGCCAAAAGAAAAATCACAAAAAATTTCATGCCACCGCCTCGGCGAGCTTCGGCGCGTTGCGCATCGCCTTGCACTCGCGCGCGGCGCGCACGAAGCCGTTGAACAGCGGGTGGCCGTCGCGCGGCGTCGAGGTGAATTCCGGATGGAACTGGCAGGCGACGAACCACGGATGTTTCTGCGCCGAGAATTCGATCATCTCGACCAGCAGGTCGTCCATCGACACACCGGAAATCACCAGACCGAGATCGACGAATTTCTCGCGGTAGTTGTTGTTGAATTCGTAGCGGTGGCGGTGGCGCTCGCGAATCACGTCGTGCGCGTACAGCTCGCGCGCCAGCGAGCCGGGCGTGAGTTTGCATTCCTGCGCACCCAGCCGCATCGTGCCGCCGAGATCCGATTCCTCGCTGCGGCGTTCCACATCGCCCTTCACCGTGGTCCATTCGGTGATCAGCGCGATCACCGGATCGGCGCAATGGCGGTCGTTCTCGCTCGAATTCGCGCCCGGCAGGCCGGCGATATGACGCGCGAAATCGACCACCGCCGCATGCATGCCATAGCAGATGCCGAAATATGGAATCTTCGTCTCGCGCGCGAACCTGGCCGCGGCGATCTTGCCTTCGAATCCGCGCTTGCCGAAGCCGCCTGGAACCAGGATGCCGTCGACGTTTTTCAGGATCTCGGCGCCGCGCGCTTCGATATCCTCCGATTCCATCCACTGCAGGTTGACCTGCGTGGACTGCTTCAATCCGCCGTGGCGCAGCGCTTCGCTCAGCGATTTGTAGGCATCCTTGTGCTCGACGTATTTGCCGATGATCGCGATCGTGACTTCGTCTTTGGGATGCTCGATCGCGTCGACCGTGCGCTCCCATTCGATCAGGTTGGCCGGCTTGGCGTCGAGTTTCAGGTGCGCAACCGCAATATCGTCGAGCCCCTGCTGATGCAGCCACAACGGCAACTTGTAGATCGTGTCGACATCGACCGCGCTGATCACGGCTTTTTCCGGCACGTTGGTGAACAGTGCGATCTTGCGCCGCTCCGAATCGGGCAGCGGCGTCTCGCAGCGGCACAGCAGCACATCGGCCTGAATGCCGATCGAGCGCAGCTCCTTGACCGAATGCTGGGTCGGTTTGGTCTTGATCTCGCCTGCAGCCTTGATGTACGGCACCAAGGTGAGATGCATGAACATCACCTTGTCCATGCCGTGTTCGATACGGATCTGGCGGATCGCTTCCAGAAAAGGCTGCGATTCGATGTCGCCGACCGTGCCGCCGATTTCGACCAGGGCGACGTCGTAACCGCGTGTCGCCTCATAAATGCAGTGCTTGATCTCGTCGGTGATATGCGGAATCACCTGCACAGTCGCGCCCAGATAGTCGCCGCGGCGTTCCTTGCGGATCACGGTTTCGTAGATCTTGCCGGTCGTGATCGAGTTCTTGCCGGTCAGGCGCGTGCGCACGAAGCGCTCGTAATGGCCCAGATCGAGATCGGTTTCCGCGCCGTCGTCGGTGACGTAGACCTCGCCGTGCTGGAACGGGCTCATCGTGCCCGGATCGACGTTGATGTAGGGGTCCAGCTTCATCATCGTCACGCGCAGACCGCGCGCTTCGAGGATGGCCGCCAGGGACGCCGAGGCAATGCCCTTGCCCAGCGAGGACACCACGCCGCCGGTCACGAAAATCAGAGGAGTCATGGTCGCAGCAGTTTCCGGTGCTGGTAAAGCGATAGTTTACCGACTCTTGCGCATTGCGGCGAGCGTGGAAATCGCAGGGATCGACGGCTACGGCGGGGGCTGGCGGCCATTCCGGGCTTTTCGGACGCGACGGGCCCTCGCTTTCTGGGGTCCCGCGTTGTGCGTCGCCGCAGCCTCTTTTCCCCGGATAATCAATCGCTGCACGCTTGTAGACGTAAATAATTGTAAGTATTCTTTAACGATCCGCATAGACGGGTTGGAGGAATCTCTTGGTCGTTCACACGCGCAGGATCCGGCCACGGATCTTGCTGGTCGCCGGCACTCGTCCGGAGTGCCTGAAGCTCGCCAGCGTGGCAAAAGCGCTACAGCGCGGCCGCGACGCCAGCGTCGTGCTGATGAACAGCGGCCAGCATCCACAGATGGTCGAGCGTAGCCTCGTACAACTCGATCTCGTCGCCGATATCGCCGCGCCGGCGAGCGCGGGCGGATCCCTGTCGGCGAGCCTGCGCGGCTTGCGCGCAGGCATCCGCGCAGCTGCCGCCGATGCCGACGTCGATATGCTGGTCGCGCAGGGCGATACCACCACGGCGTTCGCCACGGCGCTGGCCGCACGCGATCTGCGCCTGCCGCTCGCGCATGTCGAAGCGGGCCTGCGCACCGATCATCCGTTGCGCCCGTTTCCGGAAGAATATTTCCGTCGCGGCATCGCGCGGATGGCGCAACTGCATTTCGCGCCGACAGAAACCGCGCAGCGCAATCTGCTGATCGAGGGCATCGCGAACGAACGCATTCTCAAGGTCGGCAACACCTCGATCGATGTCCTGCGTGAGGTGCTCTCGCGACCGGACCATGCGAATCTGCCGCTACCCGCGACGCGGCACCTTATTACCCTGACCCTGCACCGCCGCGAAAACTACGGCCGTGGCCTCGACACGGTGTGTGCGGCGATCCTGCAATTGCTCGATGCGACACCCGATGTCGGCGTGGTCTGTCCAGTGCACCCGAATCCAGCGGTCGGCGCACGCATTCGGCGG
>NZ_DATBQK010000122.1:0-9251 GCF_036560865.1 Rudaea sp.
CGAGCAGGTCGAGCGCATTCTGCGAAGCCTTGCGCGTGGCGATCGTCGGCATCGCCGCCTGTACTTCGGCGAGCTTCGCGCGCGCGAAGGCTTTCCAGTCGGCCGGCAGTTCGTCCACGATGCGGCGCTTGAACTCCGCGGCAAGTTGCGGGAAGGCCTTGGCGTAGGCATCGAAACGCTGCTGCCACTGGGCCTCGATGCGCGCACCTTCGGCACGCGCGTTCCATTGCGCGTAGACCGCGTCGGGAATATCGAATGCGGCGTGCGGCCAATTCAGCGCTTTGCGCGTCGCCGCGAGTTCGTCCGCACCTAGCGGCGCGCCGTGCACATCGTGGCTGCCGGCCTTGTTCGGGCTGCCCTTGCCGATCACCGTCTTGCAGCACAGCAGGCTGGGCTTGTCGCGTTGCGCGCGCGCTGCGACCAGCGCGTTCTCGACCGCGGCCGGATCATGACCGTCGATCGCGCGCACGACATGCCAGCCATAGGCCTCGAAACGTTTCGGCGTGTCGTCAGCAAACCAGTGCTCGACATGGCCATCGATCGAGATGCCGTTGTCGTCGTAAAAACAGATCAGCTTGCCGAGGCCCAATGTCCCCGCGAACGAGGCCGCTTCATGGCTTATGCCTTCCATAAGACAACCGTCGCCGAGGAAGACGTAGGTGTGATGATCGACGATCGTGTGATCGTCGCGATTGAATTCACGCGCCAGCAACGCCTCCGCCAGCGCCATGCCGACGGCGTTGGTCAGACCCTGACCCAATGGACCGGTCGTGGTTTCGACGCCCGGCGTCATGCCGTATTCGGGATGTCCGGGCGTCTTGCTGTGCAGCTGGCGGAAGCGCTTGAGCTCGTCCAGCAACAGGTCGTAGCCGCTCAAGTGTAAAAGTGCATAAAGCAGCATCGAGCCGTGGCCGTTCGACAGCACGAAGCGATCGCGATCGGGCCAAGCCGGATTCGCCGGATTGTGCCGAAGATAGCGCTGCCACAGCACCAGCGCGATCTCGGCCATGCCCATCGGCGCGCCGGGATGGCCGGAGTTCGCGGCCTGCACTGCGTCAGCCGCGAGGAAACGGATCGCGTTGGCGAGCTCTTGCTGGGTGGCTTCGACTGGGCGGATATTTGCGTTCATGTGTGTCTTTTGCCTCGTCATTCCAGCGGAAGCTGGAATCCAGCCTTCGCCTTGGTGTTCAACGGCTGCGTTCAGTAGAAAAGAGCAAGGGGCTGGATGACCAGCTTCGCTGTTGTAAAGCACCTCCGGCTTTCGCCGGAATGACGAGCAGGCCGCGTCTACGCCGCCAATGCGCGCCGCTTGCGATCCATCAACTGCAGAATCATCGGCGTGAAAATCAATTCCATCGCCAAACCCATCTTGCCGCCGGGCGCAACGATCGTGTTCGGCCGGCTCATGAACGAATCGTGCAGCATGCTGAGCAGGTACGGGAAATCGATGCCTTTCGGATTGGCGAAGCGGATCACCAGAAAACTTTCGTCCGGCGACGGGATATAGCGCGCGACGAACGGATTGGACGTATCCACCGTGGGCACGCGCTGAAAATTCACGTGCGTGCGCGAAAACTGCGAGCAGATGTGGCTGACGTAATCGGGCATGCGGCGCAGGATCGTGTCGGTCACCGCTTCCTGGCTGTAGCCGCGCATACGCTGGTCGCGATGCAGTTTCTGGATCCATTCCAAGTTGATTATCGGCACCACGCCAACCTTCAGATCGGCGTAACGCGCGACATCGACATCGCCGTCGACCACGGCACCGTGCAGGCCTTCGTAGAACAGCAGGTCGGTGCCCTTGGGCACATCCTCCCACGCGGTGAACGTGCCCGGTTCCTGCTTGTACGGTGCGGCCTCGGCCGGGTCGTGCAGATACTTGCGCGCTTTGCCAACGCCGGTTTCGCCATAGCTGCGGAACAGGTCTTCGAGCTCCTTGAACAGATTCGCCGCGGGACCGAAGTGACTGTAGTTGCGATCGCCGCGCACTTCGGCATCCTTCATCTCCTTGCGCATTTCCAGGCGATTGAAGCGATGGAAGCTGTCACCTTCGACCAGCTGCGCTTTGAGATTTTCGCGCCGGAAAATATTCACGAAGCTCGACATCACCGTGGTGGTGCCGGCGCCGGAAGACCCGGTGATCGCAATAACGGGATGCTTGGTCGACATCGACGGTTCCTCGTTGGCTACGCGCGCGCTTCGGGACGAAACAGCGAGCGCTCGTTGAACAGCGGCGAGACAAAGGGTTGGTCCGTACCGTCGTCGAACTCGCGGTGATAGCGCTCGATGCGCTCGACTTCGCATTTGGAGCCGAGGATCACCGGCACGCGCTGATGCAGCTGTTCGGGCTGCTTGTCGAGGATGCGGTTGCGGCCGGTCGAGGCCAGACCGCCGGCCTGCTCGATCAGCATCGCCATCGGATTGGCCTCGTATAACAGGCGCAGGCGCCCGCCCTTGTTCGGTGCCTTGTTGTCGCGCGGATAGGAGAACACGCCGCCGCGGATCAGAATGCGATGCACATCGGCGACCATCGAAGCGATCCAGCGCATGTTGAAGTCGCGCCCACGCGGACCGGTCTTGCCAGCTTTGCATTCCTCGACGTAGCGCTGCATTGGCGGCTCCCAGAAACGCTCGTTCGAGGTATTGATCGCGAACTGGTCGGTCTCGTCGGGCACGCGCAGGTTCGGGTGCGTGAGGATGAAGTTGCCGATTTCCTTGTCGAGGGTGAAGCCGTGAGAGCCTTGGCCGACGCTCAGGACGAGGATCGTCGATGGCCCGTAGATCGCGTAACCGGCCGCGACCTGGCGGTTGCCGGGCTGCAGGTAGTCGGCTTCGACCGGGGCGTCGTCGCGGTCATGAACCAGGACCGAGAAGATCGTGCCGACCGCAACATTGAGGTCGATGTTGGCCGAACCGTCGAGCGGATCGAACAACAACAGATAGCGGCCGCGCGAATATTCACCCGGGATGTCGAACGGCTGCTCCATTTCCTCCGAGGCCATGCCGGCGACGAGGCCGCCCCAGTCGCAATGGCGCAAGATGATTTCGTTGGTCAGCAGGTCGAGCGGCTTCTGCGTTTCACCCTGCACATTCTGTGTGTCGAGCGAGCCGGTGTTGCCGTCGAGCGCGCCTTTCGCCGCCACCGCGCTGATCGCCTTGATCGCGGCGGCCACGTCGACCAGCAACGCGGCAAGTGCATTGCTGTCCGGCGAGCCCTTCAACTGCTCGATCAGGAATTTCGACAGCGTGGTGCGGCGGTTGAACATGGCGCGTCTCCGGTACTGAAATTGCCTCTTGCTATTGCTTCTCGCCGTCATTCCGGCGAAAGCCGGAGGTGCTTACAACAGCGAAGCTGGTCATCCAGCGTCTTTCTGATTGGAAGAGCAAAGGAACTGGATTCCGGCTTTGGCCGGAATGACGAACTAAGAGATTTTGCTTTCTCCACCCAACCCGCCGCGAAACACGCGGCTGGCACGAATATCTTCGGGCGTAATCAACATCAACTGATCTTTTTCCGGCGCGGCGTTGGCCGTTGCGCTGGACGAAAACAGCCGCGACGCGTGGCGCAGGCGTGCGCGATCGAGCGCATTGCGGATCGAGCGCGCGTTGGCGAAATGCGGCTGCGTCAGGCGATGGGCGATGTACTCGCGCATCGCCGCAAGACCCGCCGCGTCGAAGCGGTAATCCATTTGCGCCGCGATCAATTGCGCGATCTGCAGCAGTTCGTCCGCCGTGTAATCGGGAAAATCGATATGGTGCGCAACGCGCGAGGCCATGCCCGGATTGCTGCGGAAGAAGGTCTCCATGCGATTCTTGTAGCCGGCCAGGATCACCACGATGTCGTCGCGCTGGTTCTCCATCACCTGCAGCAGGATCTCGATCGACTCCTGGCCGTAGTCGCGCTCGTTCTCCGGTCGGTACAGGTAATACGCCTCGTCGATGAACAGCACGCCGCCCATCGCCTTCTTCAGCACTTCCTTGGTCTTCGGCGCGGTGTGGCCGATGTACTGGCCGACGAGATCGTCGCGCGTGACCGCGATGACGTGATTGCTGCGGATATAGCCGAGCCGGTGCAGGATATCGGCCATGCGCAAGGCCACCGTTGTCTTGCCGGTACCCGGATTGCCGGTGAAACTCATGTGCAGGCTCGGCCGTCCCGCGCTCAGACCGACCGCATGCCGCGCCTTGTCGACCAGCAGCAAAGCGGCGATCTCGCGGATGCGCGATTTCACCGGCGCCAGACCGATCAACTCGCGGTCGAGCTTGTCGAACACCTCCGCGATACCGCTCTCTCGATACAACACGGAGAGATCGCGGACTTCGCTATCGGGCGCTGGCGTGGCGAGAACGTTCATCGCAATGCCTAGTAGCGCTCGCCTTCGCCCTTGTCGGTGGCGTAGGAGTGAATCGTGTAGCGGATGCTGCGGCCATCGACCTCCTGCCGCACGAGACCGAAGCCGGGCTCGTTCTTGGGCCGGTTGACGAGGTAGGACATCTTCGGTGATTCGACGCCGCGCGTCGCATCGAACGCGGTGACGCGGATGTAGTGGCTGGCAAACGTCTTGCGGCAGTTGTTGATCTCCATCAGGATGCCGGCCGGGTCGCGCAGATCGAACATCGGGTTGCCGAACATCTCCCAGTAGGTGTTGCGCGGATGCGGATCGTCGGTGTATTCGATGCCGACTGCCCAGCCCTGTTTCAACGCGTACTCAAGCTGCTTGGTTATCTGCGCGTCGGAAAGATCGGGCAGGAACGAGAACTGGCCCTGGGTCAGACGCTGGTTGGTGTTGGTCATCATGGCGGGTTCTCCGGATCAGGCGCTGGCGGTGGCGGTGGGCACGAAGTCGGCGGTGTCGGTCGACTCGTAGTTGAAGCTGACCTCGCCCCAGGTGTCGATGGCGGCCTTAAGCGGCGAACACCACTTGGCAGCTTCACGCAAAATCTGCGGTCCTTCGTTCCAGATATCGCGGCCTTCGTTGCGCGCCAGCACCATCGCTTCGAGCGCGACGCGGTTGGCGACGGCGCCGGCCTGGATGCCCTGCGGGTGACCGATCGTGCCGCCGCCGAATTGCAGGATCACGTCCTCGCCGAGATAGGTCAGCAACTGGTGCATCTGGCCGGCGTGAATGCCGCCGGAGGCAACCGGCATGACCTTGTTCAGGCTCGCCCAGTCCTGCTCGAAGAACAGGCCGGTCTCCAGATTCTGCGGCGTGTGCGTTTCGCGCAAGGTGTCGTAGAAGCCCTTGATCATCAGCGGATCGCCTTCGAGCTTGCCGACCACGGTGCCGGCATGGATGTGATCGACGCCGGCCATGCGCATCCACTTGCAGATCACGCGGAAGTTCATGCCGTGATTTTTCTGCCGTGAGTAGGTGCTGTTACCGGCACGGTGCAGATGCAGGATCATGTCGTTCTTGCGTGCCCACAGCGCCATCGACTGGATCGCGGTGTAGCCGATCACGAGATCGATCATGATGATGACGCTGCCCAGCTGCTTGGCGAATTCGGCGCGCGCGTACATCTCCTCCATCGTGCCGGCAGTGACATTGAGGTAATGGCCCTTGACCTCGCCGGTCGCGGCGGCAGCCTTGTTCACCGCTTCCATGCAGTAGAGAAAACGGTCGCGCCAATGCATGAACGGCTGGCTGTTGATGTTCTCGTCGTCCTTCATGAAATCAAGGCCGCCTTTCAGACCTTCGTAGACGACGCGGCCGTAGTTGCGGCCGGACAGGCCGAGTTTCGGCTTGGTCGTCGCGCCGAGCAGCGGCCGGCCGAACTTGTCCAGCCGCTCGCGCTCGACGACGATGCCGGTCGCCGGGCCCTGGAAGGTTTTCAGGTACGCGACGGGGATGCGCATGTCTTCCAGGCGCAATGCCTTGACCGCCTTGAAGCCGAAGACGTTGCCGATGATCGAAGCGGTGAGGTTGGCGATCGAGCCGGGCTCGAACAGGTCGAGGTCGTAAGCGATGTAGGCGAAATACTGCTGCTCGGTCTTCGTGCCCGGACCGGTGTTCGGCACCGGGTCCACGCGGTAGGCCTTGGCGCGATAAAGTTCGCAGGCGGTCAGGCGATCGGTCCAGACGACGGTCCAGGTCGCGGTCGAGGATTCGCCGGCGACGGCCGCGGCGCATTCATCGGCCGGCACGCCTTCCTGCGGTGTGATGCGGAACAGCGCGACGAGGTCCGTGTCTTGCACGACGTAATCGGGCTGCCAGTAGCCCATCTGCTTGTACTTGAGCACGCCGGCCTTGTAGCGCTTGGCGCCACTCTTGATCTCGGTGTCTGCTTCGTTGGCGGTGTCTTTGGCGAGTGCGTTCATGGCGGTTCCTGCACGTAGTCGGAAGTGGCTTGCGTGCATCGACCATAGTTCGGGCGTATCATCAGGTACAGTCAGGATTTCTGACTGTGTCATAAGGTTTTACTTATGTTGCGCCGGGTCACGTTCCGCCAGCTGCAAATCTTCTGCGCGGTGACGCGCCAACTTTCCTTCGTGCGCGCGAGCGAGGAGCTGCATCTGTCGCAACCGGCCGTATCGATGCAGATCAAGCAACTCGAAGAGGCGCTCGGCCTGCCGTTGCTCGACCGCTTCGGCAAACGCCTCGCCCTCACCGAAGCCGGCGTGCGCGTGCACGAGCACGCGTCGCGCGTGATCGGCGAACTGCACGACACCGAGGAAACCGTCAACCAGTTGAAGGGCTTGCGCGGCGGCAGTATCACCGTCGGCATGGTGTCGACCGCGAAATATTTCGTGCCGAAACTGCTCGCGCGTTTCACCGCGCAGTATCCGAATCTCGACCTACGCATCCTTTCCGGCAATCGCGGTGCGCTGCACGGATACCTGCATCGCAATGAAATCGATCTGGCGGTGATGGGCCGGCCGCCGCGCGAACTCGAGATGGTGACCGAGGCGTTCGCCCAGCACCCCTATGTGTTCATCGCGCCACCGGATCATCCCTGTGCCGGCGTCGGCGCGATCGATCTATTCGAGCTGCGCAATGAAACCCTACTGTTGCGCGAGCCCGAATCGGGCACGCGCATGCTCAACGACGAGTATTTCGCCAAGACCCTGTTCAAGCCGCGGCGCATGATCGAAATGGGCAGCAATGAAATGATCAAGCAGGCGGTGATCGCGGGCATGGGCGTCGCGCTGATCTCGCTGCACACGCTCGGCCTGGAGCTGCGCCACGGCGCGCTGGCGATCCTCGACGTACAGGGCACGCCGATCATGCGCACCTGGCACGTCGCGCACCTGGCCGACAAGCGCCACTCGCCCGCAGCCAAGGCGATGCGCGATTTCATCCTGACCAACGGCGGTCACTTCCTTAACGACGAATTTTCCGCACATGTCGCCAAGCGCAAGCCGCAACGCCAAGCGCTGAAAAAGACGGCTCAGCCGCGTGGGAAAGCGAAGGCGGTGCGCGCACCGGCGCGCAAGCCGGCGCGAGCGAAGTAGTGGAAATAATGTGAGTCTGGAATAGGCGTCCAAACAGACGGCAGCATTCCCCGGCTCAATTCTTTGGCGAAACACGGCCGTGTACTTCGGATCGCTGAGCACTGACCAGTGCGTGAGACAACTTGCTCGCACCACAGTCTTTTGATCCGTGGCATTGGCGCGTCGGGCTGATTTCGGGATTTTTGATACGTAGGTCGATCGAGATCAAAACCCTTGCCGTTGGGATTGTGACGCAGCGCTGGTTTCCGAGCAGCCGCGATAGACATCACGCTGTGAACGTGATTAGCCTTCAGGAAATTAGACAGGGGTAGGGACGATGCGAGTATTGTCATCGCGTACCGTCGCCACAAAGGCGATGGCGGTTCTGAGTTTGCTCCTCCTTTTCGTGGGCAACGCCGTTGCCCAAGCCCCCGCCGATACCATTGTCAACTGGGCCGCTTCCGCCAACGGCGGCGTTGCAACCGTCTCCTCGACGGCCTCAAGCAAAAACTATCCCGCCTCGTCGTTGAACGATGGCGACCGCACGGGAATCACCTGGGGCAAAGGTGGCGGCTGGCAGGGCAAGGCCACGTCTGGCGATTGGGCGCAGATCGCCTTCGCTGCGACACAAACGATCGAAACCGTCAGCGTGTATTCGCTGCAGGACAACTACACCCACGGCATCGACCCTCCGGAGTCGTTGACGTTCACTAATCTGGGCCTGACGGCGTTCGACGTACAGGTGTTCAACGGCACAAATTGGGTAACCGTCGCGTCGATTGTTGGCAACAACCTCGTCAAACGCACCGTCTCTTTTGCGCCGGTCGCGACCTCGGCCATTCGCGTGGTGTGCAATGTCGGCGGTACAAAAGGCACGGCGATCGTAGAAATCGAAGCCTGGGGTGCAACAGGTATCAACGACGTCGCCTTGGCATCGAACAATGGCGTGGCGGTGAGCGCCTCTTCCAGCAGTGGCGACAATTTCCCAGCCTCTGCCCTCAATGATGGGGTGACGTCGGGAGCGGATTGGGGCTTGGCGTCCGACGGCGGATGGGAAGATGCCACAGTCGGCGTCTTTCCCGATTGGGCAAAAATCGACTTCATGAATGCACAGGTGGTTCACGCCGTCACCGTGTGGACTCTGCAAGACTCCGCGACATCTCCGCCGCCCGGTGATTCGACAACGTTCTCCAAATGGGGTTTGACGGCGTTCGACATTCAGGCGTGGAACGGAACCGGCTGGACGACGGTTGCCTCGGTCACCGGCAACAATCTGGTCAAGCGCACCGTCACGTTTGCGCCGGTGTCGACGATTATGTTGCGTGTCGTCTGCAATGCGAGCATGGATGGCTATTCGCGACTGGTGGAAGTGCAGGCGTGGGGCATTGCGGCCCCGTTACCACCGATGCTGACCAGTCTGTCCGCTACGAGCGGCGCCGTCGGCACGGCGCTGACCATCGCGGGTGCGAATTTCAGCGTGCTTCCGAGCGCCAACCACGTAACGTTCAACGGAGTCGCCGCGGTGGTTCAACAGGCGATTTCAACATCGCTTCAAGTCATCGTCCCCACAAACGCCACGGTTGGCCCCATCGCGGTGACGGTGAATGGGCTGACCACGACGAGCGTCGTAAATTTCACTCCGGGGAACCAGTTTTCCCCGGCCGAGGTTGGACCAACGATCACCTCGTTCTCACCAGCCAGCGGCCCGCCCGGTACAACGGTCACGATCACTGGCACTGGCTTTTCGACAACGCCGGCCAACAACACCGTAAAATTCTATCAGACGGCGGCCATCGTCACGTCGGCAAGTACTACTTCG
>NZ_DATBQK010000123.1:0-16156 GCF_036560865.1 Rudaea sp.
GACCGCGAAACACAGGACCCCGAGCAGGAGGACCTGCGCGACCATCTGCTCTGGCAGCTCAACCTGACGCCGCTGTCCGCGCGCGACCGCGCGATCGGCACCGCGATCATCGAGGCGATCGACGACGACGGCTATCTGCACGAAGACAGCCAGACGCTGCAGGGCGCGGTGGCGGATATCCATTCGGTGGGCCTGGACGAAGTCGAGGCGATGCGCCATCGCATCCAGCAGTTCGATCCGCTCGGCGTCGCCAGCCGCAACCTGGCCGAGTGCCTGTGTGCCCAGCTCGATGCGTTCGATCCGTGCACGCCCGGCTTGAAGGTCGCGCGCGAGATCGCCAGTGCGCATCTGGAAACGCTGGCGCGCAACGACCGCGCGCGCCTGTGCAAGCTGTTGCACACGAGCGCCGAGGAACTCGACGCGGCGATCACCCTCGTGCGCTCGCTCGATCCGAAACCCGGCGCGCAATACAGCGCGGGCGCGCCTGAATTTGTTGCGCCGGATGCGTTCGCGCGCCGCCGCAACGGACGCTGGAGCGTCGCGCTCAGCCCGCAGTGCCAGCCGCGCCTGGCGATCAACCAGCATTATTCGGACTTGATCACGCGTGCGCAGCGCGACGACGCGCATTATCTGCGCGGGCAACTGCAGGAGGCGCGCTGGCTGATCAAGAGTCTGCAGACGCGCGCCGACACCATGCTCAAGGTCGCCACCGCGATCGTGCGCAGCCAGACTGCCTTTCTCGATTTCGGTGCCGAGGCGATGCGTCCGCTGGTGCTGCGCGATATCGCCGAGCAGATCGGCATGCACGAATCCACGGTTTCGCGCATGACCACGCGCAAATACCTGCATACGCCACGCGGCACCTTCGAGTTCAAGTATTTCTTCTCCTCCGGCGTCGGTACGATCGACGGGGGTGCGGCGTCGTCGACCGCGATCCAGGCGATGATCCGCCGCCTCATCGACGATGAAACTCCACGCAAGCCGTTGTCCGACCAGGCGCTCGCCGCGGAATTGAACCGCCGCGGCATCGAGGTCGCGCGGCGCACGGTGGCCAAGTATCGCGAAGGGATGAATATTCCTTCGTCCAACGAACGCAGCAGACTTTGCTGAATAACCAACGGAGGTAGACGCGGAACCAAGCACATGCAACCCGGTCTGATTTAGTGTCCGCCTGCTGCACTGCGCATCAGGGGGACGGACATCATGAATTTCCATCAGCAGAGGATTTCGTCATGCAGATCATCGTCAGTGGACATCAGGTCATCGTCACCCCCGCCCTGCGCGACTATGCCGAATCGAAACTCGGCCGCATCGTGCGGCATTGCGAGCAACTGCATGACGCCGCGGTCGTCCTCACCGTGGAAAAGCTCTACCAGAAGGCCGAGGCCACCCTGCATTGCGCTGCGAACAAGACCATCCACGCCGACGCCACTGCGGCCGATCTGTACGCCGCGATCGACACGCTGGCCGACAAGCTCGATCGCCAGGTGAAGAAGCACAAGGAAAAACTCGGCAATCATCACCGCGAGGCAGTGCGCGAGACGCGCTACGGCTGAGCGGCGCGTGCTGCCGCGCAGGGACGCGCGCCAGCGCGGCAGGCAATTCCCGCCGCTGAAATCTCTCGCACGTTATCGGTCGAAACTGGCAGAATGATCGCCCACGCGACGCGTCCGCTGCGGATGCGTCGCTGTCGTCCCGATACCTCTGCGGATCGATCCGATGGAACGTCTCAGCGCGCGCGAATTGTTCGACAAGGTCAAGGACCGCCTCGCCCTGCGCTGGGTCGCCGGCGAGCAGGGCGAGAAGCGTGCGATCACGCCTGCGGAAAAACAGGCGCGGCGGCCGTCTCTGGCCGGCTACCTGAATATCATCTATCCGAACAAGATCCAGATCATCGGCAGCGAGGAACTCGCCTGGCTCAACGGCCTGGATGCGCGCGAGCGCTGGGAAATGGTGGAAAAAATCATCGGCTTCCAGCCGACCGCGCTGATTGTGTCGAAGGACCAGCCAGTACCCGAGGACGTGCGCCAGGCCGCCGACGAAAGCGGCACGCCGATCTGGCTCAGCAGCAAGCGCGGCCATGAACTGCTCACCTATCTGCAGTACCACCTCGCGCGCCTGCTCGCGCGCCGCGTGACCCTGCATGGCGTGCTCATGGAGGTGTATTCGATCGGCGTGCTGATCACCGGCGAGTCGGGTTCCGGCAAGAGCGAGCTCGCGCTCGAACTGATCACGCGCGGCCATCGCCTGATCGCCGACGACGCGCCCGAGTTCACCCAGATCGCACCCGACGTGATCGACGGCTCGTGTCCGGAAATCCTGCAGGACCTGCTCGAGGTGCGCGGTCTGGGCATTCTCAACGTGCGCGAAATGTTCGGCCACACCGCGGTCAAGCCGTCCAAATACCTGCGCCTGATCGTGCATCTGGCGACGGGTGTGCGTATCGGCGAAGACGCCGGCCTCGAACGCATCTACGGCGACAACAGTTATCGTGAAGTACTCGATACGCGAGTACCGCAGACGGCGATTCCGGTCGCCGCGGGGCGCAACCTCGCGGTGCTGGTCGAGGCCGCAGTGCGCAACCACGTGCTCAAGACCAAGGGCATCGATCCGGCGCAGACCTTCCTCGATCGGCAGGCGCATCAAATGCGCCGGCAGTCGCCATGGTGATTGCGTCCAACAAAATCTACTGCGCTCGCCAGCTTGCGCGCCGGCGGTGCTCGGAATCCTCATGTACTGAAAGTACACTCCGGTTCCTCCGCTCCGGCGTCACGCAACCTGTCTTCGCTCGCTACGATTTTGTTGGACGCAACTGAGTTTGGCCGATGAGCGCGCCCGCCGACGATAAAAAGGAAAAAGTACACAACACCTCGCACCTGGCCGTGGTCAGCGGCATGTCGGGCTCGGGCAAGACGATCGCGCTGCGTGCGCTCGAGGATCTGGACTACTACTGCGTCGACAACCTGCCGGCCGCGCTGCTGCCGGCTTTCGTCGCCGCGGCCACGGTCGGTCAGCCCGGCGTGCATCCGCGCCTCGCCGTCGGCATCGATGTGCGCAACCGCTACGAGGATCTGCAACGCGTGCCGGCGATTCTCGCCGAGCTCGCGCGCCAGGGCATCGAACACGAACTGATTTTTCTCGACACGCGCGACGACGTGCTGTTCAAGCGCTATTCGGACACGCGCCGGCGCCACCCGCTGTCCGCCGACGGATTGTCGCTCAACGATGCGATCGCGCTCGAGCGCAAGCGCCTGCAGCCGGTGATGTCGATCGCCGACCGCGTGATCGATACGTCCGAGCTCAACGTGCATCAGTTGCGCCGCCTGATCGCGACCGAACTGGGCATGGCCGGCGGTCCGCTGTCGCTGATGTTCGAATCGTTCGCCTACAAACGCGGTGTACCGGCCGATGCGGATTTCGTGTTCGACGCGCGCTGCCTGCCCAACCCGCACTGGGATGCGCGCCTGCGTCCGCTGTCGGGCCGCGACGCCGGCGTGCGCGAATGGCTCGAAACGAAACCCGAAGTTGCGCAATACCTCAAACAGGTCGGCGATTTTCTCGACGTCTGGCTGCCGCGCTTCGAGGCCGACAACCGCTCGTACGTGACGATCTGCATTGGCTGCACCGGCGGCCGCCACCGCTCGGTCTATCTCGCCGAGCGCCTTGCCGAACACTTTCGCGCCACGCGCGAACAGGTGATGACGTTCCATCGGGAGCTGGAGTGAGATGATACGGGGAGACGGGAAGATGGGGAGACGGGAAGACGGAAAGGCCACACGAGGGCTTTTGCTTCGCTATAGCACCCGCGCATCTATCCGGCTGCCGATTAACTCATCGCCTCATCTTGCCGTCTCCTCGTCTCCGCGTCTGCCCATCTGCCCGTCTGCCCATCTCCCCGTCTCCCCGTCTCCCCATCTCCCCATCTTCCCACCATGACCGTCGGCGTCCTTTTGCTCACCCACGAAGGCATGGGCGATGCGCTCATCGAAACCGCGCGCCATATCCTTGGGCGAGTGGCGCTCAAGGTCGATGCGTTTTCGATTCCGCCGGGCAGCGATATCGATCTGGCGCTCAGCGGTGCGGCGGCGCGCGTGCGCGCGCTCGATGCGGGCGATGGCGTGCTCGTGCTCACCGATGTCTACGGCGCCACGCCGAGCAATATCGCCGAACGCCTCGCTCCGCTCGGCCTGCATGTGCAGCGCGTGTCCGGGCTCAACCTGCCGATGCTGTTGCGCGTGCTAAATTACGCCGAGAAATCGCTCGCCGAACTTGCGCAGACCGCCGAACATGGCGGCCGCGGCGGCATCCGCATCGACTGACCCCTTGACGATGATCGAACGTGAAATCGCCATCACCAACAAACTCGGCCTGCATGCGCGCGCCTCGGCCAAGCTCGTACAACTGCTGCAGGGCTGCAAATCGGAAGTCTTCCTCGTGCATCGCGGCCGCGAGGTGAATGCCAAGAGCATCATGGGCGTGATGATGCTCGCTGCTGGCGTCGGCTCGACGATCACCGTGCGCGTCGATGGCGCCGACGAAAACGCGATCATGGCCGCGATCGCCGATTTGTTCGCGCGCAAGTTCGACGAAGGGGCATGATGAGCATGCCGCGCAGCGCGAGCCTTCGGCTCGCCCCCCTCACTCTTGGCTCTCTCCCCCAGACGGGGCTTGGGGGAGAGAGGAACAGTCGGCGTCGCGCGCCAAGCACGCGACATCTGTATTTCATAGCAGCGGAGGGTGCGTGAGCACGCGCTTCGCTCTCAGCGGAACCACCGCCGCCAAAGGCATGGCGCTCGGGCGCGCGCGCCTGGTGCAGCCGAGCCAGATCAGTGTCGACACGCGTCCACTGCCGACTGCCGAAGTCGACGCGGAGGTCGCCCGCCTCAATGCCGCACTCGGCACCGCGCGCGGCGAGCTCGCGGTGCTGCGCGACAGATTGCACGGGGCACTTGCGCGTGAAGTCGGCGAATTCATCGATGCGCACAGCCTGATTCTCGACGATCCCGAACTCACCGACGGCCTTTACGACCTGATCCGCAAGGGCCGCTACCGCGCCAGCGCCGCGCTGAAGATGCAGAGCGACCGCATCAAGGCCGCGTTCGATGCGATCAACGATCCCTATATGCGCAGCCGGCGCGAGGATATCGACCACGTGATCGGCCGCGTGCAGGCCGCGCTCGCGCGCGACACCACGCCGGCCGAGCGCCAGATCGCCTCGCGCGTCGGCAGCGTGCTGGTCAGCGACAACGTCGCCCCGGCCGAACTGGCGCACCTGGCCGAGAGCGGCGTGCTCGGCGTGATCGCGACCGGCGGTAGCCCGCTGTCGCACAGCGCGATCCTCGCGCGTTCGATGCGCCTGCCGATGATCGTCGGCGCGCACGAAGCGTTGAAGCACATCACCGACGACGATCTGGTCCTGATCGACGGCACGCGCGGCGAGATTATCGTGCATCCGGCCGCGCAGGACCTCGCCCGCTACCGCGCGCATCAGCGCGAGCAGGCGCGCGGCACCGAGGCATTGTTGCGCCTGAAGGGCGCGCGCACGCTGACCCGCGACCAGGTCGAGATCTTCCTGCTCGCGAACGCCGAGCAACCGGCCGACGTCGCGCAGGCGCGCAGCCTCGGCGCCAGCGGCGTCGGCTTGTATCGCACCGAGTTCCTGTTCCTGCAGCGGCGCGAACCGCCCGACGAGGAAGAGCAATTCGCCGCGTATCGCGAGCTCGTGCTCGGCATGGGCGGCCTGCCGGTGACGATCCGCACGCTCGATCTGGGCGCGGACAAAGCCGACAATTCCGGCATCGCGCTCAGCGACGAGGACAACCCCGCGCTGGGCGTACGCGGCGTGCGCCTGTCGATGCGCAAGCCCGATCTGTTCGCCACGCAACTGCGTGCGATCCTGCGCGCGTCGAACTTCGGCCCGGTGCGCATCCTCGTGCCGATGGTGACGACCAGCGAGGAGATCGCCGCCGCGCGCGCGCTGACCGACGAGTGCGCGCGCACGCTGCGCAGCTCCGGCTTCGAGATCGCCGAACACTACGAATTCGGCGCGATGATCGAGGTGCCGGCCGCTGCGATCACCTTGCCTTCGCTGATCCGCCAGCTCGATTTCATTTCGATCGGCACCAACGATCTGACCCAGTACACGCTGGCCGCCGATCGCGGCAACGACGCGCTCGGCATCCTGCACGATCCGCTGCATCCGGCCATGCTCAAGCTGCTCGCGCAGATCATCGCCACCGCTACGCGCGCGAAGAAATCCGTCGCGTTGTGCGGCGAAATGGCCGGCGACGTGCGCTACACCGCACTGCTGCTCGCGCTGGGCCTCACCGAATTTTCCATGCATCCGAGCTCCCTGCTCGAAGTGCGCCAGGCGATCGGCAACTGCAGCCGCGCCGAGCTGCGCAAGCACAGCACCGGCCTGCTGCGTGCGCAGACGCGTGCGGCCATCGAGCGCGTGCTCGAACGCATGCGCAGCTGAAGAACGTCCCGCATGATGTTGAACCCCGCATTGAAACCCGCAGCCGAGCGGCTCGCCACCCAGTTCCGCGAGCGCAATCCGTTCCGCCACGTCGTAATCGACGAATTCTTCACGCCGGAGTATTGCGCGCAACTGCTCGCCCAGTTTCCACCGTTCGAGCGCGGCAACGCACGCAACGAGGCGGGTGAACTCGGCAACAAGTCGACGATCGAGAAGATCCGCGACCTTGGCCCCGCGTTTGCCGCGCTCGACGACCTCGTGCAATCGCGCGACTTCCTCGACCTGATCGGGCGCATCACCGGCATCGACGATCTGCTCTACGATCCGTTTTACTTCGGCGGCGGCACGCACGAAAACCGCAACGGCCAGGATCTCGACGCGCATGTCGATTTCAATCGTCATCCGGTCGAGCGCTGGCACCGGCGCCTGAACCTGATCGTGTATCTGAACCACGAGTGGGGCGTCGCCTGGGGCGGCGCGCTGGAGCTGCACTCCGATCCGCGTGCGGCGGACGATCGCGTCATTTCGATTGCACCGCTGTTCAACCGCGCGGTGATCTTCGAGACCACCGAACTCAGCTGGCACGCGTTTCCGCGCATCGCGCTGCCAGAGGACAAGCAGGCGCTGACGCGCAAGTCGGTCGCTTTGTACTTTTATACAAAGGAACGTCCGGCCGACGAACTCGCCGACACGCATTCGACCATCTACGTAGATCTGCCGCTGCCCGAGCACTTCGTGCCCGGGCACACGCTTGACGCCGCCGACGTCGAGGAACTGCGCGTGCTGCTCACGCGCCGCGACCAGCACAACCAGCGCCTGTATCGCGACCTCACCTCGCTCACCGCGCAACTCGAACAGGCCCAAGCCGCGCTGAACCAGGGACGTCTGGGACGCCTGCGTTACTTCGCGCGACGCGTGCTGGCGGGCCTGCACCGATGACCGCAGCACCGGCTTCATCCGCAGATTTGGCGCCGGTCGCAACCGTCAAGCGCAGGCGCTG
Source organism: Rudaea sp. (assembly GCF_036560865.1). Lineage (GTDB taxonomy): Bacteria > Pseudomonadota > Gammaproteobacteria > Xanthomonadales > Rhodanobacteraceae > Rudaea. The sequence goes on from NZ_DATBQK010000123.1 coordinate 7,479, forward strand.
GCGCACATTGGCCGAGGCCTACGACAGCGGTATCGACAACTTCCTGCTGCTGCGCTTCGGCGCTGCGGCCATGGTGATCTTCGGTCATGCGTACGCGATGTCCGGCATTCCCGGCGCCGCGGATTTCATCGCGCGCGCCAATCTGGGTGCTGGCGTCTACAGCGGATCGCTGGCCGTCGATATTTTCTTTGTCGTCAGTGGCTTTCTCGTATCTGCCAGCTATCTGCATCGCGCCAATCTCGAAACCTTCGTCAAGTCGCGCGCCCTGCGCGTGCTGCCCGCGTATGCGGTGTGCATGATCCTGTCGGCCTTCGTGCTCGGCGCGATCTACACCGAACTGTCGTTGCGCGACTACTGGACATCGCCGGCAACCAGCGACTACGTCGTCACCAATCTGCAATTCGGCACCGAACTCGCGTGGACGCTTCCGGGAGTGTTTGTTCACAACCCGCATCCGGATGTCGTCAACGGCTCGATCTGGACTCTGCCCGCCGAAGTACGCATGTATCTGTGGGTGGCGGTGCTTGGCATGCTCGGTGTGCTGCGCCGGCGCTGGCTCGCAAACAGTGCGTTCGCGGCCTTGATGATTATCGGCATCCTTGGTGCCGACGTAGCGCCCCTGGTAGCGCATGCGGACTATGCGCGCCTGGCCGGATTCTTTGTCGCCGGCACATTCTGCTACATCAATCGCGACTGGATACCGGTCAGCGACTGGCTGCTGCTCGCCTTCATCGTTCTGGCATTGGCGCTGCATCACAGCCATGCATTTCCGTGGGCGTTTGGCGCGGTCGTGAGCTACGCAACCCTGTGGTTCGCCTACCGTCCCAATTTCCACTTTTTCAATCGCTTCGGCGACTACTCCTACGGACTTTATCTATGGGGTTTTCCGGTGGAGCAGATGGTTGCGCACTGGTTCGGACAGCCGACGCGACCGCTGCTGATTTTCGTCATCAGCCTGCCGCTGACCCTGCTGTGCGCGATGCTGTCCTGGCATCTCGTGGAAAAGCCCGCACTGCGATTCAAGCGCAACATGCCGACGCGCGATACCGGCGAAAGGCAGACACAAGCAACATCCGCTCCGTGAAATCAGCATGGATCGCCTTTTCGGCGTGGTCGCGTGTGGCACAATCTCTTTTTGCGCCGAACCCCAATGGCTGAGCGTGAATCCGAACCCCAACTGCCTGAGCACCTGCGTCCCGGCGTCACCCTGAGCGCAGCGGACATCGACGATCTGCGCGCGGCAATCGCGCGCCACGATCAGCACATCCAGCAGCTCGAGCAGAGCCTGACCGAGTTGAATCGACGCTTGCAACAACCGTCGCCCGCAGCGCAGCTTTTCCGGCCCGTTATGCGGCTCGCCGACCGCGTCGCGCAACATCTGAAGGGACCGCTGCGTTTTGCGCGAAAACTCGTCGCACGCGTAGCAACGGCGATCGAGCATCCGGCATGGTTCTGTCTGGTCGCACTCATCATCCAGTTGCCGCTGGTGTTCAACCTCGGCTATTTCAACCACGACGAACTGCAATGGCTGTCCTTCGCGGACCAGCCGTCGCTGAGTCAGATACCCTGGAACGCCTGGTTCGATTTTCAGCCGTTCCAGTATCGTCCGCTGACCTTCAACCTGTGGCTGTTGCTCTCGTATTATCTTGGCTACCACGCGATCGCGATGCACCTGCTGCGCGTGCTGTGCGGCATCGGTGTCGCGCTGCTGCTGCGCGCCACGCTACTTCGCTTCGACGTCCCCGCTCGCCGTGCTTCTGTTGCCACACTCGTTTTCCTGCTGCTGCCCGAAGTCGTCTACACGCACGCATGGATTGGCACCTATGCGGATTCGCTGTCTATTGCATTTGCGTTGTGCGCGATCCTGTGGACGCTGCGCGAGAGCGCACCGGCGGCGACCGCAGCGCAGGCAATCCGGGTCGGCTTGCCGATCGCAGCCCTGACCGGACTGGCGCTGCTCAGCAAGGAGTCGTCCGTGGTCGTGCCGGCACTGCTGCTGGTGGCCGCGATCAGACGCCGCGATCGCACACTCGTCGTCGCGATCTTCAGTTCAGCGCTCGTCGTCGCGGCATATCTGTACCTGCGCCTCGACACCATCTTGTTCGCGCCGCGCAACGAGGGGGCTTATGTCTGGAGCGTTGCGAATATTCCAGACAGATTGAGCGAATATGCGATCTTTCCGTTTCTGATCGGCCGCTTCGATGCGATGGGTGCCTATGCGGACCAACACGTCGTCTTCGCACTCGTTTGCCTGGGCATTTTTCTTCTGGCGGTATCGCGCGCGGGCTGGCGTTTCATTGCCGCGCTGTGCCTTGGCTGGGTCGCCGCGCTCGGCCCGACCCTGATCCTGAGCTACAGCGCGAATCACTATGCCTATGTATCCGCGGCGTTCGCCTGTGGACTGGTGGCGATCGCATGGAGTCGGTTGCACAAGCCGGCGCGGCTGACAATCGCAGTCCTTGCAGTAATCGCGTGCACGCACGGATACGAGGAAGCGAAGGAAATGCGGCGCATCGGCCGCGTGCAGCACCATTTGTACGAGGGGCTGACCCGGATACTCGATCACAGCACCGCGCCTGTGCGCATCAAAGCCGCACGTGAAAAAGAAGATTTCATCCTACGTCGTGTGCTGCACGAAATACCAAGCTACAAGCGCATTCCATTCGGCGATCGCGTCGTTGTCATCCCCTACTCCGACAACTCGATCACACCGACGTACGTTATGGCGGGCAATGGGCGTTTGAGCGCTGTTTCGCCCTAGCCGACGGAAGCGGACTTGCTTATAGCAGCACGCTGCGCAGCTATGTTCGCTTCGGACCATGGCTACTAGCAACCGAACCGCGGAGCCGGCCTTCGGAATTCTCTGAGAAAATTCATGGCAAGATAAAGCAGGCTCGATTTGTGACCACAAGCATGATCGCCAATGGGTGAATTTGATTCTCCGCGCTCTGTCGAGTCGGACTTGTTACCCGATACGCACCGCGCCGGCGCGCGACTGCTTGCCTATCTTCCCCTGATCATTGCCGTGTTCGGTTTTGGCCTGCTCGCGGTGGGGTTCGGGCAGAGCGACCCCTGGGATCTGCGCAACTATCATCTCTACGACGGCTGGGCGTTCTGGACGGGTCGCGGCGCGATCGACTTCGCTCCGGCACAGGTACAGAGCTATTTCAATCCGCTGCTGGCGACGGCAACGTACTTGTTGTTCGCGCACACGCCGCCGTGGCTGAGCGCTTTCCTGCTCGGCGTCGTGCAAGGCGCCAATGTGCTACCGCTCTACCTCCTGGCGCGCCGCCTGCTGCCGGCCTCGGTTCAATCCGGCCGCCCCTGGTTTGCGTTACTGGTTGCGCTGGTCGGCGCGGTTGGCGCAACCCAGCTCGGCGAACTGGGCGGCAGCATGGGCGACAACCTGGTCAGTCTGCCCGTGTTGTGCGCGTTCGCGCTCGCGCTGGGCACGCCGTCGCTCGATCCTTATCGCGCAGCGGGCGCAGGATTGCTGATCGGCATGGCGGTTGGCATCAAACTGACCGTTGCACCGTTTGCCCTGGGGCTGATGCTGGCCATGCCGCTGCTGGCCTGGCAGCGACCGCAGCGCTGGCGCATTCTGGTCGCAGCAGGCTCTGCGGCTCTGCTCGGTTTTCTTGCCGCCGATGGTTTCTGGTTGTTGCGGCTGTATCGCGAATTCGGCAATCCGCTGCACCCGATGTTCGCAAGCCTGTTCGGCGGCGAGTACGCGCCACCGCTATCCCTGCGCGACCTGCGCGCCATTCCTCAGACCCTACCGGAGTGGCTGTTTTATCCATTGGTCTGGCTCGGGTCGCCGCACCGCGTTTCGGAAGTCTGGTTTCGCGACTTGCGCGTACCGCTCGCGTTTCTGGCCATGCCGATTTTGCTTTGGCGCGGCGCGGACGCCGACCAACGCACCCGCGTGCGGGCTTTGGCGCTGGCCTTGGCCATCGCTTATCTGGCGTGGCTGCCGCTGTTCGGCTTCTACCGCTACCTGGCACCGCTGGAAATGCTCGCGCCGTTGCTTGTCGCGCTCGCACTCGGCGGGTTTGCGCGGCATCGCACACGCCTGCTCGCCTGCATACTGCTCTTTCTGATCATGGCTCTCGACCACCCACCTAACTGGGGGCGCTTGAGGGCCCATGGAAACTTTCTGCAAACGGATATTCCCGCGCTGCCGAACCTCGACCGCTCCACCGTGGTCCTGGCCGATGATGAGCCACTCGCGTTTCTCGCACTCGGATTTCCACCCACGGCGAAGTTCGTGCGCATCGGCGGAAATCTGCTCGGGCCACCCTATCCGGTCTATGGCATGGATCGCGAAGCGGCGCGCCGCCTCGCAGCCGCGGAAGGACCCATCTATGCTCTCCTCGTCGACCCACGATCGGCCAAGGCTCCGGAAGCTCTCGAGCGCCAGCAGTTGACGTTGACGACGCCATGCGCGCCGGTGCATTCGAATCTGCTTCCGCAAGATGTCCACGTGGAGATCTGCCCAGTGCAGCGCGCGGGCATCCCGCAGTTGCAGTAGTCCGCGATTCCGCTGTCATTGCGTGCCGCGCAGTTTTCGCTCCGTGCATGCTGGCGTCGAAAGTCACGTTAGACTATTCGGCGAACCTTGAGGGAACGCCGGTCGATGAAATCGAGCGAAGCACTGCGGATAGTCGTACTGATCCCCTGCCATAACGAGGCGCCGGCAATCGCGAAAGTCGTCGCCGATTTCCGTGCCGCGCTGCCGGCAGCGAGCGTCTATGTGTTCGACAACAATTCCACCGACGCGACCGTCGAGATCGCCTCGCGTGCGGGAGCGTGCGTGCGCCGCGTCGGTCTGCAGGGCAAGGGCAACGTGCTGCGTCGCATGTTTGCCGATATCGACGCCGATGTTTATCTGCTGGTCGACGGCGACGACACCTACGACGCCGCGAGCGCGCCGAAGTTGATCGAACTGTTGACCTCGGAGTCGCTGGACATGGTCGTCGGCGTACGTGCTTCCACCGCCGCTGCCGCCTATCGCCGCGGACATGTGTACGGCAATCGGCTGCTCACGGGTTTTCTGTCCTGGCTGTTCGGCCGCAGCTGCACGGACATCCTGTCGGGTTACCGCGCATTCTCGCGGCGCTTCGTCAAGTCGTTTCCAGTTTTTTCCAGCGGCTTCGAAATCGAAACCGAACTGACCGTGCATGCGCTGGAAATGTCGATGTCGATCGGCGAAGTCGTCACGCCGTACAAGGAGCGGGCGCAAGGCTCAGCGAGCAAGCTCAGGACTTACAGCGACGGGCTGCGCATCTTGCTGACAATGCTGCGCCTGTTCAGCTCGGAGCGACCGCTCACCTTCTACGGCAGCATTAGCGTTGTACTCGCCGCTGTATCGGTCGTGCTTGCGGTGCCGGTGGTCGATACCTATCTGGAAACCGGTTTGGTGCCACGGCTCCCGACAGCAATATTGTCCACCGGCTTGATGCTGATGTCGGCGCTGTCGTTTTTCGCCGGCCTGATTCTGGCCACGGTGACTAAGGGGCGACGCGAGCTGAAGGCGCTGTTCTATCTCCAGCGGTAAGCCAGCGGCTGCGAAGGTCCGCGCGAAGCGGGGTTCGGTAGCGATCTGCTTTCGAATACGCCGGTCAATGCCGAGCAATCACCGACAACAGGCGCCATGCCAGATTGCGCGTGTCGCTGGAACCGTTGCTCTGCGCAGGTACGAAACTGCGCTCGGCCTCGACGCGCAAGGTCAGCATGTCTCCTACGCCACCTTTGGCCGCGAGCACCGCACTTGAGTGCGCCCCGCGTGCCACATGATGCTGCCAGCGCTGGCCACCGAGTTCGATGTTCAATACCTGATCGCCATCGAGTTGCTCCGGCACCCATAGTTTCAACTCCAAAGCACGCAAGGACCGTGTGGGCTGCAGGGTCACTTCCATAGTACCGCCCACCCAACCGTCGATCCACACGCCCTGTGGGCTCTGCACCTGCATGGCATAGCCTTGGAGCGGAACGCGATAGGCGTCTCTTGCCTCTTGCAATGCGTGCTCCAAGCTCGCTATCTGCGCACCAAATTGCTTCTCTCGATCGTACAGATAGCGCAATTGCGTGCGCATTCGAACAAATCGCTGTTGAATTTGGACAACATCCTCCGCGCCAAGCGTCTTGCCGAGCGTGACGCACTCCGGCAGCGAATCGGGGACGTAGATCGTTGCATGCGGAGCGGCCGTTTCCTGTGACGGCCGCTCTTTTGTATATAAATAAATCGCGAACGATTTGCGCGAGACCGCCTTGCGGTCGGCTGGCAAGGCGATGCCACTGAAACCGTGCCACGAGTTTTCGGTGGTCTCGAAAATGACGGCGCGATTGAACAGCGGCAATACCTGCCGGGTCTGGCTCGCTTTCGGGTTCCACGGATCGGAATGGAGTTCGAGCGCACCGCCCCAGGAGGCGTCCCACTCATGATTCAGATAAAGGATCAGGTTTAGGCGTCTGTGCGTCTTGGTCTTCGGGTGATAGTTGAAGTCCACATGCGCGTCCAGACCCTGTCCATCGCGATTTTCGTGCGTGCCGCCGCCAATGTAGTCGGCGTCGTAGAGCAGGTTCGGAATGCCGGTTACTGCGGAGACAAAATTAAGAAATTCGCTTGTCTGCAGATACAGATCGAATTCGCTGAATGCCGTGGAAATTTCGCGCACGTTCATGCGCACGGCCTTGCCGCTTACCTCTCCCATCTCGTTGAGGGCATAGCGATCCTCAAAGCGTGGAAAGTCATCGAGAATGCGCCGGCAGAATGCCGGCGCGAAACAGTTGTCAATGACCACGTGACGAAACGGCTGCGCGTTGCGAAACGTGTCGGCCAGCGCGTCTCGCTGCGCGAGAATTTCTGGGCGGACAAAATCCATTGGCAGGCTCATGCTGACGACCGGGGCATTATACTTTGAGCTTCGCACACTTCGCCGCCCGGAACTCATGCAACTGATCGATAGAATTTTCGGCGCACGCTGCCGCTATTGCCGGAGCCGCGGAGTGACCGACATTGGCCCTGTCGCGCCCACGCATCCGGCCAGTTTCCATACGAAATCGTTTGCGCTGCAGCATTGTAGAAATTGCGATGTTGTTTACTTGAGTCCGCTGCCAACCAGCGCCGACCTCAAGCTGCTGTACGAAGATTCGGCGCAGTTCACAGACGACCATTACACCGACCCGGCGCAGGTCGAAAAAATCCTCGACTACTACGGCTCGGCAGTTCGCAACCTGGGGCTGGCACCGGAGCCCGGCGGCCGCATGCTCGAGATCGGCGCTGGTCTCGCATGGGTCTCGCGCGCATGCAAGGCAGTTGATCCGGACATTTTTACTTTGGCTCAGGACGTCAGTAGCGAGTGCGCTAAAATCTGTCCGTGGGTCGATCGCTATTTTGTCGGCTCGCTCGACGCGCTGCCCGACAATGCCCCTTACCAGATGATATCCCTGACCCACGTCCTCGAGCATCTCGTCGATCCCGGCGCGGTCTTGAAAAAAATCGGATCGCTGCTGGCCCCCGGTGGGCGCATATTCATTACTGCGCCATTCCGTCCGACCGGCTGGCAACCTGGCGCAGGGATCGATGCGTGGCTGCGCTATTCCTATCTGCACGTACCAGCGCATGTCACTTATTTCTCGCGCCAATGGTTCGAACGCGCCGGGCACGCCAACGGGCTGATCGTTGCCAGTTGGGACAATACGCACGAAGACGACCAAGCTTTTGAACTGGTGTTGCGCAAGGCCTGAACACGCGTCAACGCGCGCGCTGCTCTTCCAGCGTCAACGCCACCTTGTCGCGCAGGTAAACCGGCAGCGCGGCCTCAGGCAGCACGCCGCCGCCGCTCGCGAATTGCGGTGCGGCTAGGCGCAATACCGCGCGCGCCTGCGGATAGCGTGCGCCGTCGGCGAAGGTTGGAGTGGCCGGCAGAAGCGCGGCAAGCGCTTCGCGATAGGCATCCCAACCGCTGCCGACCACGCTCCATCGGCGATTGCCGGGCAACACCAATTTGTCGGCATGGCCGACCGATTCGGAGCCGAGCGCTTCGACGAGGCCATCCACGCTGCGCCGGAAAGTGCCGGCATAGATCTCACCCATACGCGCGTCGATCACCGCGAGAATTGCACTGTCGCCCTGTTCAGCCTCGACTGGAGCATCGAGCGCGAGCGCGGCCAGCGACGATACCGGCACGACCGGCAAGTCCAGACCGAGCGCAAGGCCTTGTGCGATTGAGATCGCCAGACGCACGCCGGTGAACGCGCCGGGTCCGCGACCGACCGCGATGCCGTCGAGCTGTCGGCGCGAAATTCCCGCTTCGGCGAGCAGCGATTCGATCATCGGCAGGATCAGTTCCGCGTGCCGGCGCGGCGCGAGTTCGCGGCGCTCAATCAGTGCGTCGCCGACCAGCAAAGCGGCCGAGCAGGCTTCGGTGGCGGTGTCGATGGCGAGGAGATTGGACATATGGGTCATCCTACCGATTCCGGCTTGTGCAAGAAACCTTGAACGTGATCGATTGGTGCAAGCCGAACGTCACTGCGATTCTCCTCGCCAATGATCTGACGGGAATTACAGCCCCGTGCGCTGGCCGCGATATGGGCCAATTCGGGCGCGGCGCGGGCGAGCGCTGACATTGGTGCGACCGTGGGCGGCGACACCGCGTTCTCTCTCGCCGGCCAGA
>NZ_DATBQK010000124.1:0-13867 GCF_036560865.1 Rudaea sp.
GCCCAAATCGGCGGCAGCGCGCCGCGACCGGTCAACGCGGTGTAGTCGCGCAGCACGTTCGCCGGACTGCGCTCGGCGCCGCCAATGAACACGTAGTAGTTCAGTTCGCCGCCCGCGCTGCCGAAGGTGTAGCGCGCCGGATCGGTTTTGCCCATGTCGAAATAGCTGCGCCAGGTGTTGTCGAAAAAAACGCCGTAACTGCGGCCGTCGTTCAAGGCGATGAAAAACGGAATCGTCTGATACAGCGGATCGAGTCCGGGTGGATAGTTGCCGGCGTCGGTGTTCCAGTTGACGATGGCTTGCTCCACGCGCGACATCGGCATGGTTTTTTCGCCAAAGCCGTAGTACAGCTCGAAATCGCTGCGCCGCTTGGAGGTTTCCACCGCACCGGTGGCCGGATCGAATGCCATCGGCCGCGCCGGATCGTCGGCGACAACAAGCCGTCCCTGCGCGTCGTACACCGCGATCAGCAGGTTCGGGCGTTTCTGCACGACCACGCGCGCGCCGTTCGTCGCTCGCAACTCGGTCCGATCGGCAGCATCGTCGACGCTGAATTTGACGACCGGCCGCGTCCCGGCTTCGACCGCATACGAAAAATCCACCGCAAACGGCACGTGCGGACTCATGCGCACGCGCACGATGTCCGGCGTGACGAAGGACACGCGCACCTCAGCACCGCTCGCGGTGGACAGGGTCAGCCCGTCGCTGGTTTGCGCGCTCTGCCCGACCTCGCCCAGCGTCTGCCAGGCGGCGTGCGCCGGAAAGGCCACCCACGTAAGTAGGCAAACGACGATCGCCAGATAGCGGAGGTTTCGGGATCGCATGCTCTTCACTCCCAGTCGGCCGGAGATTCGTTCGGAACCCGGAAGCCTACCCAAGACGGCATGTATTCGTATGCGGGAAACCTATGAATACGTATGCAAAAAATTGTAAGGATACGGCTCTGCGACTAGGCTAGCAGCACGTTAAAACGGTGTGAATTTCGCCGTCCACGAAAGAAATTCTGACCATTCACGGCCCGCCGAATCAAACGCGCGCCCGCACTGACAACAGCCCGGGGAGGGTAAAGATGGTACTCAAGCGTAATTTGCTGGCGCTCGCCGTTGCGTCGATTCTCGTGAGCGGCGCAGCCTCCGCCCAGTCCGCAAGTCCCGCTCTGCCAAACGCCGATCAGACCGGCAGCGCAGCCCAGGACCAGACCACCGCGCCGAAGACTCCGGACGCGCAGAACGCCAACACCCCCGCCAAGGACAAGAGCGCCGACAGTGCATCCACTCTCGGCGAAATTACCGTCACCGGCGTGCGCGCGGCGATCGAGCGCGCCATTTCGGTCAAGCAGAACTCGAATGAAATCGTCGAGGCGATCTCAGCCGAGGACATCGGCAAGCTGCCCGACAACTCGATTGCCGAATCGCTGGCGCGCCTGCCCGGCCTCACTGCCCAGCGTGTCGGCGGTCGTGAATCGACCGTGAGTCTGCGCGGTTTCAACGGCGACTTCTCGGGCACCTTGCTCAACGGCCGCGAACAGGTTTCCACCGGCGACAACCGTGGCATCGAATTCGATCAATATCCCTCGGAATTGCTCAGTGGCGTGGTCGTGTACAAGACACCCGACGCGGCGCTCGTCGGCCAGGGCATCGCCGGCACGATCGCCATGCAATCGGTACGTCCACTGGATTACGACAAGCGCGTGATCCAGGTCGGCGCGCGCGGCAGTGCCCTTTCCAACAGCAGCGTGAATGCGAATACCGACTCCAAGGGCTATCGTGTCAATGCCTCGTATATCGATCAGTATCTGGACCACACTTTGGGTGTCGCCATCGGTTACGCGCGGCTGTACACGCCGACGCAGGACACGCGCTGGGAGTCGTGGGGTTACACCGGAGTCACCGTTCCGGCGGGCACGCCAGGTCTCGCCGCAGGCGGCACGGCGCAGGCACTCGGCGGCAACAAGGTCTATGCCGATTCGACCGAAGGCACGCGCGATGCGCTGTTGACCACAGTGGAATGGCGGCCAAACGACGCCTTCACCAGCACGCTGGATTTGTATTATTCCAAGTTCAATCAGCAACTGGTCTACGGTGGTTTTGAAGCCGGCCTGCCCTGGGGCAGCGGTACGATCCTGTCCAATCCGGTCGTACAGAACGGCATGCTCGTCAGTGGCACCTGGGCCAACGTAAAGCCGGTGCTACGCGAGGAGCTCGACCACCACAACGACAAGATCAAGTCGATCGGCTGGAACAACAAGTTCCGCTTCGGCGAGGGCTGGACCGCCACCTCGGATTTGAGCTACGCCAAGGCCAACAGCAAACAGTCGCTGCTCGAGGAATATGCCGGCACGGTTCCCGGCAGCGTCGGCGCCACGGATACGTGGAACTTCAGCCAGGACACCACTACCGGCTTGCCGCATTACCAGGTGGGCCTGAACTACGCCAACCCGAACATCATCAAGCTGACCGACTCGGGCGGCTGGGGTCAGGACGGCTATCTCAAGTTCCCCAACACCAGCGACGAGCTCAAAGCCGCGCGCTTCGACCTGAGCCGCGATATCAACGGCCCGATCAGCAAAATCGCCGCCGGTATCAACTACAACGAGCGCACCAAGACGCGCGACTCGCTTGAGTATTTCGTCGACCTTAAAGCCGGCAAGACGGCATCGGCGGATGTGCCCGGCAGTTGCCTGACTCCATCCACCTACCTGGGCTATGTCGGCTTTCCGAGCATTGTAAGTTGGGACCTGACCTGCGTTTACAACCAGGCATATTCCCTTGGCCCGGATGGGCTGCCGACCAGGGACAACAACAATCAACACGACGTCCTGAACAAGGACTGGTCGGTTACGGAAAAGGTCGGTACTTTCTACATCAAGGCCGACGTCGATACCGAGGTGGCTGGCCTGCCATTGCGCGGCAATGTCGGCGTCCAGTACGTGCATGCCGAGCAGAATTCGACCGCGTTTTCGCAGTCCGGCGGCAAGGGCTACTCGTATACGTCGCCGACCACCAGCTATGGCAATGTGCTGCCGAATACGAATCTGGTGCTGAGCCTGCCGGACGACAATTACCTGCGCTTCGGAGCGGGCAGAGAACTCGCGCGTCCGCGCCTGGACTACATGAAGGCAAGCGTCGATTATGGAATCAATCAACAGCCGACCGGCAACCTCAATATCACCACATGTACCAATACCGCCACCGGCGCGATCATCCCCAGATGCCGAATCGAAGGCAGTGGCGGCAATCCTGCCTTGAAGCCGTTCCTGGCCGATGCGTACGATCTTTCCTGGGAAAAATACTGGGAGACCAAGGCCTATGTTTCGGCGACGTATTTCTTCAAGTCGCTCAAGTCCTATGTCTATACCCAGAACAGCGCGCATGACTTTACCGGCGTGTCGTCGGCTGGATTCGGCACCATCGTGCCCGCCTCGTATCTCGGTACATCAAGCCAGCAGACCAATGGCACCGGCGGCTATATGCGTGGTCTCGAACTTACTGCGTCGATGCCGCTGGATGTGCTGTGGGAACCGCTCGAGGGCTTCGGCGTGCAGGCAAGTTATGCCGATACGCAAAGTTCGATCAATCCGAACGGACCTGGCACGCCGTCATCGCCTTTCCCTGGCCTGTCCAAATACGTCACCCAAGGCACGATCTATTACGAAAAAGCCGGCTTCTCGGTGCGTCTGGCGGCCAATCATCGTTCGGACTTCCTTGGCGAGGTCCAGGCCTTCGGTGCCGACCGCGAAACGCATAATATCCGCGCGGAAACCGTCACCGACTTCCAGCTCGGCTATACGATTCCCACAGGCAAGTACGAGGGTCTGAACTTCCTGCTTCAGGTACAGAACCTGTTCAACGAACCCTACCGGGAGTTCTACAACGACCATACCCAGCCGCGGGTATACACGTTGTACGGTCGCAACGTCACGCTCGGTGTGAACTACAAGTTCTAAACAAAAACTGCTGCCCTGATGCAACCCCGCCGGATGTCTCGGCGGGGTTTTTTATTGGCGCAAGTCAGGCCGCGTTGCGGCGGGAGACGAAGAAACCGTTGAAAGTGAGCCTGCCGCGCGCCGGGTCGGTGCTGAGCCGCTCGGGAGCACGGATATCGCCCGAATGCAGCAGGCTGCCGTCGTAGAAGATCAGCCGATTCCATTTCGCCGGGACGCTGCCGATCTTGGTGAAATAGCGCGTGGAGTCGCAAATGTAACCGGGCTCAAGGCCGTACTTGCCGGCGAACGCTTCGACCGACAGTGTGTTCGCATCGACATAAAATGCGGTGAGCGCGTCCGGCGGTATGGCCGGTTCGTAGAAGCCGGTGCCGCCGAGCGCGGCGTCGCGGAACAGGTAAAGCACCGAGGCCTGGATCGATTCGCCCGGCACCACGCGCTGGTTGTCGCGATGACAGAACCACTGATACGGCCGCAGCGCGTTGGGCTCCAGCGTCACCAGGCTGTAGCGGCAGTGTGCGGAAACGACGCGGCGCGCGTCGAAGAAGCGGCGCAAATGCTGGATGAAGAAGACGCGCAGCGCTTCGACCAGCTCCGGCAGCGGCATCAGGTAAGTGCCCGGATAGGCGTTGAAGTCGACGTTGCGGAATTCGCGCGCCTGCGCGAGCGCGAAACCGGCGACGCGCTCTGGCTCGACCAACGCGTCGTCTATCACGAGGCAGAACGCGCCGCCCGACAGTGCAACCCGCTCTATGCGCGGACTCGTATTGAAGATCGGCGAGGTCGTCGTCGCTATGTTGGCCATCGCCGCATCATACGATCCCGCGCGTCGCGTCGCTGCGTTCGCCGCCGACGTGCCGCGCTGCACCGCTCTCAATTGGCGAACAGCCACTCGACCGCCAGCGCAAACTCCGCACGCCAGGCCGCCTCGTTGTGCTGCGCATCGGGATTCACCTTGACCGACAGGTTTTTCTGGGGGTGCTTCTCCTCACGCAGCAGATCAACCATGCGCTGCATGTCGGGGACCATGCCCTCGCCCTCCTTGCCGCCCGCATAAAAGTATAATTTTGCGTCGGCGCGCGGCGGCCGGGTGCGCACGTAATCGAACACCGGAGGCGCCAGCCAGTAGGCCGGTGAAAAAATTCCGGCCTTGCTGAAGACATTCGGGTAGCGATCGATCGCGTACTGCGAAATCAGGCCGCCCATCGAGCTGCCCATGATCGCGGTGTCGGCGCGGTCGGGCCGGGTTCGATAATTCCGGTCGATATACGGCTTCACCACGTCGACGAGGAAGTGCATATATTGCCTGCCTTCGCCCTTGCCGAACCTGGAGTTGTCCCACGGGTTCAATTCGTGGATGCGTTGTTCGCCGCCGTTGTCGATGCCGACCACGATCAATTCGAGCCCGCGTGATTTGGCCAGCGCATTCAGGGTTTCATCGACTTCCCATTCGCCCGCATACGCCGTCGTCGCATCGAACAGATTCTGCCCATCGTGCATGTACAGCACCGGGTAGCGTTTTTTCGACGCGTCGTAGCCGGGCGGCAGGTAGACGCGGAGCGTGCGCTTGCGATCCAGGCCGGGCATCGTCAACGGCGTGGGCAGCACATGCACATTCGGCTGCGCCGTGCCCTGGGCCAGCAGCACGCTGCCGTAAAGCGCAGGCACGGTCAGTTCGATGGCGCCGTCGGTCGCGACCGACACCTTGGCGGTCAGCGCGTCGGTGAATTTCATCGCGCGCATATCCGCCGGCAGTTTGACGGTCACCGTGCGCGGCGCGTTGTCGTTGTTGGTCGCGGTAATCGCCCAGCCCTCGCCGCGGCGGACCAGTACGATGACATGCTCGTCGATATACGCCGGCGCCTCGATCGAGCCGTGCCGCAGCACGGGCAGGTCCTTGCGCAGCTTGATCAGCTTTTTGTACTCGGCGAGCAGGTCATTGTCGGGCTTGCCGCCCAGATCGGGCCACGGATAGGTCACGCGATTGAACGGATCGTCGCCGCCGGTCACGCCGACTTCGTCGCCGTAGAACACGGCTGGCGCGCCCGGGAAAATCATCTGGAAGAACACGGCCAATCGCAACCGCTGCTTGGCCAGCGCGATCGTGGCGGCGTCCGTTTTCTCATCGCGATAGCCGAAGTCGAACAGCGCGCGCGCGGTATCGTGCGTGGAGAGCAGGTTCATCAGCGCGTAGAACGCCTGCGGCGGGTAGTTCTCGCGCATGAGTTCGATATTGCGATACGCCACGCTCGCCTTGGCGCCGTTGGCGTAGGCCTCCACGGCGTTGCGGAAAATGTAGTTCATCGTCGAATCGAATTCGTCGCCGAGGAAGAACTTCGAGGCGTCGAACTGCGTCTCGGCAATGGTCAGCGCATCTGGTCGCTTCTGCTTGATCGCCGCGCGCCACTCACGCCAGAACTCGTCGGGGACCCACGGCGCGACATCCATGCGCCAGCCGGAAGCGCCGCGATCGAGCCACAGTTTCATCACCGAATCGGGCGCGCCGAACGCGAAGTTGCGATAACTCGGCGAGGCCTTGTTGAGCTCCGGCAAATCCTGCGCACCGCTCCAGCCGCGATACTGCTTGTCCGGATCGGTCTGGC
Organism: Rudaea sp.; assembly: GCF_036560865.1. Classification (GTDB taxonomy): domain Bacteria; phylum Pseudomonadota; class Gammaproteobacteria; order Xanthomonadales; family Rhodanobacteraceae; genus Rudaea. Next base: position 6,547 of record NZ_DATBQK010000124.1, read on the forward strand.
TCGGATCGAACTTGTACCAGTCGGCATACGGCGAATCGGGGCGGATTTTCCCACCCTTGAACGCACCCGGGCCGCCGGAAACATTGTCGTAGTGATCGTAGCGATCGAAATAGATCGAATCGCTGCCGGTGTGGTTGAGCGAGGTATCGGGAATCACGCGGATTCCGCGCCTGGCTGCCTCTTTCGTCAGGCGCACGAAGTCGGCATTGCTGCCGAAGTGCGGATCGATGTTCCTGTAGTCGGCCGTGTCGTACTTGTGATTGCTCGCGGCGCGGAACATCGGTGTGATGTACAAGGCGTTCGCGCCGAGACCGGCGATGTAGTCGAGCTTGTCGATGATGCCCTGGATATCGCCACCGAAGAAATCGTTGCCATAGACGTCGTCGGAGCCATCGCCCGAGCGCGGCAGGTAAGGTTTGTCGAGCCAGTTCTTGTGAAACTCGATGCCCTTGTCCTTGTCCACGTCGACGCCGGGTTTGGGATCGTTGCGCGGATTGCCGTTGCGGAAGCGCTCGGGGAAGATGTAGTAGTAGACGACGTCTTTCGCCCAGTCCGGGACGTGATAATCCTCGCGATAGACCGTTTGCCGGTAGCGCCGAATGCGCTGCAGCGGATCGCCTGTACCTTCGACTTTGCCGAGACCGCCGGAACCCTTTTCCCGCGTCCAGTAGATTGCGTCGTTGTTGTTTTCGTAGAGATAGGTCTTGCCGCCGATTTCGACCTCGAAGTAGTAACCGTAGATGCCGATATCGGCATAGCGATAACTGCCATGCCAAGATTCGCGCTCTCCTTGCGTGGTGCGTGTCATTGGCACGCGCGCCACGTCGCTGTAATCGAGAACTTCCTGCGGGCCTTCGAGCCGGCGGCGCTGCACGACCAGGGTCGCCTGCGTGACTCCCGGCAAGACGCTCAGGTTGTATTCGACCGCTGTGCCCGCCGTGACTGCGCCAAACGGCCCCTTGTCGACAAAGCCGCGCGAATCGAACTTGAGGCTCAGCGCGACCGGATCGGTCACCGGCGCAGCGGCCGGATCGTCGAAATCTTTCTGACCGATCGTGATCTTCGGCAGCGCGACGCCGCCGTCTTGCGTGCGCTCGAATGCCAGCCGGATCGTGTGTTCGCCGGCGAACGTGAATTTCAGATCGCTCGCGCCACCGCGGTCGGAGCCCTTGCGCAAGTCGAATGCCGTCTGCGCGGTGATCGATGCCGCGCCGGGCGCGGCACCGAAGGTCGTGTTCGGCGTCGCGGCAGCATCGGTGATGCGAAACCTCTGCGTGCCGGCAAGATTCACGTTGAGCACGTAGGAATTGCACCGGTACTGGAATTCGTAGTCGTCGTCCAGCGCCCAATTGCTCATCGAGCCGCGCAGGAACAACGGCGTGGCGAACGGCGACGGCAAACAAGCCGGTTCAACCGCGTGCGTCGACGGCGCGCCGACGTCGTGGCGCGGCGCCGGGCAGCCCGCGAGCACGAGGCACGCGAGCGCCGCTGCCAGCAGGCTGGTGGAATTCACGAAACGGGATTGGGCGCTGATCGGCTGCTGGGCCATGGCTGCTCTGACGTGCTCGGGGCTATCCCTCGCTCACCCGCCAGCGTAGCGATGCGCAAACGCACAAACAATTTACCGCATACGAATTCAGCGCAGCCGGGAGGCCTCAGCCGCGGTCGGTGGAGTGCCGCAGCACCAAGCTGACCGGTATCGTCTGGTTCTCCACCGGTTCGTCGTTGTGGATCGACCTGAGCAGGGTCTCGACCAGCATTGCGCCGCCGATCTTGGTGTCCTGCTGCACCGTGGTCAGACTTGGATTGACGAAGGCCGCGAGCGGGATATCGTCGTAGCCGGCGACGAGGATGTCGTCGGGCACGATCAGTCCGCGCACCTGCAACGCCTTCATCGCGCCGATCGCGATCAGATCGCTCGCGCAGGCGATCGCGTCGAAGTTGCCGCCGCGCTCGAACAGGGTCTGCGTCGCCGCACGCCCGGATTGCTCGGACGAAATCGCGCCGACCTGCATCCTTTGGTCCGGCTTGATGCCGTACTCGACCAAGGCGGCCTCGTAGCCGCGATAGCGTTCGAGGAATTCCGGGTACGACGGCAACGCATCGCCGAGAAACGCAATGCGCCGCGCGCCGCGTTCGAGCAGATGTCGGGTGATATCGCGGCCGCCCTGGAAATTGTCGCAGCCCACCGAAATCTCGGCCTGGCCCGATACCGCCGAACCCCAGCGCACGATATGCGTGCCGCGATCGACAATGTGCTGGAGCCGCGTGCGGTAGTCGAGATAGTCGCCGTAGCCGAGCAGGATGACGCCGTCGGCTTTCTTGTTTTCCTCGAAACCGGCCTGCCAGTCGTCGTTGGTCGGCTGCTGGAACGAGATCAGCAGATCGTAACCGCGCAGCGCGCAGGCTCGCGTGATCGAGGCGAGCATCGACACGAAAAACGGGTTGATCAGCGAGTCGTCCGACGCGGGATCTTCGAAGAACAACAAGGCCAGAGTGCCGGTGTGCTGACAACGCAGATTGGAGGCGTTCTTGTCCACTTTGTAATTGAGCTCCGTTGCGATCTTCTCGATGCGCCGGCGCGTGATCTCGTTCACCATCGGGCTGCCGCGCAGAGCGCGCGACACCGTTGGCTGGGAAACCCCGGCCAGATGTGCAATTACCAGCGACGTGGCTTTCTCTTTGCTGCGGATGGCTCTGTCCTCCCAGCGTGCCGATTATAGGGATGCCGGCTGCGCGAGCAAGGGCGCGTGCACAAGAGAAGATTGGCCCGAGCCAGCGTGCCAACGGCGCCGAAATCGACATCTACGGCGTTGCGCGCGCTGCTAAACTACGCAGCCCGGCAGCGCCTTTGGTTACGCAACCCGTGAGCGAAATCCTCAGCCCCGAACTTCCCGCCACGCCCGACGCCGCGCATGCGCGCATGACCGCGGCGTACAGTCGCGACGAAACCGAAGCGGTGGACGAACTGCTCGGCGAGGCGGCGCTGCCGCCGGTCGAGAGCGATCTGGTGCTGGCGCGCGCCACCGAACTCGTCGCGCGCGTGCGCGCCAAGGCGCACGAACAGTCGGCGGTCGAGTCGTTCATGCGAGAGTACGACCTTTCCTCCGAGGAAGGCGTGCTGCTGATGTGCGTCGCCGAGGCCCTGCTGCGCATTCCGGACAAGACCACGGCGGACAAGCTCATATCCGACAAGCTCGGCGAGGCGAACTGGGAATCGCATCTGGGCAAGAGCGATTCGCTGTTCGTCAACGCCGGCACTTGGGGCCTGATGCTGACCGGCAAGCTGGTCTCGCTGGCCGACGAAACCCAGCGCAATTTCATCGGTGCGTTCAAGCGCCTGGTCGGCCGCACCGGCGAACCGGTGGTCCGCCTCGCGGTGCGCCAGGCGATGCGCATCATGGGCCACCAATTCGTCATGGGGCGGACGATCAAGGAAGCGCTCGACCGCTCTGCGGAAAAGGAAAACCGCACCTACCGCTATTCCTACGACATGCTCGGCGAAGGTGCGCTGACCACACCGGACGGTGAACGCTATTTCCGGGCGTACAAGGATGCCATCGCCGCATTGGGTGCGCGCGGCGACGGCAGGGATGCCGGAGTGCCGGCGTCGTCTGGAACGAACGCCGGCCCCGTTCGCGACGTGCTCGATGCACCGAGCATCTCGATCAAGCTCTCGGCGCTGCATCCGCGGTACGAAGTCGCCAAGCGCGCGCGCGTACATGCGGAACTGACGCCCAAGCTGCTCGAACTCGCTCAACTGGCGAAGAAGAACGGCATCGGTCTGACCGTCGATGCCGAAGAAGCCGACCGGCTCGAACTGTCGCTCGATATCATCGCCACAGTTCATGCCGACCCCTCGCTCGATGGCTGGCAGGGCTACGGTCTTGCCGTGCAGGCGTATCAGAAACGCGCGCCGTTCGTGATCGACTGGCTCGCCGAGCAGGCGCGCAAGACCGGGCGGCGCTTCTGCGTGCGCCTGGTCAAGGGCGCGTACTGGGATTCGGAGGTCAAGCGCGCACAGGAAGGTGGCCACGCCGGCTATCCGGTATATACGCGCAAGCCCAACACCGATGTGTCGTATCTGGCCTGTGCGCGGCGCCTGTTCGAACACGGCGATGCGTTCTATCCGGCGTTCGCCACGCACAACGCGCACACGATCGCGGCGATTTTCCATCTCGCGCATGGCCGTCCGTTCGAGTTCCAGCGCCTGCATGGCATGGGCGCGGACCTGTACGACGAGGTGATCGGCACCCGGCATCTGAATGTGCCCTGCCGCGTGTATGCGCCGGTCGGCTCGCACGAGGACCTGCTGCCGTATCTGGTGCGCCGCCTGCTCGAGAACGGCGCGAATACCTCGTTCGTGAATCGTATCGTCGACGAATCGCTGCCAATCAAGGATCTGGTCGCCGATCCGGTCGATATCGTGCGCGGCTTTGCCAGCAAACCGCATCCGCGTATCCCCCAGCCGATCGACATGTTTGGTTTACAACGGAAGAATTCCATGGGCGTGAATTTCGGCAACGACAATGAACTGCGCGCACTCGCTGAGGCGGTCGCGAACGCTCCGACCAACTGGAACGCAGCGCCGCTGGTGCCGGGCGCCAAACCGAGCGGCGAAAAGCAGAGCGTCACCGATCCGTCCGATCGGCGTCGTGTGATCGGCACCAAGCAGCAAGCCGACGCGACCACGGTCGAGCGTGCACTCGGCAACGCCGTCGCCGCGCAGCCGGCGTGGGATCATCTGCCGGTTGCTTCGCGCGCGAAGGTGCTTGAATACGCCGCCGACCTGCTCGAACAGCAGCGTGCCGAGTTCGTCGCCCTGCTCGTGCGCGAAGCCGGCAAGACGCTGCCCGCCGCGATCTCCGAAGTTCGCGAGGCGGCCGACTTCTGCCGCTACTACGCCGGTGTCGCGCGCAAGCTCATGGGCCAGCCCGACGCGCTGCCCGGCCCGACCGGCGAATCGAATCAACTCTCGTTGCATGGACGCGGCGTGTTCGTCTGCATCAGCCCGTGGAACTTCCCGCTGGCGATCTTCATGGGCCAGGTGGTCGCTGCGCTCGCCGCGGGCAACGCGGTGATCGCCAAGCCCGCCGACCAGACCGTGCTGATCGGTCATGCCGCGGTGAAATTGCTGCACGAAGCCGGCGTGCCGGAAGACGTACTGCAGTTCGTGCCGGGCAAGGGCTCGATGATCGGCAACACGCTGCTGACCAGACCCGAGGTCGCCGGCGTATGTATGACCGGCTCGACCGAAACCGCGTGGACGATCAACCGCACGCTCGCCGCGCGCAATGCGCCGATCGCCGCGCTGATCGCCGAAACCGGTGGCCAGAACGCACTGATCGCCGATTCGTCCGCGCTGCCCGAACAACTGGTCAAGGACGCCGTCGCCTCCGCATTCGACTCCGCCGGCCAGCGCTGCTCGGCCGCGCGCGTACTGTTCGTGCAGGACGATATCGCCGACAAGGTCATCACGATGTTGTCTGGCGCGATGGACGAACTAAAGGTCGGCGATCCCGGCCTGCTCTCCACCGATGTCGGCCCGGTGATCGATGAGCCCTCACGCAAGAGCCTCGCCGACCACGCCGAGCGCATGGACAGCGAAGCCAGGCTGATCAAGCAAGTCGCCGTCGGACCCGAAATCGCCAACGGCACTTTCCTCGCGCCGCGCGCGTACGAGCTCAAGTCACTGTCACAACTCACCCATGAAGTGTTCGGCCCGATCCTGCACGTGCTGCGCTGGAAGGCCGACGAACTTGATGCCGTGATCGACCAGATCAACGCAACCGGCTTCGGCCTCACCCTCGGCATCCACAGCCGCATCGATTCCACAATTGCACATATTGTACAAAGAGCAAAAGTGGGCAATTGCTACGTCAACCGCAACCAGATCGGCGCCGTGGTCGGCGTGCAACCGTTCGGTGGCGAAAACTTGTCCGGGACTGGGCCGAAGGCCGGCGGGCCGCATTACCTGCTGCGCTTCGTGACTGAGCGTACTTTGACTGTGAATACCACCGCCGCCGGAGGCAATGCTTCGCTGCTGACGCTCGGCGAGTAACTTCCTCTTCGCTCGTCATTCCGGCGAAAGCCGGAATCCAGTGTCTTTGCTTATCCCTCTCAAGAGCAGAGCTTTCACTCGCCTGCGGCGAGCGCCCTACTTTTGGCATTGCCCAAAAGTAGGCAAAAGGCCAGGCGCCAGACGCGGCGTTCTGATTCGCATCGTGCGAATCAGAATCCCCTGTGCTTCTCGGCTGCGGCGGGGTTCGCTTGACGCACATCCCTGTGCGTTCGCTCACGCACGCGCATCGTGCGCGTGCCCCTGCGGGCATTAACCGCCGCAGCCTGCGATGCTCGGCGCCGCGAAAGGCGCCGTTTCTTCCACGAATCCGTCCATCCATGGACTGCGCTTGAACAGGTGACTAGAGTTCAACTAAAAACTGCTTCTATGCTGCGCCACAATAGTTTCGTCTCACACCTTGAACGATGTTAGGAAAAATCGAGGCAAGGCTGACGCGGGACGCAATCTCTTTATTGTAGACAAACTCCTTACCCGGATCGAAGCACCCGCCAAGCACGTGCACAGACTTTTCTCCGTCGTGTGTTATGAACGAAGCGAAAGAAAACATAGTTGGATGACTCGCCTTACTGTAGAGCTTTGACTGGCGCTCAAGCATATCCAGAGACGTTCGATTAAGGCTCAAATTCAAATCATCTGCGTATTTTCGAACGTCTCTAACCGCCTTCGAAGGCGAATATTGATTGTCTATGTGGCGCTGTAAAAAGCCAAGCGCCGGTTTTGAAAAGAGCAATGCTGCCGCCAAACTCTCCAGCACGTAACGCTGAGAATTCCCAGCAGGAACCAGCAAACCGCTAATTAGTAACTTCATAGCCACAACATGTGGATGGAACGCGCCATAAATAAATGCCGACACGTGAGCACCTGGCACATCCTTCGAAATTTGCGCATCAAGATTGCGCCATTCAGTAAAGGCAATTGCCATGTGGTCCAGGAACTGTTCGAGCTGATCTGAGTATCGTTCGACGAACCGATGCTGAATCACCGCGTCCTCCGTTCCCATCAAGACGCATTTGATCGTATCTCTGTCTATTTCAGTCATTTGCTATCCATTCTCTGGGCTCTTGCGGTTACGGACGGTGTCGTAGGCTGTGCTTGGCGACACGTAGGCTGGGCTGACAAGCCCAGCATTCAAGAGACAGCAGTTCCGTTCCGCGACAATTGTACGTTTGAAGGTGGAGCACGCTGGGCTTGTCAGCCCAGCCTACGATGCGTCAGCGCAGTCCATGGATGGACGGGTTA
>NZ_DATBQK010000125.1:0-39466 GCF_036560865.1 Rudaea sp.
CGCTTCTGTCCGGCGAGCCGATGCCGGTAACCAAATTGCCGGGCAAAGACAGCGGCCTGCTTTTCGCCAGCACCGTAGTAACCAAGGGTGTCGGCACCGCCGAGGTGTCTGAAATCGCTGCTGCTACAGCGGTTGGCCGCATCGGCCAGGCCCTCGCTTCGACCACGGAAGCGGTTTCGGGGCTGCAACTTTCCTCGCGCAAGCTGATCCGCAATCTGACGATCGGCGGGTTGACGCTTGCCACGGCGTATTGTCTGCTCAGCTGGCTCTGGGATGGACACGCGTTCCTGGAAAGCGTGCTTTCCGGTATTGCTCTCACCATGGCCATTTTGCCCGAGGAGATCCCTGTCATCCTGACAGTCTTTCTCGCGCTCGGCGCCTGGCGCATCTCCAAACACAAAGTGCTGACCCGGCGCGTGCCTGCGGTGGAGGCGCTCGGTGCCATCTCCGTCCTGGCCGTGGATAAGACCGGCACACTGACGCAAAACCGCATGCTGGTAGCAGAGCTGGCTGCAGTGGGTGAAGTATTCCGCGACGAAGGCGCCGATGATCTGCCCGAGTTGTTTCACGAACTCACCGAGTTTGCCATGCTGGCGGCGCCGATCGATCCGTTCGATCCCATGGAAAAAGCCATCCAGAGTTTTGGTTTGCGCTGGCTCACGGGCACCGAGCACATGCATGCTGAATGGACTCCCGATCTCGAGTACGGACTCTCCAGCGACATTCTTGCCATGACCCGGGTGTTCCATGGCAGCTCGATGGCACAACATTTACTGGCCACTAAGGGCGCACCGGAAGCGGTCATCGATCTGTGCCATCTGACGCCGACCGAGAGCGATGCGATCCTGCATCAGGTCGTGGCGATGGCAGAACGCGGTCTGCGTGTTCTCGGAGTGGCGCGTGGAAACTGGCAGGGGACCCAGCCGCCGAAGAGCCAGCATGATTTCGACTTCCATTTTCTCGGGCTGGTCGGTTTCGTTGACCCGCCGCGTCCGGAAGTTCCAGCCGCCATCGCCGAGTGTCGTGCTGCGGGAGTGCGCATCCTAATGCTCACTGGCGATCATCCCGCGACCGCGCTCGCTATCGCCAGGCAGGTCGGCTTGAGCGAGCGGCCCGAGGTCATCACCGGGGCTGAAATCGAGAAGCTCAGTGACGGGGCGTTGCGTGAGTGCCTGCAACGAGTTGATCTGTGCGCGCGATTGCAAGCCGTGCAGAAATTGCGCCTGGTACAGGTATTGAGGCAGGGCGGGGAAGTCGTCGCGATGACTGGTGATGGCGTCAACGATGCTCCGGCACTCAAGGCCGCCGACGTCGGTATCGCCATGGGCGAACGCGGCACCGATGTAGCGCGCGAAGCCGCTGCGCTGGTCCTACTGGACGACAGCTTCGCCAGCATCGTCGCCGCCATCCGCCAGGGTCGACGGATTTACGACAACATCACCAAAGCCACGCGCTTCGTGTTTGCCGTGCACATGCCGATCATCGCACTGGCGCTGGTTCCGGCCATGCTGCACTGGCCGATGTTGCTCATGCCGGTGCACATCGTCCTGCTCGAACTATTGATCGATCCGGCATGCTCCATAGTGTTCGAGGCCGAACCCGAAGCCGCCGACATCATGACCCGTCCACCGCGCGCGCCGTCGGAATCGCCATTCGCCAGCGTCAATCTCAGGTATGCCGTGATTCAGGGACTGGGATTCGCCTGCGTGCTGTTGCTGGGATACTTCCTGTTGGTCATTCAGGGCACGAGTGCCGAGCAAAGCCGCACGGCCGTGTTCACGGCACTGGTGCTCGGACTTTTCCTGCTGACGTTAGCGAATCGCGACCCGTCGCATTCGGTGCTCGCCAGCATGACGGCAAGAAATCCCTGGTTGCCGCGCATGTTCGGCGGCGTGATCGTAATGCTTGCCGCGGCAATCGGCGTTCCGTTTTTCAGAAAGGTTATGGGACTTGCTATCCCGGACACCGCGACTCTGGCTTCTTCGATTGCGATGATGGGCATCGCGATGGTGTGGCTGGAGGCGTTGCGTCGATTTGATTGCTATTTTACGGCCGTATCTGAGAACGAAGCTGTCGCATGAATGGTCACCATTCTCAATCGGATTCTGCGCCGAGCACCGGCAAGACGTGTACCGATTCGAGCGATGCCCGGAGCAATGTCGAACGCGATCCGGTCTGCGAGATGCGGGTCGATCCGGGGACCGCGAAGCACCACATCGAGTACCACGGTACGACGCCTTACTTTTGCTCGATCGGATGCCGCGACATCCCTGCCGCCTTGTGAGGCGCCTTGACTCAAGCGTCTATTAGACGTCCGTATTTGAGATGTCCGCGCAAGTGCCTACGCAACTGTCGTCCGCGCTCACCTGCCCCAATTGCGGCCACTGCAAGACCGACGTGATGCCGACCGGTTCATGCACCTATCTCTACGAGTGCGGGGGCTGTGGCGAATTGCTCAAACCGTTGCCCGGCGATTGCCGCGTCTTTTGCTCATACGGAACGGTTCCATGCCCGCCTGTGCAAAACGCGAAAGGTTCGTGCTGCGGCTAGATATCGCAACCTGCTCGCGTATGTGCGCAAATGACTCTTGCAAACCGTGCCTTGATACGCCCGCCAACCTGGCAAAGTGCGCGCCCTTCACCTTCGGCACTGGAACTTGTGGGAAAATGTCTTGGGGAAAGGACGCAATCTCATGACCGGCTCGATCACCGCACTCAAGTCCCTCGCCCTTCGCGGACGCGAACGCCTTGTTGGCCTGCGCCACTCGCATCGTGTGCGCCGTGTCGCGCTGATCTTCGGCATTGTGCTTGTGGTCTATGCCCTGCTCGGTTTCTTCGCCGTGCCGGCCTTGCTGCAGCATTGGGTGGACACGCGCGCCGCCGCGCTGATCGGCCGGCCGGTTTCGGTGGGCGCGCTGCGCTTCAATCCGTTCAGTCTGAAGCTGGGCGCGGATCAGTTGCATGTCGGCGAGGCGGACGGACATACGCCTTTTGTCGATATCGATCAACTCACCGTGAACGGCTCGTGGACTTCGCTGTTTCGGCTCGCGCCGGTGCTCGACGAAATCACCGTGCAGCATCCGCGCATCGCGATCAGTCGCAGCGCCGCGCAGCGTTTCAATTTCTCCGATCTGCTCGATCGCTTTGCGGGCGCGCCGGCAAAAGCGGACGCCGAGCCTGCGCGCTTTTCATTGTCGAATATCGTTGTCCATGCAGGCGACATCCGATTTGACGACAAGGTGCTGAACGCCAGCCATCACGTCGAGAATATCGAGATTGGCATCCCCTTTATCGCCAACCTGCCGCGCGACACCAACGTGTTCGTGCAGCCGCTGCTGGCAATGAGCGTGGACGGCAGCCCGCTGCGCATTCAGGGCCAGACCAAGCCGTTCGCGAGCAGTCTGGAATCGACGATCGATTTCCATCTCGACCGGCTCGACCTGCCGCGCTATCTGAGCTACGTGCCGGCGCAATTGCCGGTGACGATTGCGCGCGGCCTGCTCTCGGGCGATCTGCAATTGCGCTTCATCGAGAGCAAGGCTGCGCCGCAGCTGACATTGAGCGGCACGCTGGCCGTCGACGACTTTGCGCTGACCGACAACGACCACGCGCCGATTGCCGAAATCGGCCATGCCAGCGCCGGACTCGCCGACGTGCAGCCGCTGATTTCGCGCTATCGTCTGGGCGCAGTCAAGCTCGATCAAGCCGCGCTGCACTATGCAATGCGCACGGGTGGCCACAGCAATTTCGATGCGCTGATCGGCAACAACGTCAAACCGGCAAGTCCCAAGGCCTTGAAGTCGGCACCGACCGAAGTCGCGATCGCCAATCTGGCACTGAGTGCGAGCCGCTTCGATTATACGGACAGCACCGGCGCTGCGCCTGCGACTGCAACGCTTGCGGCACTCGCAGGTTCAATCGCCGGTCTCAACACGCTCAACGGCGCGGCGGCGGTCGATGTCAGCGGCCAGCTTAATGGCGGCACGCTCGCGACGCGCGGGAAATTGGATATTGCGGCAAGCCGCTACACCGGTACCTTGAGCCTGAAAGGCGTCGGCCTTGCACCGCTGCAAGTACTCGCGGCGCCGAATCTCGCGGCCAATATCCAGCAAGGCCGGATCGATACCGACGGCAGTTTTTTTGCCGACTGGCATGGCGTTTTCAATCTGCATATCGAACCGGCCACGCTGAGCCTGCGCGATGTGGCCATCGGCGAGCACGGTAGCAAACAGGCGCAGGTTTCGTGGAGCGCGCTCGACGTGGCGCTCACGCGTTTCGATCTCGCCGCCGCCGAGGCAAGCCAGGGCGACATCGTGCTGCATGGACTGGTGGTAAATGCGCAGCGCGGTCGCGATGGCAAGTTCGATCTGGCCAGCCTGGCCGCGCCGGCGAGCACGAAGCGCGCGCCGGCACCGAAGAATACAACGCGCGCGCCGACCTGGCATTGGAGCATCGAGCGTTTCGCCCTCGATAACGGCGCGATCAACTTGAAAGACCTGTCCGCAGGCAAGCCGGTCGAACTGGTTATCAAGGCGATCAAGGCTGAGGTCGGCGGACTTTCCGACAAGCTGCAACGGCCGCTCAAGCTGGCGTTATCCGGCGCCATCGGCAAGGGCGATTTCGCCTTCAGCGGCAGTGTTCAGCCAGAACCGCTCAAGGCCGACTTCAAGATCAAGACGCGCGACCTCGAGCTGGCCGGCTTGCAAACTTACGTTGCGGCGCCGCTCAACGTCAGCGTCGCTCAGGCGCAGCTCACCAGCGACGGCCAGTTGCACTACGCCGGCGGCGCGCCACTCAAACTCGCCTATCGCGGTCGCGCGGGGCTGAGTCGGGTGCGCGTGCAGGACAAACTCAGCGGCGACGATTTCCTGACCTTCCGCACGCTGAGTGTCGGCGGCATCGATTTGCAGCTTGACCAAGGCCCGCTGCGCTTGAGTCTGGGCGACATCGGGCTGAGCGACTTCTATGCGCGCGTGATCATGAATGCCAATGGCCGGCTCAACCTCGCCGATGTTTCCGGCAGTGGCGCTGTGCAGCCGGTGTCGGTGACGCGCGCGGAGGATGCCTCGACGGCGGCTGCGCATGCAGCGCCCGCGCCTGTCGCACCGAAGGCGGTGCCCATGGCCGCAACGACGAACGCGGCCACCACACCGGCCGCCGCGATTCAAGTCGGCACGATCACCTTGACGCGCGGCCGGCTCAACTACACGGACAACTTCATCAAGCCAAATTACACCGCGAACATCACCCAACTCGCGGGCAAGATCGGCGCGTTCGGCACCAGCGGCGGGCCGCCCGCACCGGTCACCCTGCAAGGCCAGCTCGACGACAGCGCGCCGGTCAACATCGACGGCAGCATCAATCCGCTCGCGCCAGTCGCGTTTCTGGATATCAAAGGCAAGGCAGTCGGCGTCGAGCTGACCCACCTGAGCGCCTACTCAAGCACCTACACCGGCTACCCGATCGAGAAAGGCCGGCTCAACGCCGACGTGAGCTACTTGCTGGATCAGGGCAAGCTCACGGCCGACAATCATTTGTTCATCGATCAGCTTACCTTCGGCGATCGCGTCGAAAGTCCCGGCGTCAGCCATCTGCCGGTGAAGCTGGCGGTCGCGCTGCTAAAGAACTCGCGCGGCGAGATCGATGTAAACGTACCGGTATCCGGCTCCCTGGACGATCCGCAATTCAGCCTCGGCGGCATGATCTGGCGTGCCTTCGGCAATCTGATCGCCAAGGCGGCGACAGCGCCGTTTCGTCTGCTCGCCTCCGCGCTCGGCGGCGGTGGTGGCGGGGGCGCGCAGGATTTGGGCTACGTCGAGTTCGCGCCAGGCTCCGCTCTGCTCGACAACGCGGCCAAGGCGAAACTCGCGCAGATTGTCACCGCGCTGACCGACCGCCCTTCGTTGAATCTGGACATCATCGGCCGCGTGGACCCCGCCCACGACGAAGCCGGCTTGCGTCAGGTGATGGTCGACGATCTGATTCACCAGGAGTGGGCAGACGACAATGGCGACAAGGGAAAAGGCGACGCGTCCGCCGACAGCAGCAATGCGGCTTCAGCGCCGCTGACGCCGGAAGAAACGCAGCGTTATCTGGAGCGTGCCTACAAACATGCGTCTTTCCCCAAGGAGCGCAACCTGATCGGTCTGACCAAGTCGCAGCCGGCCGACGATATGCGCAAGATGTTGGAAACCAATATGCCGGTCGATGAAAACGCCCTGCGTCAGCTTGCGCAACGTCGCGCCGACGCCGTGCGTCTGTTCCTTCACGGCAAGATCGACGACAAGCGTCTTTTCCTGCGCGCGCCCAAGTTCGATGCAAAGGGGATTGACGATCAGGGCAAGACCACGCGCGTGGATTTCTCGCTGCATTGATGCCACCCGGATGCGTTATCCAAATACGCATCCGAGGTATACGTGAGCTGAAGTGACGCCACCGGTCATCTGTGACGCCCGCGGACGCGTGAACTTGCAGCTGGTGCCCCCAAGGTTGTGATCCATTGCACAGAATGCCCGGGTTTCCTGATTGGCATTGAGCTTGCTGGGAATACCAGTGCATCCAAATATCGCAAACCACTGACGAGCCTATGAACACTCTCGCCGTTGCCCGCGTGACGCCAATAGAAATTGAGCATGAGGTTCAACCGGACAAGCTGGTGACATTCACCTGCTCGCATGTGTTTGAGGGCACGCGCCCGGTTCTGCTGGTGGTGCGCGAACACGGCGACTGGACGTTTACCTGCGGTTGCACGGATCACGGTACCAACGATAGTCATCTGGTCGGTGTCGATTATCTGGTAGAGCAGGATTCGAGCCTCAACGGATGCCTCGACATCCCCGAGGGTTTCGAGGCCGTGCGGTCATGGAATGGCGTACCGTGGCTGCGGGGCAAGATCGGCGAGGTGGCGTTGGGTCCGCTGAAGACTGGGACCGCGCCGGATTTGGAGCCGGAGTCTGACTACTTCTCCGAGGCCGACGCGACTCTCGAGCCCCTCCTGACTCTCGATCTCTGAGCGCTTTTAGAACTCCCAGGTCAGCGTCAGTTCGCGTCCGTCGGTACCGACCGTCGGCATCATTGCGATGCCGCGCGCGCGCATTTCTCGATTGAACTCGACCAGATGATGGCCGACGAGTCCGCCGATCAAGGCGCCGGCGACTACATCGGAGGTCCAATGCGCATCCTGCTCGATGCGCGCAACGCCAACCAGCCCGGCAATTCCATACGCGGTGACGTCGACCCAAGTGGAGTCGTAGTGCGACGCAATCACCGAGGCGAAGGCGAACGCACCCGTCGCGTGACCGGACGGAAATGAGTAGTCGCCCTGGAACGGACTGAAGTGGTGCGGTCCAAGCCCGGTGTTCGGCCGCGCTCGACCGACCACGCCCTTGATCGACGACGTTATCAGTGCCGTGATGACGCTGGCCGAGAGGCCGTCCAGCGCAACCGTCTTGGATTCATAGTCGTCGGCAAATTCGCCGTAGGCATAGAAACCGGCAAGCACCGGCAACCCGTATTGCTTGGTGCCGAATTTCTGGATGTCGACAAAAAACCGGTCAGCGGAACGCGAACGGTTGCGTTGGGCGTCGTTGCGAATCGGTTTGTCGAGAAACACCATGCTCAGTACCAGACCGCCACCGATCAGGCCGGCGTTGCGCAAGTCGTCGCCATCCCAGCGCAAGGGTTCGGTGGCCGTTTCCCTGGCGTCCGCCCAGATCAATTTGAGATAGTCGATCGAAACGAGACTTTCCGGTCCCGCTGGATGGCCTGCGGAGTTTGTCGGTGTCGAGGTGTCGGTCAGACTGGCAGCGGTTGTCGAGGTGGACAACGATAGTGAGTCAGGCGTCTGCTGCGCACACGCGGGGCTGGTGCAAGCCAGCGTGCACCAAACTGCGAAGCATAGCGACGTGCAGCAACGCATGCTCCTTCCCCACGGAAGGTGAGGCCAGAGTAGAGCACAGCGGCTGTTATCGTTCGCTGAAAGGTGCCATGTTGATCTTGGCGCACATCACAACTCGCCACGATCCATCGCCGGATCGCGATATTGTTCAAAGGCAGCGCTTGGATCATTCAATACACCTGCCCTACCCGCGTCTAGGCTAAGCGTCGGAACATGCCCGGCTGAGGAATTCGGATCGATGGAAGCGTATATCGTTGCTGCAGTTCGCACCGCCGGCGGCAAGCGTGGCGGCCGGCTCGCCGGCTGGCATCCGGCGGACCTGGGCGCCAAGGTGCTCGACGAAGTCGTCAGACGCGTGGATGCCGACCCGCTGATCGTCGAGGACGTGATTTTCGGTTGCGTCATGCAGATCGGCGAACAGGCCATGAACATCGCCCGCAGCGCCCTGCTGGCCTCGGGTTTTCCGCAGAGCGTGCCGGGAACGACGATCGACCGCCAATGCGGCTCTTCCCAGCAGGCCCTGCACTTCGCCGCACAGGCGGTCATGTCGGGCACGATGGACATCGTGATCGCGGCTGGCGTGGAAAGCATGACGCGCGTGCCGATGTTTTCATCCACCAGCCTCGCGGAAAAAGCCGGACTCGGCACCTATGTCAGCCCCGGACTGGCACGGCGCTATCCGGGCGTCCAATTCAGCCAGTTCGCCGGCGCGGAAATGATGGCGCGCAAATACGATCTGTCGAAAAACGATCTCGATGCGTATGCGTTGCAAAGTCACCGCAAGGCAGCTGCGGCGACACAGAACGGCAGCTTCGCCGATGAAATACTTCCACTGGATATCGCGCAGGCCGACGGAACCGTTGTCAGCCATCGCGTGGACGAGGGAATTCGCTTCGATGCGACCATCGAACAGATTCAATCGGTAAAACTGCTTGCGGAAGGCGGCCGTATCAGTGCCGCGTCGGCCAGCCAGATCTGCGACGGCGCATCGGCGCTGCTGGTCGTCAATGAGCGTGGTCTGAAAACACTGGGCGTCACGCCGCTGGCGCGTATCCATCACATGAGCGTGATCGGCCACGATCCCGTGATCATGTTGGAGGCGCCGATTCCCGCCACCGCGCACGCGTTGCAGAAAGCCGGCCTGAGCATGGGCAGCATCGACCTGTTCGAGGTGAACGAAGCGTTTGCCTCGGTGCCGCTGGCGTGGTTGCAGGCGACCGGCGCGGATGTAGCGAAATTGAATGTGCACGGCGGAGCCATTGCGCTCGGCCATCCGCTTGGCAGCTCGGGTACAAAGTTGATGACGACTTTGGTACACGCATTGCATCGGCAGAAAAAACGCTACGGCCTGCAGACGATGTGCGAAGGCGGCGGCATGGCGAACGTCACCATCGTCGAGCGGCTATGACCGACGCGATGACCTGACGCCTAGCCATAGCGCGCAGCAATCTCGTCCGGTATGAAGAAATCGAGTTCCGCTTTGGCACCGGACCGGGGCGCGTACATCGAAAAATCGGTCCGGCCCTGCGCGCGCAACACGTCCTCATCGATGAAGAAATTGCCGCTGACTTCGCGCGCCGGTTTGGTCAGGATCACATAGGCCGCGTCGGCCATGATCGCCGGGCTGCGGCTCGCTGCGGCGAAGTCCGGCAATTTATTGCGCACCGCCGCGGTGTCGATCGCGGTCAGCGGCCACAGCGAATTGACCGCGATGCCGTACTGCCGGAATTCCTCGGCGTGGCCCAGCGTGCACAGGCTCATGCCGAACTTCGCGATCGTGTAGGCGACATGCGGCGCAAACCATTTCGCCTGCATGTCGAGCGGCGGCGACAGCGTGAGGATGTGCGGATTGGCCGCCGCGCGCAGATGCGGCAAGGCCGCCTTGCTGCACAGGAAGGTGCCGCGTGTGTTGATCGACTGCATCAGGTCGTAGCGCTTGAGGTCGGTCGCCTGCGTATCGGTCATCGATATCGCGCTGGCGTTGTTGACCAGGATGTCGATGCCGCCGAAATGCGCAGCGGTCTGCGCGATCGCCTGCTCGACCGCGACCTCGTCGCGCACGTCGACGACCAGCGCCAGCGCACGCCCGCCAATGGCTTCGATCTCGGCCGCGGCGCTGTGGATCGTGCCTTCGAGCTTCGGATGCGGCGTCGCGGTCTTCGCTGCGATCGCGATGTTGGCGCCATCGCGCGCGGCGCGCAGCGCAATCGCAAGGCCGATGCCTCGGCTGGCGCCGGTGATAAAGAGGGTCTTGTGTCGAAGGTTCATCTCGATGTCCCGGTGGTTCCTGGTCTAGTCGCTGTTGCGTACGCCCCGCCACGCGTGCAGACTCTACTTTGTTGCACTGCACATTGCCCGCTCCGACCGCGGACAGCACACTCGCGCATCACGCCCAATGGATCGCCTTTCTTCGGATGACTGAGCTCGTTACGCCAGATCTGTTGCGCCAGTGGGTCCCCGGCGAAGTGCTGCTCGGCAGCGATCAGCTGGGCTGGGACGATATGAGCCTGCGCTCGTACCGGTACGACAAATCGGATGTGTCGGTGCCGCCGCTGCGCGATTTCGTGATCGTCGCGTTCCGCCAGGGTGTAACCCGGATGCGTCGCCGTGTCGACGGTCCCTGGCAGAGCGAACGCGCCGGGCCGGGCGATGTCTCGATCCTCACCCGCGCCGAAGAATGTCACTGGTGCTGGGACGCACCGATCGAAGTCATCCACCTGTACCTGACCAAGGAACTGCTGAACAAGGTCTCCGCCGATGCGCTCGATCGCGACATCCACGATGTGCAACTGCAGGACGTGCTGCGTACCGACGACGGCTTGATGAACCGCGCGCTCGTCGCGATCGCCGAAGAAGTGCAGACCAACAACCTCGGCGGCCGCCTTTACGTCGATGCGGTGGCGACGCAGGTCTGCGTGCATCTGCTGCGCAAATACGCGAACGTGTCGCTGCGCGAGCCGCGAACGATGCAGGGGCTTTCGCATATGCAGGCGCGCATGCTTAACGATTATATCGAGACAAATCTCGACCGCCAGCTGTCGCTGGAAGAACTCGCCGCGGTCACCCACACCAGTTCCTCGCATTTCCTGCGCCAGTTCAAGACGCGCTTCGGCGTACCGCCGCATGCCTACGTGCTGAAGATGCGGATCGAGCGCGCGCAGCGCCTGCTGACGCGCACGTCGTTGCCGATCAAGGATATTTCCAGCCAAAGCGGTTTCTCCGACCAAAGCCATATGACGCGCGTGTTCCAGCGCTTTCTGAAGACGACGCCGCACAGCTACCGCTGCGTGACCAGCGGGTGAGTTCACTCCGCGACACGCACGATCAGCTTGCCGAAATTGTCGCCGCGCAATAGACCCATCAGGGCCTGCGGCGCGTGCTGCAAGCCGTCGATGATGTCTTCGCGATACCTGATTTTCCCAGCGGCCAGCCAAGCCTGCATCGCGGCCTGAAACTCGGCGTTGCGCGCGCCATAATCGCTGCTGATGAAGCCCTGCACCTTCACTCGTCGTTCGAGAATCCTGCTGAGCAGGCGCGGCGCGCGGTCGATGCCGACCGGCGTGCGGTCGAGGTTGTAGTAGGCGATCAATCCGCACAGCGGAATGCGCGCGCCCACATTGAGCAGCGACAGCACGGCATCGAGCACGGCGCCGCCGACGTTTTCGAAATACACGTCGATGCCTTGCGGACAGGCGGCCGCCAGTTGCTGCGCGAGATCCTCGCGCTGATGATCCAAGCAGGCATCGAAACCCAGTTCGGCGACGGCGTAATCGCATTTCTCCTTGCCGCCGGCGATACCAACCGCGCGACAACCATGCAGTTTGGCGATCTGGCCAACCGTGGAGCCCACCGGGCCGGTGGCGGCAGCGACGGCGACGGTCTCGCCGGACTTGGGTTGGCCGATATCGAGCAGCCCCATATAGGCAGTCAGGCCCGGCATGCCGAGAATGCCCAGCGCATGTGACGGATGCTCCATCGCCGCGGACAATTTATGTACGCTCTTTGCCTTCGCGACCGCGTACTCCTGCCAGCCGCTGTAGGCGAGTACGAGATCGCCGGGCGCGAAGCTCTCATGTCGCGAGGTCTCCACACGGCAGACCGTGCCGCCGACCATGACCGCGTCGATAGCAACGGGCTCCGCGTACGAGCGCCGTTCGTTCATGCGCCCGCGCATATACGGATCGAGCGAGAGATACAGCGTGCGCAGTAACACCTCGCCGTCGCCCGGAGTCGGAATTTCAACCGACTCCAGACGAAAATCCTCGGCCGCCGGCGCACCATGCGGGCGCCGGGCGAGAACGATGCGGCGATTGACCGCAGCCGTGGTCACTGCTTCTCCACACCTGCGTTGCGCTTAGGCATGTGCCGCAACCGAGTGAACTGCAAGCTCGGGTTTGCCGACCAGACCAAAGCTCTGCATCACGCCGAGCAGTTCGCGATGGCCAAACGCCTGGCAGCCTGAAGCGAATCCATAGCGCTTGGGCGGCGCCTGAATCAGGTGATACGCAGCGTAGGCTTGCAGCAGACCGGTCTGCTTGTAGTTGCAGTTGCCGTGGATCACGCAATGCGCGCGCCCGAGCGGGCCGCTCGCGTGCACGGAATCGACCGAGATGTTGATGCGCGGATTCTCGCGCGGCGGCATGCCGGCCTGCATGCTCGCGGCCATCTTCGACAGTTCCACCTGCTGTTGGGCCGGCGGCAGCGGCTTGATCTTTTCGTCGATCACCTGATTCAACGCGACGACGCCGTCCATCACCGTGCGCTCGAACACACCGCCCATCACTTTGCAGTTGGCGACGCGTGGGTCGTTCTTGAACCATACCGGATGCGCGGTGCCGCCCCACGGCAAGGCCAGCGCTGTCTGGTGCTGCCCCGGCACGACCACTTCGGCCTTGGCGCCGGGCTGCCATTTCACGTACTGATTCTGTTCCAGGTAATAGAAATCGGCGGTGAGAATACTGAAGATGGTTTGCGTCGAGGCATAGGTCGGAAAGCCCTTCCACAGCACCAGAATGTCGAGGGTGTCGAGTCCCGACGTTTCCAGGCAGATATTCGCGGCGATTTCGCCGGTCGTATACATTTGCGCAATGCCCGGAGCGAGCAACAGGTTCTTGGCCGCAAACTTCGCACCCCAGCGCTGTTCGCAATCGAGCATCCAGTTCTGCTCGCCATTGGTGTCGGTGTAATGCACGCCGGCGGCCAGGCAGGCGTCGACCGCCTCCGGCCCGTACGTCATGAACGGTCCGACCATATTGCACAGCACCTTGCTGCCCTTGAGCAGGTTGGTCAGCGCAGCAGTGGTGTGTTCGACTTCGACGATATCGTATTCGGCGTTCTCGATGCCCGGTATCTTATCGAGCACTTCCTTGATGCGTTTGCCATCGCGCCCGGCGGCGATGAACGGCACGCGGTGCTCGCGCAGGTACTCGGCAACCAGGCGCCCGGTGTAGCCGGTCACTCCGTAAATGACCACTGGTTTCTTGTCGCTCATTTCCTTCTCCTGATTGTCGCTATGATTGGTTTGACCGTATAAACGTCTTTATTGCTAAAACATGAAACCGCCGCTGCACACGACCACTTGGCCGCTGATGTAGTTGGATTCGGGAATGCAGAACAGATACACGGCGCCCGCCGCTTCCTCGGGCGTGCCGCCGCGGCCGAGCGGGATGCCGGCCTCCATGGTCTTGAGCACGTCGGGATTGACGCCGACCTTGATCTCGCGGCCCTCGACCTTGATCGCGCCGCCGCCGCTCGCCGGCGCCTCAGTCAGCCGCGTGCGGATCAGGCCGAAGGCGACCGAATTAACGTTGACCTTGAAGCGTCCCCATTCCTTCGCAAGCACGCGGGTCATGCCGTTGACGCCGGCTTTGGCCGCACCGTAGCCCATCTGTCCGGCATTGCCGCCGACGCCGGCGAGTGAGGAGATATTCACCACCTTGCGAAACGTTTCCTGTCCGGCCGCGGCTTCTTCCTTGGCTTTTTGCCGGATGAAGTCGGCGGCGGCGCGCAAAATGCGAAACGGCGCGGTCATGTGCACGTCGATCATCGCGTACCACTGCTCGTCGGTCATTTTCTGGATCACGTTGTCCCAGGTATAGCCGGCGTTGTTGACGATGATGTCGACGCCGCCGAAGGTGTCGATCGCGCTGCCGATGAAGCGCGTGCCGAAATCGGCCTCGGTCACGCTGCCGACGCAGGCGACCGCAGTCGAGCCGGCAGCTTTGACCGCATCGACCGTTTCATTGGCCAGCGCAGGATCCAGATCGTTGACCACGATGCGTGCGCCCTCGCGCGCCAGCTTGAGCGCAATTTCGCGGCCGATGCCGCGGCCCGAACCGGAGATCAAGGCAACTTTGCCATCCAGTTTCTTCACGCGTATTCCCCTAGGCGGCTTGCTTGAGGTTGAGAAAATCCCGCACTACGCGACCGGCTTCGGCCGCGTCCGAAAGCAGGAACAGATGGCCGTCGTTGAACACATGCAGGCGGCTGTTGCGGATGAGCTTGGTCATCAGCCGCGCGTTGGCCAGCGGAATCACCGGGTCGTCGTCGCCGGCCATGATCAGGGTCGGTTGGCGCAGCAGCGGCAGCCATGGCACCGACGTCCAACCGATGATCGCGAATTGCTGCATCAGATAACCGAGCCTGCTGGTCTTGCGGAATTCGCGGATCAGGGCTGGATGCCGGCGCGCCTTGCCGCCATAGATTTCGCCGGCGACCGCACGCCGGAATACCGGATCGTTGAAGCGCCGCGGAGTGAAAAATTTCGCCAACACCGATAGCTTGCCGGGCAGCATCAGAAAACCCTGCGAGGTCGCGGCGAGAACCAGACGACGGCAGCGGCGCGGATTCTGCAGCGCGAATTGCTGCGCGATCGCTCCGCCCCAGGAAACGCCGAGCGCATCGATGCGGTCGTAGCCAAGAATGGTCAGCACGCGCGATGCGAGCATGGACAGCATCCACATCCGATACGGAATCGGCGGCAACGACGATTCGCCGGTGCCGGGCACATCGAACGCGATCGTCTCGATATCGCCCAGCGCGTCGGCGAACGGCGCCAGCAGTTCCAGACTTGCGCCGATGCCGTTGAACAACAGCAGCGGCGTGCGTTTGCTCTTGCCCGGCCAGATCGCCACGCGCAGAGTCGTACCGCAGGTATCCACCTGGCGAATCTGCATCGGCCGCGTGGACAGAGGTTTGGCGGGAGTGCTGATGGTTTCGCTCACGACTCGTCCCGCAAGCGCCGAACGGCTTGCTCGTCCCGAAGAACATGCTCGTCATTCCCGCGAAAGTGAGAATCCAGTACCTTGCGCCGCAGAAGGCAAAGACTCTGGGTTCCCGCCAAGAGCACGCGGGAATGACGAGCATGGGCGGGCGTCCTATACGCGCTCATGCACGTAGACCCCGGGCGCTGCGCAAAGCGGCGGAAATTTCTTGTTGCCGGCGAATTTTGGAGCGCGCACGAGTGCACCCGCGCGCGCCGTTGTCCAGGCGACACAGTGATCCCACCAGCTGCCGGGATGGCGCTCGGCGCTTTGCAGCCATGCCTCGGCGGTGGCGGGCAGATTCTTGTTGGTGCAGAAGCTCGCCTTCGGATTGCCGGGCGGACACACGATGGTCTGGATATGCCCGCTGTTGCCGAGGACGAACTGGCTGCGCTTGCCGAGCAGCTGCGCGCTGCGATACACACCCTGCCAGATACACAGATGATCGTTGGCCGCGCCGAGTACATAGCTGTCGATGCCGAGTTTGGCCAGATCGGCGATCGCCTTGCCGTGCACCTTCATCGCACCCGGCGTGACGAAGGGATTGGCCTCAACGAACTCGGCAAAATCGTGATTGAACTGCGCGGTCATGCCGGTGCCGTCGCTGTTCCAGTACAGCACGTCGAATGCCGACGGCGAATTGCCCAGCAGATAGTTGCTGACCCAGTAGTGCCAGATCAGCTCGTTGGCGCGCAGCATGGCGAACAGCACGGTAAATTCCTTGGCGCTCATGCGTTGCTTGCGCAGCGCCTTCTTCAGCGGCTGCGGCGTCGGCATTGGCTGCTTGTCGACGAAGGCGCCGATGCCGGGTGCCTGCGACATCGCGCTCATGTCGAGCGGTGACACGACAAGCATCAGCGAATGAATCTTGCGCCTGCCGGCCGCGGCGTAATAGCCGGCGAGCGCCACCGCGACTGGACCCGCTCCGCATACCGCCCACAGGTTCACGTCCTTCACCTTGGCGATCGCGCAGGTTGCGTCGACCGCTGCATCGACGGCGTCCTGATATTCGGGCATGCCCCAGCGGTCGTGGCGGCGCTGCGGGTTGCGCCAGACGATGACGAATACGCTCAAACCCTGTTTGATGAAATGCTCGAAAATGCTGCGCCCCGGCGCCAGGTCGAACACATAGAATTTGTTCACGATCGATGGCACGACCAGGATCGGACGCTCACGCACCTGCGCGGTTTGCGGCGCGTACTGGATCAGCTCGAACATCTCGGTGCGCAGCACGACCGATCCGGGCGTCACCGCGAGATTGCCGCCGACGGTGAACGCCTTTTCGTCGACCTGCGAGGGAATCGGCCGTTTCTTCAATACATCGCCGATCAGATTTTTCGCGCCGCGCACCAGGCTCAGTCCACGGGTTTCCTTCACCTTGCGCAACGCGACCGGATTGCCGAACAGGAAATTGCTCGGCGCCAGTGCATCGCCGACCTGCGAGAGCAGGAACTGCGCGCGCTCGGCCTGGCGCTCGTCGAGACTGGAGTTTTTTGCGTAACGCGTCATCGACTGACGTAGCGCCAGATAACTTTGCAGCAGCCCCGAATGGAACTTGCTTTCCTGCCAGGCCGGATCGGTAAAACGCCGATCGCCCGGCTCCGGCGCGAGGCTGGACTCGCCTGACGCGAGCTTGCCCAGTTCGCCGAAGAATCCGAGGCTCGCCTTGGCCAGTGCCAGCGGCTGCTGCGACGCCTGGCGCGCGAGCAGACCCGCGGTGTCGAACAAATCGCCCGGGCGAAAATCGCCGAGCACGTTTTGCCCGAGCACATTGTCCACCGTACGCTCAATGAAGTCCGCGGCGGATTTTGCCGAGGTGCGCACGCTCGATTCACGCTTCGCCTTCGCGGCGCTGCGCGGCGACGTTGCGCGCCTAGGCTTGGCGGCTGCCATCAACCGCCCTCCGCCTGTTTTGTCGGCACGCGCCACTCGTAATCTTTGGACTCCTCGGCGAACTTGACGAAATAGTCGATCGCCTCGGGATTCTGCATCGCGTCGCGGCTAGCCGCTTTTTCCAGCGGCCAGCCCATGAGGATCTTGCGAATCGGCACTTCCATTTTCTTGCCGGTCAGGGTGTAGGGAATCGCCTCGATCGCGTACATGCGATCGGGTACGTGGCGCGGACTGCAATCCTCGCGCAGGCGCTTGTTGATGCGCGCGCGCGCTTCGTCGGTCAGCACGAAACCGGGCTTGATGCGCAGGAACAGCGGCATGAAAAAATTACCGCCGGGCAGTTCGACGCAGACGATCAGGCTGTCGGCGACTTCGGGCTCCTGCTCCACCGCGCGATAAATCTCCGCGGTGCCGATGCGCACACCGTAGCGATTGAGCGTCGAGTCCGAACGTCCGTAGATATAACAGCCGCCACGCGTGTTGATCTTGATGAAATCCCCATGCCGCCACACGCCCGGAAAGGTATCGAAATACGATTCGTGATAGCGCTTGCCGCCGGCATCGTTCCAGAACTTGATCGGCATCGACGGGAACGGACTGGTCACCACGAGCTCGCCGACCTCATCGACGAGTTCCTTGCCGTCGTCGCTCCAGGCATGCACGTCCATGCCGAGCATGCGCGTCTGGATCTCGCCCGCGTGGACCGGCAAGGTCGGCGAGGCGCCGACGAAGCCGCTGCAGATTTCCGTGCCGCCGGATTGCGACGTGACCCACAGATCCCTCTTCACGCAGCGATAGAACCACTCGAAGGTTTCCGGCGTCGACGGCGCACCAGCCACGACAATTGACTCAAGTCGCGACAGATCGAATAGCTCACCCGGCTTGAGCCCGGCTTTCTCCATCATCTGTACAAAAGTGGGACTCGCGCCGAACGACGTCGCGCCGGTATCGGCCGCGAGCTTCCACAGGAAATCCAGCGATGGATGCGCCGGATTGCCGTCATAGAGCACCACCGCGGAACCGGCCAGCAATGCGGCGATCAGCAGGTTCCACATCATCCAGCCGGTCGTGCTGTAGAAAAACATGTTCGAGCCGGGGTGCAGGCCCAGATGGAAATGCATGAGCTTCAAATGTTCGATCAACACGCCGACATGGCTATGCACGATCGCCTTGGGCAAACCGGTGGTACCGGACGAGAACACGACCCAGATCGGATGATCGTGCTCGACCTGCTCGAACTCGAACTGCGCGCGCCCCGGGTCGGCGTGATCCATGATTTGCGCCCACCCAATCGCGTGCGTGATATCCGGCGTCGCCGCCGTTTCGTCGAGATACGGCAGCCAGACGATATGTTCGAGCGAAGGCAGTTCGCCGGCGATGCGCCGCACCTCGGCCTCGCGGGTGAAATTCTTGCCGCCGAAGCGATAGCCATCGGCAGCGAAAATCAGCTTCGGTTCGATCTGCGCGAAACGTTCGATCACGGTTTTCACGCCGAACTCCGGCGCCGCCGATGACCACACCGCACCGACCGCGACGGTCGCCATCATCGCGACCGCGGTCTCGGGCACGTTGGGCATGTAGGAAACGATGCGATCGCCCGGCTTGATGCCGAGCGCGCGCAATTGCGTGGCGAGAATGCGCACCTGGCGTGCGAGTTCGTGCCAGGTCATCGTCTTCAGCGGCCGCGTTTCGGACAGATGATGAAATACAATTTCCGTATCCGTCGCACGTTGCTCGTAGCGCAACAGATGCTGCGCGTAGTTGACGCGCGAGCCGGCGAACCACTTCGCGCCCGGCATCGCGCGACGGTCGAGCACCTGCTGGTAAGGAGCGGCGGAGTCGACCTTGAAGTAGTCCCAGATCGACCCCCAGAATCCCTCCAGATCGCTGACCGACCAGCGCCATAGCGCAGCGTAATCACCGACGTGGGCGCGGCCGCTGTCGCCCAACCACTTCATGTAGCGTGCGACGTTCGAGCTGTCCGCGAAGGTGGGGCTCGGCGTCCACAACAGCTGACCTTCAGTGACCATGATTCGGCTTCCTCTCTGGGGTGACGTGCCTACTGCGCGATATAGCCGCCATCGACGACGATCTCGATGCCCGTCTGGTTGCGGGTTTCATCGCAGGCGAGATACAGGCACGCGTAGGCCACGTCTTCCGGTTCGCACAACCTGCCGATCGGATGGCGCGCGATGATGTCCTTGAGAAAACCCTCCGGATCGGGCAGGCAGGCCGCGGCGCCGGTGACCATGTCGGTCATGATGAAACTCGGGTGCACCGAGTTGACGCGAATGCCGTAGCCACTCTTCGCGCAGTGCAGCGCGGCCGACTTGGTGAAGTTGCGCACGCCACCCTTGGAGGCGTTGTAGGCCGCGGTGACCGAATCGCCGACGATGCCATAGATCGAGGACATATTGATGATCGAGCCGCCGCCGCGCGTCTTCATCGCGCGAATGCCCGCGCGCGTGCCGAGAAACACGCCGTCGAGGTTGATGCTCATCACCGCGCGCCAATCGGCGAGCGTGCAGTCTTCGGCCGACGCAATGCGTGCGATGCCGGCGTTGTTGATCAGGATATCCAGTCCGCCGAAGTCGGCGAGCACCGCCGCCACGGTCTTGTCCCAGGCCGCCTCATCGGTCACGTCGAGCGCGTAGGCCCTGGCCGCACCGCCGGCCTGCGCGATTTCCGTCGCCAGCGCCTGCCCGGCCTGCGTATCGATGTCGGCGATCGCCACCTTGGCGCCTTCGCGCGCGAGCAGCCTGCATTGCGCCGCCCCGAGACCGCGCGCACCGCCGGTGACCAAGGCGGTTTTCCCCGCACAACGTTGTGTTGCCATCGCTGATTTCTCCATCGTTATTGAACGGCATAAACGTCGTAAGCGACGACGAAACGCTGCAGATCCACTTCACCGACGCCGACCATCTGTGTGCGATGCAGCCAGGCATAGTCGGGATGCGCACAGCGCAACACCGGCGCAGTACGCAGCGGCAATGTCGGCGGCAGTTCGCCGCGCAGGAATTTCGCGTAGCCGTCGGTACCCAGATCACTCAAGCCTTGATACGCCAGATAGATCAGCGCGCCGTCGTTGGTTTCGATCGTTCCGCGCACATCGAGCACGCCGACGCCGTCGTGGCGCACGGTGAACCAGTCGCCGCCCTGGGCAAGCAGTCGGCCGCGCAGACGCGGCCCGGAGAACTCGCCGCCAGTGATATAGAAGGTGGCGCGGATGCCCTCGGGCACGGGCCCGATCACTTCCGGCGGCGCACGCAGCGTCGCCGAGTACGAGAACAGATGTTGCATTTGACAAGCGAACATATCCCTGCCTGACCGTTATTGACGCAACGCAGTGAGTCGATCCAGCACGCGCTCGGGCTGCGTCTGCGCGGGAATTTCGGCGTAGCGGAACGCAGCGGTGGAATCCGCCGGTAGCGCCTGCGCCGACCAGAATTCGGCGGGCACGATCAGGCCCGTGGGCACGCTCGACGCCTGCGGCGCAATCGCGAACGCAAACCCGGACTGGGCCAGATCGCCGTCACCACCGGCGGGCAAGTGCAGGCCGATATCCCAGCGATAGTTCTGCGCGACATTGAGCACGGCTTGGTAGCAGTCCAGATCCTGCGCCGAACCCGGACGAAAATCCCGCGCTTCTTCGATCAGGATGCCGTCGATGCCGAGCGCACTGAAGGCGCGCAGAAAATCCGCGATATACATCGCCGCGGAATCCGCGTCGTCCGTATCCACCTCGACCGTTGCGCCAGCGTGCGCCTGTGCATAGGCCAGGGCCGGCCAGTGTCGCGGCGAAGGCAGGCTGAGGACGAGAGGCGTGGAAGCCTGGCTCGCGCGCAGGGCCGCCGCGAGTTCGACCAGATGCCCGCGCAACTCGTCGTCGGCAAGCAGGGTTTTCAGCGCATAGACGGTGCGCGACTTTGCCGCCATCGCCGCGCGCAACGAAGCGTGCGCGTCAAGCCAGGCCGCACACGCCGGCGCAAGCGCAAGTGTGACCACATCGGACTTGAGCAATCCCTGCGCCTGCCGTTGCCAGGACAGGTAGGCACCGACGTCGAGCCACGGCACAACGCCTTTGGCCAGCAAGGCCGCGGCGTAGTCGTCGTAGGCGAGCCAGACCATGCCGCGCGCGCTTGACGAGATGCGATCCAGCACTGCGCCCATGGTGTTCGCTCAGGCTGCCGTAAAGCCGCCGTCGAGTACCAATTCGGTGCCGGTCACCCATTTGGCCGCATCCGAGGCGAGATAGAGCACGCCGTTGGCGACGTCTGCCGGCTCGCCGAAGCGCCCGATCGGATGCATCGCCTTGATCGCGCCTTCAGCGGTCGCGTAATCCGGCGCGAGACCCAGATCGACGAAGTGCTGGATGAAATTCGTGCCCATCTCGGTCGCTACGATCGCCGGGTGCACCGAATTGACGCGGATGCCGGTACCGAGCTGCGCGCACTCGATTGCTGCAGCCTTGGTCAACAGGCGCACGGCGCCTTTGGACGTGTGATACGCAGCGTGCCCGGTCGTGCCGATCAAGCCGGCGACCGAGGACATGTTGATGATCACGCCGCCCTTGCCCGCCGGCGGCGCCATTGTGCGCATCGCATGCTTGACGCCGAGAAACACGCCGGTGACATTGACGTCGAGCACGCGACGAAAATCCTCAACCGTGCAATTGACGAGCAAGGCCGCAGTCTCAATGCCGGCATTGTTGATCAGGATATCGAGCTTGCCGAAGGCCTTGACCGCCGCAGCCGTGGCCGCTTCCCATTGCGCTTCGTCGGTGACGTCATGACGGAAGAACTGCGCCTTGCCACCGGCCTTTTGAATCGCGGCAACCGTATCGACACCGACTTGCTCGAGCACATCGGTCAGAAAAATCGCGGCGCCTGCCTGCGCCAGCGCCTTGGCAATCTCGGCACCGATCCCGCGCGCGCCACCGGTCACCAGGGCGACCTTGCCATCCAGACGAAATGCCTGATTGATATCGTTCATATGTTCCTCTTTGTCTAGGCGTGTTTGGCTTTGATCTGAGCGAGTTCGGCTTCGAGTTCAGCGATGCGCAAATCCTTGGGATTGAGCATGAACGCGCCCTGCAGTTGATCGGCGGGCATCGTGATGCGCTGACCCATGCTGGTCGCATAGATCGTCTTCGGGTCGTTCCAGGAACCAAAATAAGGCACGTTTGCCGGCGGCTCTTTCGTTACCCATTCCTTGCAGAATTGATCGAACGGCTTGCCACGCGCGATGCGTTCGCGGCGGGTTTGGTCGCGCAGTTTCTTGGTCGCCGCCTCGTTGACGGTGAGGCTGGCTTCGTCATAAACCACCTTGTAGATGTCGTGCGCGTTCTCATGCGACATCAGGTCTTCGGCCAGATCCTTCATCACCAGCGCAGGATCGCGTTCGAGCACGTCGCCGTAACCTCCGCCCGATCCTTGGCAGATCATGTAGATCTCGCCTTCGTTGCAGACCTCGAAGGTCATGCCCATGTCGTTGCTCGAATATTGACCGCCCGCGATCGGCTGCTTGTTCATGAGCTCGACGATATCGAAGACCTCGACCGCGTTCGGATTTTCCTCGAGCACCTTGAAGATATTGATGCCCTTGATCTTCATCAGCTGATACGAGGGGCAGGAATAGCCACCAAACAGACCCTGCGCGGAGGGAAACTTGGAACCTTCGCAACCGGTCATGAAGCCCCACATCGCGGTGCCGCGCGCGGTGGCGATCTGCTCGTAGCCCATGCCGGCGCGATACTTGCCCCAGCCGATGCGGTCCTTGGCCAGGCGTTGCGCGCCGAGGCGAATGATCGGCGTGTCCTCCTCGTTGATTTCGTGCTCGCCAGAATCGGCCATGAAGCCGAACACCGGCGATACCGAATGCTCGCCATCGGCATGGCTGCGCGCGCCCTGGCCGTTGCCGTTGATGTCGGCACAAAAGTTGCCAGTGACTTCGCCGTGCTGGGTGAGACCGCCATAAATGAACGTCGCCGCCTGATCGTATTGCGAGGCAATGATCGCCGAGTAGCGATGCGGCAAGCTGTAGTTGAACTTGCTCATCGGGATGGTCCACACCACGCAAGCCTTGAACAGCGGCATCAGGCTCATCGCCTGCGGCATCTCGCCTTCGGCATCCATGATCGAGTTGCGGTCGCTGACGATCTCGATCGGCGACAGGACCCCCATCGTGTGCGGCAGATCCGGCCACACGTTCTGCAACAGCCCGGTGCACAGCGCGGCCTTGAACGACGCGATATTGGTGTTGACGCTGCGATTGAGGAACTGCGGCGCGCTGCCGCGGAAATCCACGACCATGCGATCGCCTTTGACCGTGATCGCACACGAAACTTTCTGCATCGCACTTTCGCGCAGACTAGAATCCATGAATTGCAGCACGCGCGTGGTGCCGTCGGGCAGCTCGCGAATGCGCCGGCGCATCTCGGTTTCGACATCTTCCAGATGCGAACGCAAGGTTCCAATCAGCGCGTCTTTGCCGTACTGATCGAGGATCGCGACGATGCGGTCGCGCAGGCGCATCACGGCATGCAGCTTGACCTTCATGTCTTCGAGCTGCAATTTTGGATCGCGCACCGAATTCTGCAGAAAGGTCACCAGGTCGCGCTTGAGTTGAAAATTCTCAACGACCTTGAACGGCGACATCTTGATGCCTTCGTCGTACTTGCTCTCGGCCGCCGCGGGCATGCCGCCGGGCTCGCAGGCGCCGTTCTCACCTTCGTGGATCGTCGACGACAGCCAGCAGATCAATTCGCCCTTGTAGAACAACGGCACCATCATCGACTGGTCGGTG
Organism: Rudaea sp.; assembly: GCF_036560865.1. Taxonomy (GTDB): domain Bacteria; phylum Pseudomonadota; class Gammaproteobacteria; order Xanthomonadales; family Rhodanobacteraceae; genus Rudaea. Next base: position 23,856 of record NZ_DATBQK010000125.1, read on the forward strand.
TTGTGCACGCCGCCATAACGCGCGTCGTTGTGGATGAAGCCGTCGCCATCCTTGACGCCGACCGTCGGGTCGTTCACCCAGTACTTGATGATGAACTTGATCGGATAGAAGCAGCAGGCCGCGAACGCAATGATGCCGTGCGGCGCGATCATCGCCAGGTCGCCGCTGTTGGTATAGATGCCGGTGACCAGATCGCCCCACTTCGCGCCCGGCGCCGCGCCCATCTGGTTGACCATCGTGAACGCCTCGGACAGCGCCGAGTTGATCAGGCCGCGAATATGGTGGGTCCGATGCGGATCCATGCCGGCCTTCAAGATCGCATCCTCGGCCGCCGTGCGCGGAGCAAGACTGTGATTGCGCATGATCTCTGGATCGGGTCCGAGGAACAGCGTGTTGTCGGCGAGGAATTTGTCGCGCAGCGCGCGCCCTTCGATGGCTTGCGTCTCCGCAGCCTGGCCATTGCTGACGATATCGCTCACGATGCTTTCTCCCCTGCGGAATTCCTGATGAACCAGACACCGCCCTGCGCGACCGCGTGGAAATTCCAGCCCGGCTCGATCAGGTAAGTTGTCGCGCGCGTGACCACGATCGCTGGGCCGGCAATATGCGTGCCGTCGGCGAGCGCGCGATCGTCGAAGATCGGCGTCTCGATCGGTTTGTCATGACCGACAAAATGCACCGTGCGCCGGCTCGCTTCGGCCGGCGACGGCAGCGACTTGCCATTGAGCTTGAGTTTGGCGAACGCGACTTTGGGTTGCTCGACATAGGCGCACACCCGAATCGTGTTGATGCGCACACCGGCCTCGGGCGACTGGCTGCCTTCGCCGAAACGCGTGCCGTAACTCTTGTGGAACTGGTCCATCAGGGCGAGCACGTCGCGTTGCGCGTTGAAGCGGCTGATCTCGGTGACCACGGCGGTCTGCACGCGCTGGTTGCCATAGCGCATGTCGAGTTCGAGTCGGTACTTGATTTGCTCGGGCGTCATGCCCTGGCGCTGCAGATCTTCGCGGCCGCGGCGTTCGAGTTCCTCGACGCTGCGATTGAACGTTGAGTAATCGGAAAAAAACGACTTCGCCGCCGGATTGAACAGCACAGTCCATGTGCTCATCTCGTGGATATGCATCTGGTTCACGTTGCCAGCACCACAGGCCGAGAACGTGGACGAGTACGGCGGTGCGAGGATGCGGCTGACGCCGAGTGAATTGGCGATGCCGCAGGCATGCAGCGGACCGTTGCCGCCGTAGGCGAGTATCGTGAAATCCTTCGGCTCGTAGCCACGCGTGCGCAGCTCTCCGGCGATGCCGTTCGCCATATGCTGATCGACATTGCGCTTGATCAGTTTGCTCGTCGCGACGACATCCAGATCGAGTTCGTCGCACAGATGATCTTCGATCGCTTGCTTGGCGCGCTTCGGATTGAGCGGAATGCGCCCGTTCGCGTAATGCTTGGGATCCAGATAACCCAGCACCAGATCGGCGTCGGTCACCGTCGGTTTGGTGCCGCCGCGGTCGTAGCACGCGGGTCCTGGGTCCGAACCCGCCGACTGCGGGCCGATCTCGACCGAATTGAACATGCGATCGAAACGCGCGATCGAACCGCCGCCCGCGCCGAGCGTGACGAGATGCACCATCGGAATCGACACCAGCCAGCGATCGATCACCGGGTTGAAATCGTAATGCTTGACACCGCCCTGATCGACGATGCCGATATCGAAACTGGTGCCGCCCATGTCGGTGGCGACCACATTGCCGAGCGCGGCTTGCGCGGCCAGATGCTCGCTCGCGGCGACACCGGAAACAGGCCCGGAATGCACTGTTTGCAGTGCATCGGTGGAATTGAGTTGGGCCATGCCGCCGGAGTTGTGGCTGACCAGCATCGGCTTGGTATAGCCCTGCGCGCGCAGGTTGAGTTCCAGCGTGCCGAGGCCGTGATACATGGTCTGGTGCAGGAACGCATCCATGATCGTCGAAGTGCCGCGCGCGTATTCGCCCTTGCGCCCGGCGACCTGATGCGACAGCAGGATCGGAATCGCGCCGAGCAGATGCGCGGGATATTCGTCGAGGAAAATTTCGCGCACGCGCAGTTCGTGCGCGCTGTTGACGACAGAGTTCGTGAACATCACCACCAGCGCCTGCGCGCCGGCGTCGACGAGTTCGCGGATGCGCAGGCGCACATCGGCCTCGTCGAGTTTCCAGAACACCTGGCCCAGATAATCCACGCGTTCGCGTACCTCGCGGATCATCGGAATCGGCACGATCGGCTGCGGCCGTGCCGCATTCGGAATATCCATCTGCTGGATTTCGGGCAGGCCCTCGCCATAGCCGCGCGCGCGCGACAGCGGAATCGTGCTCTTGAAGCCGCTGGTCACCAGTACGCCGATGCGCGGTCCCTTGCGCTCGATCAGCGCATTCGTGCCGAGCGTGGTCGCATAGCGCACCGAATCGACCTGTGACAGCAAGGTCGACGCCTCGACGTCGAGTTGCTTGCAGGCGTCGGTCAGTGCCTCGTTGAAGCCAAGCGCGAGGTTGTGATGCGTGGTCAGCGCCTTGCCCTCGATGTAGGCATCGTCCCAGACCACGAAGCAGTCGGTGAACGTGCCGCCGATATCCACGGAGACGCGCTTCATGGCTTGTCTCCCTGCGGGCGATGACCATGCTGATGCTCGGCATGCAATGCGCGATTGTTGCGCGCTTTTTCCAGCGCCAGATCGGGGCCGACAACGGGCTCCTTGACCTCGGTGCGGTCTTTCCATTGCAGTTTGAGCGCATCGATATCGAACTCGATATCGTGCAGCGGCGGATGCCCCGGCGGCAGGTATTCGGCTTCGACCAGCGTGCCGCATTGCGGACAGTAGTATTCGAGAATGCGGCACCAGGTCGGATCCGGCGAATAGGTGCGCGCGTATTTCTTCGTATCCAGCAGCGGCTTGTGGATCTCGCGCGGATCGCGGTCGTACACGAGCAGGCCGCGCTTGTAGTTGTCGCGCGCGCTGCCGTGCACGTGGCCGCAACGGCGGCATTCCCATTGCTCGCTGTCGAGATTGATGCGCAGGTATTCGGTGACCAGGACTTTCATGCGCTGCGCTCCTCGTGACTCAACAGAATGTCGCCCGCGGCGTTGATCCGGAAACGCCAGCCCGCATCGATGCGACAGGTGAAAAAGGCTTCCTCAAGCACAGCCGGACCGGCAGCCGACGCACCCGCGACTTGCTCCTCGACGCGATAAACCGGGACGCTACTCAGCGCGCCATCGATGTGCAAAGCGCGCTTGTCCGTACTCGTCGCGGCCTGCGTACTACCCTTGAAATCGCCCGAGATACTCGCGTGCTGGATCGGTTTCACCGCTTGTAGCACCAACGACAACTCTGCACCCGTTTTCAAATCGGCTGGCAGCACATCGTCGTTCGCGACGAGCGCGCGCTCGTCACCATCGCTGCCTTGCAGTCGATAGTGCAAGACGCAATCCGCAAGATCGCTGCCTTCGGCGAACATGCCGTGACGCGCGCGTTCGATCAGCGCGCTACGCGCGGCCTTGAGGCCGGCACTGTCGCGTGTCGCAAGCGGCGCGGAATACTCATGCGCGATATCGGAAAAGCCGATACCGAAGGCTGAAAACACCGCGGCCAGACCCGGAATCATCACACGCGTGATGCCGGTCGCCTCGGCAACCTTGCACACGACGAACGGCCCCGCGCCGCCGAACGCGGCCAGCGTGGTCTGCGGCGAAATTTTTGTGTAATTCTTCATCGCGCCGGCAATCTTGCCGACCCATGCCTGTTCCATCGCCGCCGCCGCGGCTTCGACCGACAGACCCAGCGGTTTGGCGATGCGCTCTTCGACCGCCGCGCGCGCGCGCGGCGCATCGATCTTCAATTCGCCGCCGAAATACGAGGCCGGATCAAGCAAACCGCCGACCAGAAATGCGTCCGTGATCGTCGCCTCGGTGCCACCGAAGCCGAAGCAGGCCGGACCCGGCGCGCTGCCGACACTCTGCGGGCCAACCGTTATTACGCCATTGTCCGCACGAATGATCGAGCTGCCGCCAACGCCGTGACTTTCGACATCGCACAGCGCAAACGAGGTCGTCACATTCTCGACCTTGCCGTGACGCTGGGCGCGGATCGCACCGTCGCGCACCTCGATGATGTCGGTGGTCGTACCGCCGACATCCATCGACAGCAGATGCTCGAACCCGTAATGCGCGGCGAGCGCCTTGCTGCCCTCCGCGCCGCCGCGCGGGCCGGAACTGTAGGTCTTCACCGCGATGGTCTTGGCCACGCGCGCGGAATGTCCGTCGTTGCGGAAGATGAGCAGCGGATTGCGCGTCTTGAACTCGCGCAGCTTGTGTTCGGCGTTGTACAGAAAGCGCTCCATTGCCGGATGCAAAAACGCGTTGAACAGCGCCGTCCAAACGCGACGCGCATCGTCGCCGTCGGCGACCACTTCGTGCGAATACAGGATCGGCACCGCGCCGAGCAGATGCTGTGGAAATTTGCGCAGCAGGATGCGCTTGATCCGACGTTCGATGTCGCCGCCGGCGTCATTGCCAACGCCAATCACGATGCGGCTGGCGCCGCTGGACGCAAGCTGGGTTACCGCGCGTGTCACACTGTTTTCCAACACCGTTTCGTCAACCATGACATCGAGCGTGGCTACACGCTCGCCGACCAGCGCCGCGAACAGCGAGCGCGACTGCGCATCGGTTTGCAACGCGGGCGCCTGCAGGCTGCCGCCGAGAATCAATCCGAGGTTCGGCCCCTTGCGCTCGACCAGCGCATTGGTGCCCTGCGTGGTCGAGTAACGGATGTAGTCGGTGGACAGCAGCAGGCGCTGCAGATCGTCCTCGCCATAGATCACGCGCGAGGCTTTCATCAAACCGTCGATCAGGCATTTGGACAGGTCGTACGCGGTGGTCACGGTCTTGGTGCGATACACGCGCGCGCCGTCGATCACGCAGATGTCGGTCAGCGTGCCGCCGTTGTCGATATTGATCAGCTTCATCGGTGCCGGTTGCAGATTCATGCGTTCCCCAGGCGGATCAGCGCCGCATTGGTCAGATATTTGTCGTAGATGCCAGCATCATTGACGCTGGTGCGATGGCCGCCGGGTATTTCGCGCACCTGCTCGATGCGCGTCATGCGGCTGGTTTGCAGATCGAAGGCATGCACATGCACCCACGACCAGTACGGGTGCGCGCCGTCCAGGAAGCGTTTGTCGCCATTCTCGTAGAGCCCATACGAGCCATCGAACGAGCGGTACGGCTCGCCGCGACGGTCGTAGGACACCATGCCAATCGGCAGCAACGTGCGCGCGTCGAACCAGACGCGTTTTTTGCTCACCGGTGCGCGCGGAAACATGATCGGCTCCGCCTCGACGACGACTGCCTCGGGCACCAGTTCGACATTCGTGTCCCAGAACGTCTTTCCCTGCGGACCACCGTGGGTGCCGTGTTCCCAATTCGGATGCGCGGAATTCCAGCCGTTGGACAGCGCAGCGAGAAACGGACCGCGCCCGACGATCCGGTAATTGCCCCAGGTATACAAAGGATCGCCTGCCGCCCAGGCATCGGAGAGAAACAGATTGGAGCCCGGCATCAGCGATTCGAAACGTTGATTCGCCGGATATGTGCGGATGCGCCGGAACTCGGGCAGGTAACCGCAGAGGTAAGGAATCTGGTGCTGGTCGTAGGACCAGATATTCAGGAACGACGTACCCTTCGCGTTCTGCGGGCTGACGAAGAAAATCGACTGGTAGCGCAGCTTGTCTTCGTGGCCGGGCCAGTACGGCTTGGGATCCATGCTTACGCGCGCGACCGGCGACATCTCGGCCCAGCCGGCCTGGTATTCGAATGCGGGATCGCCGTCTTCGAGCAGGTCGGTTTCCTTGACCGCATAGAACGACGAGTCGTGACGGCCCCAGCTCAGGGTCAGGCCGGCGAACATCTCCAACGCGGATTTCGGATTCGGAAACGGATTGCCGCCGATCCACGGCTTGCCTTCGCGGGTGACGATATTGCCCTTGTCGTCGAACTGCGCCTGGCCGGCGTTGCGCACGGTCGCTTCGAGATATTCCCACGGGCCGAGCTTCATGATGTCGGTGGTCGTCTTGACCACGCGCAACTTGCGCCCGAGCTTGGCGATCTGCGTGTACTTGATCGGTTCGAGCAGGTCCTTCACATGCTCGACATTCGACGCATTGATTTCGCCGCCGGTGCTGATTGCGCCGTGCGTATAGTTTTCGATCGAGAGCAATTCGTCCGGATAGGCTTTCGACGCGTCGCCGTTCTGCGCCATCGCGTCCCACAAGGGCATCAATACACCGGCGCCGACGACGCCGCGCGCGAGCTTGTCGAGAAACACGCGGCGACTGTATTGGCGAGGATAGCGAACGAGGTTCATACGTTTTGCATGCCGATCTGCGGTGGCGCCCCGGTTGCGAGTTCCGCCGCCCGCCAATGGCAAGCGGTCGGGCCATCCTGACCGGATCGAACAGATCGATCCGGTCAGATTGTGATTACGCCGGAGACAGGACACGCCACGCTCGCTGGATCGGAATCGCCGCGCCGCACCGCATTCAGAACTGATAGCCCACCCGCAGCGTCAGCTCCTTGGCGTAATCCAGACCACCGAACATGTTGCCGTACGGGTTGCCGCCGATATGGCTGTTGATGTAGTTGTAGAACAGCTCCGCGGTGACCTTGCCGTTGGGTTTCCAGCGCACGGCGGGCTGGATCAACACGCCTCCCTGCAGGTCGTAAAGCACCGCAAGGTCGAAACGCCAGATCAGGTTTGGGAACGGTTGCTGGATGGCGAAAGCCAGCGCCTTGAAACCACCGCCGTAGCCGGTCGCGTTCTTGAACTGGTTGCCGCCGTAACCACCACCGTCCTGATCGCCGATGTAGCGGCCGAACAAATCGCTTTTCGATTTGTACAGGAATTGGGCGACGATATAGGTCGCCGGCAGACTGTCCGAGAAGCGCTGGTATTTCTCCAGCACCAGGGCCGTCGTCCATTCGTTGGTGCGCAAATAATTGATATTGAGATCGGGCGCGGTGAACGTGCGGTTGGGCACGTACAACACTTCCCAATTCATGATCAATTGGTCGGTGATCGAGCCCGGCGCACCCGAGAACGTGTAGCTCAAGCCACCGCCGATATCGTCTTCCTTCTTGTAGTCGCGCGCGATATGGCCGCGCAGACCGCCAGCGGCATTGCCGGTGAGCAGACCACCGGCCAACTGGAAGAACTGGTTGAGTTCATACGAGGCATAGGTGTAGTTCGGCACCGGTACCGCGCCGAGCGCCTGCGAGCAGGGGAAATCGTTGATCGCCGCGTTGAGTCCACCGACGCCGTTCAACCGCGATGCAGCCGCGTAGTTGAACCATTCGTTCGAAGACCACACGCCGGTTGAATCGACTTCGAACGGCGAGCATTGCAGGGCCTGCCCCGAACCCGGTATCCCGGGAATGTCGCGATTCACGCCGGACTGCGTCCAGCGATACACGCCATCCGGGTTGTAGCGCTGCGCGTAGATCGCCTGCACGCCGAAATCGCCGACCGAGCCCTTGGCGCGCAGCCCGAAATCGACCTTGTCGTTGTATTGCCCGTACAGATCGTGAACGGTGAACTGCGCCGGAATGATGTTGTACGGCGTGTTCGGATTGCCGAGGATGCTCGGCTGGAACTTCTGCACATAGCCGTCGACCAACCAGGCATTGTCGAACTGATACGAGATACGCGCCGCGAGCGCAGGCACGCGTTTGTCGGAATATTCCTCGGGCACGTAATCGAGCACCGAGTGGCGGCGCAGATCCAGGCCGTCCGGCACGTCGAGCACGCGGAAGAACAGCGCCTGGCCCCAGGCGATCTGCTGATTGCCGAGACGCACATCGAGTGGGCCGTGGTTGTATTCCATGAACAGCGCCGGGAAATCGATCATGTAGTTGCGGCCCGCCCATTCCAACGGATTGGGGCGCGCCAAACCCTGCACGCTGTACTTGAAATAGTTCGGATCGTGGTAGACCGCGCCGACCGCATGACTGCCGACCGCGCTCGGCGAATATTCGTCGTACCAACCGGGATCGTAGATCGCGCGCAGTTTCGCGACGCCGGAAAAATCGTCCGAAAAATGTGCCGTGACGTCCAGTTGGCCGCGGAAGGCTTGCATGTCGAGCCGGTGATCGTCGCTGCCGCCGTTGCGCACGACCGTGTCCGTGTACAGCGGCGGAACGACCGGGCTCGACCGCGATATGGCCACGCCGTTGAAGATGTTGCCCTTCTGATTGTAGGGATTGGCCGAGTCGGTGTTGATCGCAGTCTCGGAGCGGATGAATCCGCCGATCTGCACGGATGAATTGCTCGAGTTGTCGCTGTCCGTGCTCGTTGCAGGATCATCGGCCGCAAGCGCGATCGAATTCATGATGGCCAGGCTCAGCAAGCCCATGGATAGAGTTGTCGTTGTCAACGCTTTCATTCTTTACCCCTCCCAATGCAAGTCGGTAAATAGCCCGTCAAGCGGTTGATCGAAGTCGCCAAGGTCAGCGGGCGACCACAAATTGCCGAACCGTTTCACCCAGAGAATCCGAAGGGCCAACGGCATGCACCGTGCGCACGCAACACGCATGGCTTGAACGCTTCTGTTTTACACGCAACAATCCAATCACTTTCCCAACCGCAGAATTTGCCCCGCCTGCCCCACCGCGATCGCACTGCTCGCTCCGTCCGCCGCGGCAACGCTGGTGTGCCACAAGCCGTTGGCAAGTTCCGACTGCAACAAACGCCAAGGCTTGCCGTCATCGTTGCCGGCGAGAATCTCGTGCATGCCGGTGGCATAGACCGCGCCGCTCGAAGTGAGCTTGACGGCGAGCAGATTCACTTTGCTGGCGATGTCGACGCTCGCCCAGGTCTGGCCATGATCGGCCGTCTTGAGCACGGTTCCGTCCTGGCCGACCGCATATCCGTCGCCGTTCTTGTGCAGGTCCAGACCGAACAGCGTGGCCTCGCCATGATGCTTGCTTTCCCAAGTCTTGCCGCCGTCCTCGCTGCGGATGATCGTGCCGAACTCACCGGCGACCGTGATCGCGCCGTCGTCGCCGACATTGACGCCATACAGATTCGGCTCGGCGCCATCGGTGGAAAAGTCCGCCCATTTCGGCGCGACCGATTCCCAGTGCTCGCCGCCATCGGTGGATTCGAGCAAGGTGCCGAACGCACCGACGATCGCCGCGGTGCCCGAGCCATTGATGGCGACCGCGAGCAGACGCGAATCGGTGCCGCTCTGCACCGCCGTCCACACGCCCTGGGCATCGCGCAGCAATACCGTGCCCTTGATGCCCACGGCAATCGCCTTGCTGCCGTTGGTCGCCACGCCGAGCAAGGTTTGCGCGACCGGTACCTTGACTGCTTTCCAGGTCTTGCCGGCATCGGTGGATTCGCGCACATCGCCGCCCGCGCCGACCGTAAATCCCGTATCGCCGGACAATGCGACCGAGAACAGGGCCTCATGCACCGTGCCCACGGCAAGCATGGCGACGTCGGTTTGCGGCGTGTCGGCGCCCGCAGTTGCGAGCGCCGCACCGCCGAAACAACAGGCCGCGATTAGTACAAGCTTGCGCATGGTTCAGGCGGAACCGAGGCGCTGCATCGCCTGCACGGTGAGGTACTTGTTGTAGACGTCTTCCTTGCCCTGGTCCCAATTGCTCTTGTAGCCGCCGGTCACCTCGCGTGCCTGATAGAAGCGGCTCATGCGGTTCGACTGGATGTCATGGCTCATCACGCTGACCCACGACCAGATCGGATGGCCTTTCGCATCCTTGACCGTCATCTTGTCGTTCGAGTACAGCGAGTAGTGCGGCTCGAAGGATTTCCAGATTTCGCCGCGACGATCGTAGGTGTTGTAGGCGATGTACATGCCGTTGCGCACATCGATCCATGTGCGTTTCTTGCTGACGGGCGCGCGCGGATAGCCGATCGGCTCGGCATCGACGACGATGGTTTCGGGCACGAGTTCCATGTAAGTGTCCGCGAAGGTCTGGCCTTTCGGACCGCCGTGCACCGTCGGCGCCCAGTTGTCGTCGTAGCCGCCCCAGAAATTGCGGCCACCGATGACCGCGAGCATGGGTTTGCGCTCGACGATCTTGTAGTTGCCCCAGGTCAGCATCGGATCGCCCGCAGCCCACGCATCGGACAGGAACAGGGTGATGCCCGGTACCAGCGGCTCGAAACGCTGATTGGTCGGAAAATCGCGCACGCGCCGGAACGCCGGCAGGTAGCCTTTCAGTTCCGGGAACTTGCGCTGGTCGTACGACCAGGTATTGAGGAATGCCGTGCCGGCCGTGTCCTGTGGCGAGGTGAAGAACACCGACTGGTAACGCAACAGATCGTTCTTGTTGTTCCACACCTTGCCGTCGAGACGCGCGTTGGTGTTGAGTTCGGTCCAGACGAAGTCGTACTGGTAGGCGATATCACCGCTCGGCGAGATATCGTGATCGCGCACTGCGTACTGGGAAAAATCGTGGCGGCCCCAGCTCAAGGTCAGGTTAGCCGTCGCCTCGATGCCGTCCTTGATATCCGGGAACGGGCTGCCGCCGATCCAGGGCGTGCCATCCTTCTGATCGTAGATATTGCCGTCGGCGCCAATGACCGCGCGTCCTTTGTTCTTCAGCGTCGCTTCCAGATAGTCGTGCGAGAACAGCTTGGTGACGTCGGTCGTGGACGCGATGATGTTGATCTTGCGCCCCATCTCCTTGACCTGCTTGTAGGCGACCGGATCGAGCAGGTCTTTCACCGCGTCGACGTTGGCGGAGGTCACCACGTCGCCGGGTTTGATCTTGCCCTTGGTGTAGGCCTCGATATGCAGCAATTCATCGGGGTAGGCCTTGGCGACATCGGCGGATTTGGCGATGGTCGGCCACAGCGGCGCGAGCACGCCGGCAGTGGCGCCGACCGCCGCCTTCTGCAGCAGCATTCTGCGGCCGTAATCGAAGTCGAACTTCTTGATATGCATAAAGCACCTCCTCGTTACTTATCCGGCGTTATGCCGTAGTTGCATACAGTTTGCGTATCCGGCGGATTCCCGCCCAGCGCAGCCGCACGCGTTTGAAAAATCGATCGAAGAATTTACAAGTAGGCCAGTTTTCCATCCGGTGGTGTTTTCTTGCCGTCGATTTCCTCGTCATCCGCAACGTAGGCGGACAAATCCACACCTTCGCCGACCAGCATGTCCTTGCTCGCCACGAATTTCGGTTTGACCAGAAAAACCAGGAGCGGCAGCAGCACCAGCGCAAGCACCATGTTGATCAGCATGGTCAGCACCAGCAGCAGACCCATATCCGCCATGAATTTCAGGCTCGACAGGAAGTACCAGGGCAGGATGCCAATCACCATGATCGTTGCGGTGAACATGATCGCCTTGCCCGTCGTGGTCAGCGCCGCGGTGATCGTGCGGCCCCAGTCACCCGGATGGGCGTGGTATTCCTCGCAGATGCGCGAGAGCAGATAAATGCCGTAGTCGATGCCGACGCCGACGCCGACGCAGGCAACCAGCAACGAATTGATATCCAGACCGATACCGATCAAATGCATGCCGGCGCCGAGAATGAAATTGGCGACGTTGACCGGAATCAGCAGGATGATGCCGGCGACGAAGGAGCGATAAGCGAAACTGCAGCCGAGCAGGATGACGATATTGAGCAGGGCCAGAATCAACCAGTGATAGCGTTCGACGACATTGTTCATCGCCTGCTGCAGGGCGATCGTGCCGGTGCCGAGGCGAATGCGGAATGCCTTGTGGTCCTCGCCGACTTCGGCAATCGCTTTCTTGGTCTGCTCCAGCGCGGAATTGACCGTGCCCTGCTTGTTGTCCTTGTACCAGAGCGAAACCGTACCGTTCTGCTGCTCGAAGTCGATGACGTTGGAATAGGCTTTCGGGCTGCTGCCCACCATGACTGCACTCGCCGCGGCATTGACCGCCTTGTCGTCCGCATCCAGTGGCAGCCATTTCGGATTGCCGCCGGCGAACAGGCGATTCGCCTCCATCAGATAATCGCCGAACGACAGGGTCGCGCGCGGCGGATTGGGGCTTTTCTCGATCAGACTCTGCAGGCGCAGCATGGTCAGGATCGTGTCGGCCTGGTGGGTAACGCGATTGGGGTCTTTTTGATCCTTGGCCTCGAACACGATTTCCAGCGTGTTCACGCCGGGGAAATTGCTGTTGATCGTTGACACGCCTTTGTTGTATTCCGCCACCGGCCACAGCAGATTGCTGCCTTCGACCGGGTTGCCGACCTTGATCTGCAAAAATATATACGTTGCGGCAACCGCCACCACGACGGCCACTACCGTCGACACCCGCGCCATCTTGCCGTACGAGAGTTTGGCCACATTGCGCAACAGGGATTGGAAGCCCTTGTCCAGACCGCCGGATTCGCTGCCCTTGCCGATCAGACGATCGACATTTTTCGGTGCCGGCAGCACGGACAGCAGCAACGAGATCAGCACGACGCCGGTCGGAATCAGCCAGATCGCCCAGAAGCCGCAGAACAGGGCGAAGCGTTCCATCGCGGGAATCGGCGCAATCGCGATCAGGAAGATGCCGACGATGTCGGTGAAGATGCCAAGTACCGACGGCGCCATCATCACGCCCATCGTGATCTCGGCCGCTTTCTTACGATCTTTCACATGCGAATAGATTTCGTAGTAGCGCTCGGTGAACTGCACGCAATGCGAGAACGAACGCGCGACGAGCAGCAGCGGCACGACCATCAGCAAGGGCTCGATCGGCGAATGAATCCAGCCGACGAAACCGAAGCCCCAGATCGCCGCGACGCCACTGGTCACGATCGGCGTGACCACGCCGACCACGTTGCGCATGTACAGTATCAGGGACAGGATCAGCAGACCGATCGTGATCGCCGCGATCCAGGCCATCTGCGATTCGAACTGGTAGATCCAGCCGGTCAGCGCAGGCTGACCCGCCATATACACTTCGTGATTGCCGTCGCGTGCTTTCTCGACGATGCCTTGAACGTATTTGAAGACTGCGCCGTAGTCGAGGCGATCTTCAATGAAGGTCGCATTGATCAATGTAGCCGATGCGTCGCCGGACATCAGGAACGCGCGCGCGCTCGGCGAGCGGTCCACGCGTGAATGGAATTCGTTGATTTCCTCTGCCGTCGCCGGTACGTGGTCGTCCATCAACGGCCGCACGTCGATGCCGTTGGGCGTCGCCTCGGCGTAGCGCGCTTTCTCCGTGGCGATGGACAGTATCTGGTCGTGGTCGACGCCCGGCGCCAAGTCGATATCGCGCGTGAGCTGCCAGACCTTGGCCAAGGTCGGCGCGTCGTAGATATCCCCGTCCGTGCGCTTGACCATGATGGTCACGGTCAGCGGATTGCCGAAATTGCCGTGCTCCTTGTACACCTGGACGTAAGGATCGTCCTTGGGCAAAAGGTCGGAGAAGATCGTCCTGATCTCGACCTGGCGCATGCCGATCAGGAAGAAAACAGTAACCGCGGCAAACGCCAGCGCGGTCACGCCGCGATGGGCCATCACCCAGCGGGCCAACCCGAACCTTATATTCGACACGTATTCGTTCGCTTGTCGGCAAAACAAGTTTGATTCGGCATTGAACCCTCCCGAGCCAGTGCAAAATCCCAGACACTAACTTCGTATTAGTGATTCAGCGCCCTTGAGGCTAGTCGCCAACCCAGCGCGTGTATTGCACAAACTCGCCGAGTGATTGAACAAAATCGCCGATCGGGAAAAGTCTGAAGCCAGGTCTGCCACGCGTGGTGAGGATCGCAGGCGTTCGGCGATGAAAACCGGGCGTAGCGGCTTGCGGCGGACGCGCGTCGCGGAGTAGTGTTGTTTCTCCGATCCGATGAACGCGCTGGAGAATCCGTATGGACTGGCAGAAAGGGCGTGAAAGCGACAACGTCGTCGAAGACGATGGCAGCGGCGGTGGCGGCGGTGGCGGTGGCGGCTTGCAGTTCGGCGGCTTTCACCTCGGCATCGGCGGCATCATCCTGGTTGTCATCGTCAGCTTGGTGTTGGGCAAAAATCCGCTCGACATGCTTTCGCTGCTCTCGGGCGGCGGCGCATTGGACAACGGTACACAAACTACTCAGCAGGTTGCCACGCAGCCGAGCGGCAAGGCTGCGGACAGCAGCGATCCGCAGGTCAAATTCGTCAAAGTGATACTCGCCAGCACCGAGGACGTCTGGGGCGCCTACTTCCAGGCCCGCAACCAGCAATACACCCGGCCCAAGCTCGAACTGTTTCGCGGCCATGTCAATACGGCCTGCGGTGCGGCGTCCGAATCGATGGGACCGTTCTATTGCCCGGGCGACCGGCTCGTGTATCTGGATCTGGATTTCTTCCAGGAAATGGATACGCGCTTCCACGCCAAGGGCGATTTCGCGCGCGCCTACGTGATCGCGCACGAAGTCGGGCATCATGTGCAGAATCTGATCGGCGTGATGGACAAGGTCGAACAGGCGCGCCACCAGGGGCAGCCGATGGAGGGCGCGAGCGGTCTCTCGGTGCGCCAGGAATTGCAGGCCGACTGTTTCGCTGGCGTGTGGGCAAATAAATCGCAGGCGCAATTGAACTGGCTGCAGGCAGGCGATATCGACGCTGCGCTCAATGCAGCCGCGCAGGTCGGCGACGATACGCTGCAAAAGCAGGCGCGCGGTTATGCGGTGCCGGATTCGTTCACCCACGGCACGTCGGCGCAAAGATCGACGTGGTTCAAGGCGGGCTACGCGTCCGGCAATATCAACAGCTGCGATACTTTCGGTACGCAATCGCTGTAACGTCTGGCCGGGTCGTCGGGTCTCCCGATCCGACGACCCGGCAACTCCCTGCGGCACTGCTTTTGATTTGCGCGCCCATGCGATGCAAGCGTCATCGCGCATGCGCGAGTGCCACAAAACTTTACATTCCCAACTGACCAATCGGCCGGATTTTCTGGAATAGTATGGCGATCCCAACGACGCCATCGATATGCGACCGACTCTGCGCACTTTTGTCTGCCTTCTTCTCCTGTGTCTGACCGCCTGCGCTTCGCAGCCGCCGAGCCCCACCCCAAAAAACCCCTACTCGCCGCTGATCCTGATTTCGTTCGACGGTTTCCGCGCCGACTATTTCGATCGCGGCATTACGCCGACCCTGAGTGCGCTCGCCGCCGACGGCGTGCACGCCAAGGCGATGCGTTCGGCGTTTCCGACCCTGACCTTTCCGAATCACTACACCCTGGTCACCGGCCTGTATCCGGATCACCACGGCATCATCAACAACCGCATCGTTGACCCGCTCAGCGGCAAGCGTTTCGTTTACAGCGACAAGACCCTCACGGCCGATCCGGCCTGGTGGGGCGGTACGCCGATCTGGATCAGTGCCGAGCTTCAGGGCAAGCATGCCGGAACGATGTTCTGGCCGGGTTCGGATGTGGCGATCGAAGGCGTGCGGCCGAGTCAGTGGGCGCCCTTTGACAAGACCATCGCGTTCAACGATCGCGTCGACCGAGCGCTCGCCTGGCTCGACCTGCCCGCCGAACAGCGGCCGGCGTTCATGACCCTGTACTTCGAGGCGGTCGATCACGCCGGCCACGACT
>NZ_DATBQK010000126.1:0-3282 GCF_036560865.1 Rudaea sp.
GTCGGCGTCGAGGAAATCGCCGTATTCGGCGCGGCCAGCGAGGCGTTCAGCCGCAAGAACATCAATGCCTCGATCGCGGAGTCGCTGGTGCGTTTTGCGCCCGTGATCGAGCGCGCCAAGGCGGACCAGGTCGCCGTGCGCGGTTATGTCTCGACCGTGCTCGGCTGTCCGTATCAAGGCGAGGTACCGGTCGCCGACGTCGTGCGCGTGGCGAAAAGTCTGCACGCGATGGGCTGTTACGAGATTTCGCTCGGCGACACGATCGGCATCGGCACGCCGGCCAAGGCACGCGCGATGCTGGCGGCCGCCGCGAGCGAAGTACCGATGAGCGCGCTGGCGATTCATTTCCACGATACGCGCGGCCAGGCGCTGGCGAACATTCTCGCCTGCCTCGAACTTGGCGTCGGCGTGATCGACTCGGCCGTCTCCGGTGTCGGCGGCTGTCCGTATGCGCGCGGCGCGAGCGGCAATGTCGCCAGCGAAGACGTGATCTACATGCTGCACGGCATGGGCATCGCGACCGGCGTGGACCTGGACAAGTTGATCGAGACCGGACAATGGCTCAGCGCGCAGTTGACACGCGACAACGGCAGCAAGGTTGGCAAAGCCGCGGCGTGAGCGGCGGCGCATGGCTATAATCGCGTACTCCTCGACGAGGTTCGCGCCTTGCCCGCCCGACTTGCTCCCGATCAATCCCGCGGCTATCTGATTCCGATCGGCATCGCCTCGCGTCCCGAGGGGCATACCGATGTATTCAAGCGCCTGCTGGCCCTGCTCGGGCAACGCGCGCAGATCGTCGTGGTCGCGGCGCAGAATCCCGGTGAGTCGCCGCCCGATGAACTCGAAGCGGCATTGATGGCGCTCGGCGCCGGTCGCGCACAGCGCCTGGCGCTTGCCAATCGCGCCGACTGCGACCAGCGCGCCACACTCGCTCTGATCGAGCGCGCCGATTGCGTGCTGCTCTACGCCGACCAACCCTTGCGCCTGTCCACCCTGCTCGGCGGTACCCAGCTCGCGCGCCTGCTGCGCCGGCGCAATGCCGACGGCATGGCGGTGGGTGGCATCGGTTCGGGTGCGGCGATACTCGCCGAGCACATGCTCGCCAGCGGCGCGCACGGGCCGACGCCGCGCATGGGCAGCGTGACGCTCGCACCGGGCCTGGGCCTGTCGAATCGGCTGGTCATCGATCAGGGCGGTGGCGGCGCGGATAGACTTGGGCGCCTGCTCGCCGCGCTCGCGCTCAATCCGTTCGCGCTCGGCATCGGTATCGATCCGGATACGGCCGCCTTCATCGGGCCGGACAATGTGATGGACGTGGTCGGCTACGGCGGCATCACCGTGGTCGACCCGACCGACGTCGGCCATTCCAATGTCGCCGAGGCGGGGCCGAGCGAGCCGATCAGCATCACCAACCTGCGCGTGCATGTGCTCGTGCACGGCTCGCGCTACGATCTGGATTTCCGCCGCACGATTTCGTGACGCAATGACCATGGACAAGCCGCTGACGATTCGCGTCGCCAACGAGGCCGATGCGCAGCAGATTCGCGCGATCTACGCCCCACATGTCGAATCCGGTGTGGCATCGTTCGAAACCGACGTGCCGGACGTGGAAACGATGCGCGCGCGCATGCGCAAACTGCTGCCGACGCACCCGTGGCTGGTCTGCGTCGACGGCGAGTACATTGCCGGCTACGCCTATGCCGGCCTGCATCGCGAGCGCGCCGCGTATCGCTGGTCGACCGAAGTCACCGCCTATGTGCATGCCGACTACCGCGGCCGCGGCGTCGGCAAACGCCTGTATGCGGCATTGTGTACTTTGTTGCGTACACAGGGTTATGTGAACGCGTACGCTGGCATCACGTTGCCGAATGAGGCAAGCGTAGCGCTGCATGAGTCCTGCGGTTTCAAACCCTGCGCCCTGTATCGGCACACCGGCCACAAGTTCGGCACCTGGTACGATGTAGGCTGGTGGCAACTCGTGCTGCAACCGCCACCGCCATCACCCGCCGAACCGATTCCGTTCGGCGCGTTGCCTGCGACCGCACTATCCGTCGCTACTCGATCAGATTCGTTATAGCTCATCGCTCTCGCAGCGGACACGTCAACCTCGCCACCGCTGATGCGTTGAATGCAGCAGGAATGCGCTGAGACTTGGGGGAAGACGGCGCTTGGGTGAGCCGTCAAAGCTGTGGAGAGCGCGCAATGAGTAACAGACTTCGAAGCGGCTGTCTTCACGCCACATTCGTCTGCATTCTGCTTTCCTACGCCTGTCTTGCATCGGCGCAGGACGTGACGTCAAATCCCGATCTGCCTATTCGCCCACCGCTGGTCATCGGCACCTATCACGCCAGCCGCGTCGTCACTGATATTCCGAAGAACGACGCAGCCGCAGCCCGTTTTCTGACCATGGCCACATTCGGTCCGACCCAGACGGATATCAATCTACTGCGCCAGATCGGTTACCACGCATGGATAGCCAGGCAACTCGCCTTGCCGGTGTCGCTGCAGCGCCCTTACGTCGAGGCACTGGATCAGGCGGTACAGAATCCGGGCCAGAGCGACCGCATGGAAGCTTGGTTCAACAACGCAGTTACCGCACCGGACCAGCTGCGCCAGCGCATGGCTTGGGCGTTGTCGCAGATCATGGTCGTTTCCGACCAGTTCGCCGGGCTGACCCAGGATCCGATCGCACTGGCCGAGTATTACGACACCCTGGCGCGCGATGCCGGCGGCTACACCGACGGCGCCGGCCTCCATCACGCGCCCACGTTTTCCAAGCTGATGACGGACGTCACTCTGAGCCCGGCGATGTCGCACATGCTCACGTACTTGCGCAATCAGAAAGGCAACGCGGCGATCGGCACGTCGCCGGATGAAAACTACGCGCGCGAAGTGATGCAACTGTTCACCATCGGACTGGTGCTGCTCAATCCGGACGGTTCGCAAAAGCGCGACGCCACTGGGCAACCTATTCCAACCTATCCGCAGGCGACAGTTACCGCCTATGCGCGCGTGTTTACCGGCTGGAGCTATTCGACCGGGTTCAAGAGCAATCCGGCGTCGTTTGCCAACTGGTCGCTGGCCGAGTACCAGCCGCTCGTGTGCTACGACACCTACCATGATTTCGGTGCCAAGACCCTGCTCAGTTACACCGGCAACTACGGCGCAAACTCGGACGCGCTGAACCTACCCGCAAACAACTCCTGCGCAACCGATCTGCAGCAGGGTCTGTCGATACTGGTGAATCACCCGAATGTCGCACCGTTCATTTCACGCCAGCTG
>NZ_DATBQK010000127.1:0-4419 GCF_036560865.1 Rudaea sp.
TACAGCTGTGCAAGACGCGCCATCACAATCGGGTTGGCCGGCTCCGTGCCCGCGGTCTGTTGCGCGATCGACTCGATGCCCGCGCGCAACGCGCCCAGCGTCTGCGGTCGGCGTGCGAGCTTGGCGCGCACGCGCAGCACCGTAATGGCGATGCGCGTGATCGCCAGATCGCGCTTGTCGTCGTCGAGTTGCGCGATCAGCGTTTCCAGGCCGAGGCGCAGATGGCCGATACCGCCGAATACATCCGCCGGACTCGCCGCATCGATCTTGAATACGCTGGCCAGGCTGGGCTGCATCGCCACGTCGTCGCCGCTGCCGCGCGTCGCGGTCGCACGCACCAGCGCGATCGCCTGAAACATGCCCGCCAGTGCGATGACTCGTTCTTCCCTCACGTCCTGCTCCGCAGTCCGCCAAATGGCGCATCGGTCGTGTCGATCACGCCGCCGCCAAGGCATTCCTCGCCACGATAGAATACGACGGATTGGCCCGGTGTCACCGCGCGCTGTGCGCTATCGAACTCCACCTCGCATTCGCTGCCTTGCATGCGCACCGTGCAAACCTGATCGGTTTGACGATAGCGCGTCTTCGCCGTGCAGCGGAATTCGGCGGCCGGTGGCGCTGCCGCGGTCCAGTTCAACTGGCTCGCGCGCAGATGCCGCGACTGCAACCACGCGTTTTCACCGCCCTGGGCGACGTACAGCACGTTCTGCGCGACATTCTTGCCGACCACGTACCAGGCCGCGCCAGCCGCGCCGCGGCGGCCGCCGATGCCAAGGCCGTTGCGCTGGCCCAAGGTGTAATACATCACGCCGTCGTGCTCGCCGATGCGACGTTCGTCGGGCGTGCGCAGTTCGCCTTTGCGCGCGGGAATGTAGTGACCCAGGAATTCGCGGAAATCGCGCTCGCCGATAAAGCAGATGCCGGTCGAATCCTTCTTGTCGTGCGTCGGCAGCTGCGCCGCGCGTGCGAGCGCGCGCACCTCGGGCTTGGGCAGCTCACCGACCGGGAACAGGGTCGACGCGAGTTGCTCCTGGCCCAGGGTATACAAGAAATAGCTTTGATCCTTGTTCACATCGCGCCCGCGCAACAGGCGATGGCGGCCATCGAGGCAGTCGGTGCGTGCGTAATGCCCGGTCGCGATCTTTTTCGCGCCGAGCGCGCGCGCGTGTTCGAGAAACGTCTTGAACTTGATCTCGCGATTGCACAGCACATCCGGGTTCGGCGTGCGCCCGGCGCGATACTCGGCGAGAAAGGACTCGAATACCTGATCCCAGTACTCGGTAGCGAAATTGCGCGTGTGGAACGCGATGCCGAGTTTGCTGCAGACGCGCAGCGCATCGGCGCGATCACGGTCGGCCTGGCACTCGCCGAAGCGTTCGTCTTCCTCCCAGTTCTGCATAAACAGGCCGGCGATCGGGGTTTGCGTGCGCGCCAGCAACAGCGCGGCGACCGACGAATCCACGCCGCCGGACATGCCGACCATGACTGGGCCAATGTTGGCGTGCGCTGCGTTCATCGGGCTGAATGCGCGGCAGGCAGGAGCGACTGAATCGCGCTCAGCGGATGCCGCCGGCCGGCGAGCCAATCGTCGATATTGCCGAGCACCATCGGACTGCGCAGACGCGCGGATTCGGCAACGATCTCCTCACGCGTCAGCCACAGCGCGCGCACGATGCCTTCATCGAGTCTGCGCTGCGCATCGTGGACGAACGGCGTGGCGGCGAATGCGAAGCGCAGGAACTGGCGTTTACCATCCGCACTCGACCACTGGTAAATGCCGACGAGATCGGTCAGCTCGACCGTCCAGCCGGTTTCCTCCAGCGTTTCGCGCAGTGCGGCGGCGTGCAGCGTTTCGTCGGGCTCCAGGTGCCCGGCAGGCTGGTTCAGCACCAGTTCGTCGCGCACGACTTCCTCGACGATGAGAAATCGCCCGTCGCGCGCGACGATCGTGGCCACGGTCACGTCAGGCCGCCAGATCGCATCGAAGTTTACTTCGCTTTGCATCGGTCCTTGGATTGGATAGGTTGGTCTGACAAATATTACATGAGGGCCGGGTGCACCCTGCTTGCAGCGGAGAGATTGAATCGCGAAAGATGGCCACCATTTGATTGCGCTGGTCACGCGCGCGATCATCTTTCGCTCGCTATAATCGAACCGACCGAACCTACGGGAAAGCAATGCCGCAAACGCCGCACAAACAGCACGAACCTCTGCACGGCGTCGTCGTCGAGGAAGCGCGCCCTGAAGTGGAGCGTCCGCCGCTCTACCAGGTGCTGCTGCTGAACGACGATTTCACGCCGATGGACTTCGTGGTGGCGGTGCTGGAGACGTTTTTCAATATGGACCGCGAGCGCGCGACCCAGGTCATGCTCCATGTGCACACGCGCGGCAAGGGCGTCTGCGGCGTGTTCACGCGCGAAGTCGCCGAAACCAAGGTCACCCAGGTCAACGAATTTTCCCGCTCGCATCAGCACCCATTGCTGTGTACGCTTGAGAAAGCCTGATTGAATCGGGACTGGCACCCCACATATTGTTCCTTGGTCAGTAATCGCTGGCTAGAAAAAGGGTCATCACGATGTTCAGTAAAGATCTCGAGCTCACCATCGGCCAGTGCTACAAGGACGCGCGCGAGCAGCGCCACGAATTCATGACGGTGGAGCATTTGCTGCTCTCGCTGCTGGAGAATCCGTCGGCTGCCGCTGTGCTGCGCGCCTGCGGCGCCGACCTGGTCAAGCTCGGCAAGGATTTGAAAGCCATCATTGCGGAAACCGTACCGGCGCTGCCGGCCGGCGACGACCGCGATACGCAGCCGACGCTCGGTTTCCAGCGCGTGCTGCAGCGCGCGGTCTATCACGTGCAGTCTTCGGGCCGCAAGGAAGTCACCGGCGCCAATGTGCTGGTCGCGATCTTCGGCGAGAAGGATTCGCACGCGGTGTACTTCCTCAACCAACAGGAAGTCGCGCGTCTGGACGTGGTCAACTACATCTCGCACGGCGTGGCCAAGATCGGCCAGGATGCGCCCGCGCAACCGTCCGCCGACGTCGGCAAGGAAGGCGAGGGCGGCGACGAACCACGCGGCAATCCGCT
Organism: Rudaea sp.; assembly: GCF_036560865.1. GTDB lineage: Bacteria > Pseudomonadota > Gammaproteobacteria > Xanthomonadales > Rhodanobacteraceae > Rudaea. Next base: position 3,088 of record NZ_DATBQK010000127.1, read on the forward strand.
GACCGACTTCGCCAGCAACCTCAACGAACTGGCCAAGCAGGGCAAGATCGATCCGCTGATCGGCCGGGTCGAGGAAATCGAGCGCACGATCCAGGTGCTGTGCCGCCGGCGCAAGAACAATCCGCTGTATGTCGGCGAAGCCGGCGTGGGCAAGACGGCGATTGCCGAAGGCCTCGCCAAGCGCATCGTCGAGGGCGAAGTGCCCGAAGTGCTCAAGGGCTGCGTGATCTACTCGCTCGACATGGGCTCGCTCGTTGCCGGCACCAAGTATCGCGGCGATTTCGAAAAACGCCTGAAAGCCGTGCTTGCGCAGCTCAAGAAGGAAGCGAACTCAATTCTGTTCATCGATGAAATCCATACGGTCATCGGCGCCGGTTCCGCTTCCGGAGGCACGATGGATGCGTCGAACCTGATCAAGCCGGTGCTCGCCTCGGGCGAACTGCGCTGCATCGGTTCGACCACGTTCCAGGAATATCGCGGCGTGTTCGAAAAGGATCGCGCACTCGCGCGGCGTTTCCAGAAGATCGACGTCGTCGAGCCGACCATCGCCGAGAGCATCGAAATCCTCAAAGGCCTGAAGTCGCGTTTCGAGGAACACCACAAGATCGAATATACCGCCGAGGCTCTCAAGGCGGCGGTCGACCTGTCGGTGAAACACATCGGCGATCGCCTGCTGCCGGACAAGGCCATCGACGTGATCGACGAGGCCGGGGCGCGCCAGCGTCTGCTGCCGGAAAACGAGCGCAAGAGCGTCGTCGACGTGCCCGAGATCGAGTTCATTGTCGCGCGCATGGCGCGCATCCCGGCCAAGCAGGTGTCGACCTCCGATCGCGACGTGCTAAAGAATCTCGAACGCAATCTGAAGATGGTCGTGTTCGGCCAGGATCAGGCGATCGAGACGCTCGCCGCGTCGATCAAGATGGCGCGCTCGGGACTCAACAACGCACAGAAACCGATCGGCAACTTCCTGCTTGCCGGACCCACCGGCGTGGGCAAGACCGAGGTCACGCGCCAGCTTGCGATGCAGTTGGGCATCGAACTGATCCGCTTCGACATGTCCGAATACATGGAAGCGCATTCGGTGTCGCGCCTGATCGGTGCGCCGCCGGGCTACGTCGGCTTCGACCAGGGTGGCCTGCTCACCGAGCAGATCACCAAGCATCCGCATTGCGTGCTGCTGCTCGACGAGATCGAGAAGGCGCATCCGGACGTGTACAACGTGCTGCTGCAGATCATGGATCGCGGCACGCTGACAGACACCAACGGTCGCGAAGCGAACTTCCGCAATGTCGTGCTGGTGATGACGACGAACGCGGGCGCGGCGCAGGCGGC
>NZ_DATBQK010000128.1:0-8084 GCF_036560865.1 Rudaea sp.
TGGTAATGTTTCGACGCCGGCGACCACCAACGCTGTCGGCGTCGCCACGACGACCCTGAATTATCCGGTGTCGGCACTGGGGCTGGCATCGGCGGTATGGGTGCAAGGTACGGGCATCGACACGTTTACCAGCGGCACCAAGACGATAACCGATGCGGCTCTCGTGGGTTTCCCGGGTGTTGCGCCAGCCAAGATCGTAATCAGCCCGAGTCCAATTCCAGGCGATATCACCACCAGCGTGCAGGTGTGCATCTACGACGCGGCAGTCAGCCCGTTGGCTGGCGTCGTATTCGGTTTCAATTTCGCCAGTCTTGGGATTGGATCCGGCTCGGTCGACTCGGTCAGCACCGCAGGCAACACAGCACACGCGACCGATTCAAGCGGCTGCGTGATCACGGCGGTCAAGACCAGTGGTCTCACCAGCAGCGACAAAGCTACCCTGACCTTTACTGCTGGCGGCGCAACCGCCACTGCAAATATCACGGCAAGTGGCAGCCTGGTTCTTCTCGCGTCACCTTCCGCACTCAATGGCTCGGGCGGATCAGTTACGCTGACACTGGAACAAAGCGATGGTACGCCGGTTTCGGGCGTGCTACTGGTCGGTAGTTGCACGGGCGGCCCACCGATCCCGGGGATTACTTCGGGCCCGGGCGTGACCGGCGCCAGTCCGAATCCACCCGGCGTCACGGAAGCCACTATTACGGCGATGCTGGACTCTTCTTCGACCAAGCCAGGCAGCGGCAGCTGCACGTTCAAGACGGCAACCGGTACGCCGTCCGTAACAGTCACGCTCTCGGGCGTTTGCACGGTAAGTGCCTCGCCGTCTCCGTGCGGGACCTGAGCGCCGTGACATAGGCAGGCAGAGGGCCGCGGCAACGCGGCCCTTTCTTTTGTGCACATCGTGCTAGCATGATCGTCTGGCCTGCAAGGGGCCGGCTACGAGATCGGTCGCGATGGATTCGGCGTATCGAATTGAGTTGCAGGCGGGCAATGTGTTGTTCCGCGAAGGCGATGCGCCGACCACGGCGTTTCTGATCGAGGAAGGCACGTTGCTCATTACGACGCGGCAGAATGGCAGCGTCGTGGTTCTCGGCGAACTCGGCCATGGCGTTCTGATCGGCGAAATGGCGGTCCTTGATGAAGCACCGCGCAACACGACTGCGACAGCACTGAACCACTGTGTGCTCACACCGATCGATCGCGCGCAATTCGCCGAACGACTCGAGAGCGCCGATCCGCTGGTGCGCGCATTGTTGTTCAGCCAACTCGGGCGCTACCACAACGCGCTGGCCAGGTTCAGCGGCGCCGCGCGTTCAAGCGCGGGCGACGAGACGGCGATGCGTTCGGCGGTGTCGCTGGCGCACGACAAAATCCGTCTGGAAAGTCAGTTGCGCCGGGCGCTTGATCTGCACGAGCTCGATCTGTATCTGCAGCCGATCCGGCACATCGCGAGCGGCCGCATCGCCGGTTTCGAAGCGCTGACCCGCTGGCACCATTCGGAACGCGGCCCGGTGTCGCCGGCCGCATTCATAGCACTGGCCGAGGAAACCTCGCTGATCGTGCCGGTCGGCGAGTACGTGCTGCACGAAGTCTGTTCGGCGCTGCAACAGTTCGCGCCACTCGCGGCGACGCCATTCGTGGCGCTGAACGTGTCGGGGCGGCAATTGCAGGAGCCGGATTTCGTCGAGCGCATGGTCGCCCAGGTGCGCGCGCATGCCATTGCGCCGACTCAACTCAAGCTTGAGATCACCGAAAGCGTGGCGTTGGACTTCGACAAGGTCACGGCGTTGATCGCAAGCTGCCATCGCGAGGGCATCGCCGTGGCACTCGACGATTTCGGCACCGGTTATTCGAATCTCGGCCTGCTGCACAGGCTTCAACTGGATGCGCTCAAGCTCGACAAGGATTTCATCCACCAGCTGCACGATCCGCGCTGCCTGGCGGTCGTGCGCGCCGTGATCGCCATGGCGCGCGCGCTCGATTGCGCGATCGTCGCCGAAGGCGTCGAGACGGCGGCACAGCTCGCCCAACTCACGGCACTTGACTGCCATTATGCGCAAGGCTATTTCATCGGCAGGCCGCAGACTGTCGACGAGGCCCTCGCGACGTTCGCCGCGGATCGCGCCGCCGCGTAGCCGGCCCGGATTGCGGGCCAGGAAACCTTCGTGGTATCCGCGTTGTCCTAGACGCGCAGCAGCTCTTTGTCTGTGCGACCATCCACTACCGAAATCGATCACCATGGATATGCCTGAACTCGCTCAAGGTTCGGCGCTGAACGGCGCCTTTCAAACATTACGCACAGCGCTTTCCGCGTGCATCATCGGCCAGAGCGCACTCGTCGATCGCCTGCTGATCGCCTTGCTTGCCGACGGCCATCTGTTGGTCGAGGGTGCGCCGGGTCTGGCCAAGACGCTCGCGGTCAAGGAGCTCGCCGCACGCATCGAGGGCGACTTCCACCGCATCCAGTTCACGCCGGACCTGTTGCCGGCCGATCTCACCGGTACGGAAATCTACCGCCCGCAGCAGGCCAGTTTCGAATTCCAGCGTGGCCCGATTTTCCACAACCTGCTGCTTGCCGATGAGGTCAATCGCGCACCGGCCAAGGTGCAGTCGGCCCTGCTCGAAGCGATGGGCGAGCGCCAGGTCACGGTCGGCCGCACGACGTATCCGCTGCCGCCGCTGTTCCTGGTCATGGCGACGCAGAATCCGATCGAGCAGGAGGGCACCTATCCGCTGCCCGAGGCGCAGCTCGATCGCTTCCTCATGCATGTGCGTATCGATTATCCCGACGGCGCGTCCGAGGCGGCGATCCTCAAATTCGCCCGCGATCGTGCACGCGAGACACTGAGGGAGACCGTGGTGCCGCAGCGCTGCCTGACCCAGGCACAAATCTTTGCGGCACGCGCCGAAGTGCTGAACCTGCATCTGGCACCCGCGCTGGAGGAATACGTGGTCCAGCTCGTGCTGGCATCGCGCACGCCGAAAGCCTACGGCGAGGATCTTGCGCGCTGGATCGCGTACGGCGCAAGTCCACGCGGCACGATTGCGCTGGATCGCTGCGCGCGCGCGCGCGCATGGCTTGCGGGGCGCGACTTCGTCACACCCGAGGACGTGCATGCAGTCGCTGCCGACGTGCTGCGTCATCGCGTGCTGCTCAGTTACGAGGCCGAGGCTGAGGGCGTGACGCCGGATCGAGTGATCTCGGCGTTGCTCGATCGCGTGCCGCTTCCTTAAAAGCAGGGCTGAGAGCCGAGGGCTGAGGGCTGAAAAGCCGAGGTCCGCGGCTCTTGGTCTTCAGCTTTCAGCCATCGACCCTTAACGCACGATCTTCGCGATGAACCCAGCCCTCAGCCTTCAACCCTCAGCCCTCAGCGCCGTCCACGTCACCCTCGACGATCTGATCGCGATGCGCCTGCGCGCGCACCGGCTGGAGCGTTTCGCGCGGCGCGTCGGCGGCAGTCACGCGGCCGTGCACGCCTCGCGCTTTCGCGGGCGCGGCGTCGACTACGCCGAATCGCGCGCGTATCAACCCGGTGACGACATCCGGCAGATGGATTGGCGCGTCACTGCGCGTACCGGCCGGCCGCACACCAAACTGTTTCAGGAAGAGCGCGAGCGCAGTGTGCTGCTGGTGATCAGTTGCAATCCGGGCATGCGCTTCGGCACGCGCGTGCGCTTCAAGTCGGTGCAGGCCGCGCGCACGGCGGCGCTGATCGCCTGGGCGATCGCGCTCAGCGGCGATCGGGTCGGTGCGATCGGCTATGGGCCAGGACTCAATGCCGAAGTGAAACCGGGCGGTGGCGTGCGCGGCGCGTTGCGTTGCCTGCGCGCGCTGGTCGAGTGGGACGGGATCACCCGTGGCGCCACCGCGACGGTGCCATTGTCGCAGGCGCTGCAGCGCGCGCAACGCCTGGCGCGACCGGGCACGCAGATCATTCTGCTGACCGACGGGTTCGATTGCGACGCCGCTGCCGAGCCTGCGCTGTCCCTGCTCGCCAATCATTGCGATGTGGCTGCCGTATTGCTTAGCGATGCAATCGAACATCAGGCGCCACCGCCCGCGCGTTACGCGCTGCAAAGTGAAAGTGGCCGGGTAATGCTGGATTTCTCCGCACAGCGCACACGCGCGCGTTGGCCAGCGCTGTTCGACGAACGCCGCGAGCAGCTCGTCGGCATGCTCAAGCGCCGCGCGCTCAATTCGGCCGTGCTCGATACGCACGCCGAGCCCGAGCCGGTGTTGCGTACCCTGCTGGGCTTCGACGCGCGCCGCCGGAAAGCGGGGTGACTGCAATGAATCCGGCACAGGGCCCAGAACTGCGCGATATCCACCTGCCGCCGCCGCCATCGTGGTGGCCGCCGGCGCCGGGTTGGTGGCTGCTCGCCGCATTGTTTCTGGTTATCGTCATTTTTACCTTTCTATATTTTTATAAAAAAATGCGGCGGCGCCACCGCTGGCGCGCCTTGATAGCCGAGTTCGATCGCGCTGTCGCAATGGCGCATGGTGACGCACCAGCGCTGGCGGCTGCATTGTCCGGATTTCTGCGTCGGCTGAGTTTGACCGATGCGCCTGCGTCCGCTTCGCTCACGGGCGACGCATGGCTGGAGCATCTGGACAAACGCATCGCGTCCGATGAATTCAGCGCCGGTGTCGGTCGCGCGCTGATCGAGGCGCCGTATCGCGCGCAGGCGGACTACGACGCAGCCGCGCTGATCGCACTTGTGCGACGCACCGTACACCGCTCGTTCCATCGCGAGGCCGCGCATGCTTGAGTGGGCCTGGCCCTGGCTATTCGTCGCATTGCCGCTGCCGTGGTTGGTCGCGCACGTGCTCAAACCCGCGGCGACGCAAGCAGGCGCTGCGCTGCGGTTGCCAATAGCGCTCAGCGGTTTCGATACCGCGCCTGGCGGCAATCCAATGGCCGGATGGAAACGTATCCTCGCACTGCTGGCGTGGGCACTGCTCGTCACCGCCGCGGCGCGACCGCAATGGATCGGCGATGCGGTGCAACTGCCGCGCAGCGGGCGCGACCTGCTGCTCGCGGTCGATGCCTCGGGCAGCATGGAAACGCCGGACATGCAGATCGGCGGTCAGGCCGTGAGCCGTTACGGTGCGGTCAAGGCGATCGCAGGCGACTTTATCCAGCGTCGCGCGGGCGACCGCATCGGCCTCATCGTGTTCGGCAGCCAGGCCTATCTGCTCACTCCGCTGACTTTCGATCGCGACACCGTGCTCAAGCAGTTGAACGAATCCGTGGTCGGCCTGCCCGGGCGCGAAACCGCAATCGGCGATGCGGTCGGGCTGGCGGTGAAACGCTTGCGCGAGCGCCCCGCAAATCAGCGTGTACTGATCCTGCTCACCGACGGCGTCAACGACGCCGGCGAACTCGATCCAGCCAAGGCGACCGATCTGGCCGTGGCCGAGCATGTGAAAATTTATACCATTGGCATCGGCGCCGAGGCGATGCGCGTGAACGACGGCTTCTTCGGCTCGCACGTGGTCAACCCTTCTGCCGATCTGGATGCAAAACTGCTGACCGACATGGCGCAAAAAACCGGTGGCCGCTTTTTCCGCGCGCGCAATACGAACGAACTGGCGCAGATCTATCGCGACATTGACGCGCTCGAACCCAGCGCGGACAAGCAGCAGCAATTCCGTCCGGTCGACGAATGGTTTTACTGGCCGCTGTCGCTGGCCTTGCTGGCCGCACTGATTGGCGGGTTGGCGCCGGTGCTTGCCGCGAATCGACCTGCGCTGATTCGACGCGCTGCGGATCGTTCTCTCGCGGAGCAGGTGCGATGAGCGGCATTTTGCAGAATTTCCACTTCTTTCGTCCGTGGTGGCTGCTTGCATTGCTGGCTCTGTCGCTGCTCTGGCGCGCGCTGCGTTGGCACGGCGCGGACGCGGATGTCTGGCGCGGCGCGGTCGATGCACACCTGCTCGAACATCTGCTGGTGCGCAATGAGGGCTCGACGCCAGTGCGCAGCCCGCGCTGGCTGCTTGCCGCGGTCTGGGCACTCGCCTGCATCGCGCTCGCCGGCCCGGCTTGGGAGCGCCTGCCGCAGCCGCTGTTCCAGAACAAGGCCGCACGCGTGATCGCGTTCGAACTCGGCAACAGCATGCTGGCGCAGGATGTGAAGCCGAGCCGCTTCGAGCGTGCGCGCTACAAGATCGCCGATATTCTCAAGCGCAGCGGCGATGCGCAGACCGCCCTGATCGCCTATGCCGGCGATGCATTCGTCGTGGCGCCGCTGACCGACGATTCCAACACGGTCGTGAATCTGGTCGATTCGCTCGACCCGTCGGTAATGCCGGCAGCGGGCAACGATACCGGACGCGCGATCGATCTCGGCGTGAAGTTGATCCGCCAGGCCGGTCTTCGCGATGGCGAAGTCGTGTTGCTCGCCGATGACGCGAGCGCGAATGCTGCTGCTGCCGCGGCGCGTGCGCGCGCGGCCGGCGTGCGCGTGTCGGTGCTCGGCGTCGGCACCGAGCAAGGCGCACCGGTTGCGCTCGCGCAAGGCGGATTCCTCAAAGATGACGCGGGCAATATCGTGCTGCCCAAGCTGGACGCGGCGGCGCTGGCAGCGCTCGCCCGCGCAGGCGGCGGGCGCTATGCGAGCTTCAGTGGCGATGCGAGCGATCTGGACGCCGTGCTCGATACGCTCAAGGCCAGCGACGCGTCGGTCGCCGCATCGACACAGGTGCAGAGCGAGCGCTACCTGGATCGCGGGCCGTGGTTGCTGCTCGCGCTGCTGCCGTTGGCGGCATTGGGATTCCGGCGCGGCTGGCTCATGTTGCTGCCGCTCGTGTTGCTGGCACACGCGAATCGCGCCGAGGCGAGCGTATGGGACGACCTGTGGCAGCGCGCCGATCAGCAGGCGCAGGCGCAGCTCGATGCGGGCAGGGCGAAGCAAGCGCAGGCGCTCGCGGCGAATCCGGATTTGCGCGGTGCGGCGGCCTACCGCGCCGGCGATTATCCTGCGGCGACACAGAGCTTCGATCGCGACAACGCCGATGCGCAGTACAACCGCGGCAATGCATTGGCCAAGCAAGGTCAATACAATCAGGCACTGGCGGCGTATGGCGAGGCGCTCAAGCGCGCGCCGCAGATGCCCGATGCGCTGGCCAACAAGCAGGCGGTCGAGGAGTGGCTGAAGAAACAGCAAAAAGATAAAAGTAAACAAAATCAGCACGGCGACTCCAAGGATCACAAGGGCGACAAGCAGCAACAGCCGGGCAACGATCAGGCACAGAATTCCGAACAGAACAAGGACGGCAAGGGCGACCAGCAAGGCAAGGACGACGGCGACAAGCAGCCGTCGCAGCAGCAAGGCAAGGATCAGCAAGGTCAGAGCCCGCAGGACGGGAAACAGCAGCCATCCGATTCCGCGAAAGACGCGGACAAGTCTGCGTCGGGGCAGAACCAGTCCGGCGACGATAAAAGTGCGGCAAAGCCGCCAGGCGCGGGCAGCGAGGCGGCCAAGGAGGCGCAGCGGCAGTTCCAGCAAAGCATGGATCAGGCGCTGGGCAAGAATACCGACAAGGACGGCAATCCGAATAAAACCCCCGCGCAGCCGGTGCGTCTGGGCGAGCGCGAAGGCGACAAGCGCAGCGAGCAGGGCGAAGCCGTCGAGCAGTGGCTGCAACGCGTGCCGGACGATCCGGGTGGCCTGCTGCGGCGCAAATTCCAGCTCGAATACCAGCGCCGCCAGCATGGCGGAGCGCAGGAGGACTCCCAGTGAAAACGCATATCGTCCGCGCGCGACGCTTTGCCGCATTTGTGGCATTTGTCGCATTGTGTATTTGTACCAGTGCGCATGCCGCGCAGGTGCGCGCCTGGCTCGATCGCAACAGCATGCAGATGGGCGAGACAGTGACGCTGAATGTCGAAGTCAGCGACGATGCGAACGCCGCGCAGCCGGACTTCAGCGCGCTGCAGCAGGATTTCAACCTGCTCGGTACGCAGAGTTCGTCGGCGATGAACATCATCAATGGCCAGACCACGTCGAAGCTGATCTGGGCCGTGGGTCTCGAACCCAAGCATGCCGGAACGTTCAGCATACCCGCGCTCAACGTTGCTGGC
>NZ_DATBQK010000129.1:0-4218 GCF_036560865.1 Rudaea sp.
GCCGGCGGCATGCTGGCGTACGGTTTGATCCAGCTCGCGGTCAGTTTCAGCACGGCGCAGAACCTGTTCACCGAAATCGTGACCGACCTCAATGGCATGCCGGCGACGATGCGCCAGCTCGCGATCGTGCAGTTCTTCTCGTGGTTCGCGCTGTTCGCGATGTGGATCTACACCACTAGCGCGGTGACCGAAGTGCACTTTGCGACAAAGGATACATCGAGCGCGGCCTACAACGACGGCGCCAACTGGGTCGGCGTGCTGTTCGCCGCCTACAACGCGTTTGCCGCGCTCGCCGCGATCGTCATTCCTCCGATGACGCGCCGCTTCGGCCTGCGCATTTCGCATCTGGTCAATCTCATGCTCGGCGGCGTTGGGCTGATCTCGTTCCTCGCGATCCGCAATCCGCACTGGCTGCTGCTGTCGATGGTCGGCGTCGGTTTCGCCTGGGCCTCGATCCTGTCCCTGCCCTACGCCCTGCTATCGGACTGCGTGCCGGCCAAGAAGATGGGCGTGTACATGGGCATCTTCAATTTCTTCATCGTGATTCCGCAGCTGCTCGCCGCCAGCGTGCTCGGTTTCCTGCTCAAGACCTTTTTCGGCAATGCGCCGATCAACGCGCTGCTGATCGGTGGTGTCAGCCTCATCGTCGCGGGTCTGTGCACGCTGAGTGTGAGAGAACCGGTAACCCATCTGGCGCCGCAGCGGACATGATGCGGCCGAGGCCAACGGGGAGCGATATGCGCAAACTGATTACGCTGGGCATTGCCCTTGCTCTTACTGCCTGCGCCGCGCCCAAGCCCGCAGCGCCCGCCGGCGAAGACGTGTTTTACGGCACGCTCGAACCGTTCGCGAGCGAGGCGATCTATTTCGTCGTCACCGACCGCTTCGTCGATGGCGACAAGAGCAACGATTACCGCGGCCAAGGCGGCGCGCATCGCACGTTCGACGTCCCGATTGCCGGGCCGATTGGCGAGACCGCCAACATCGGCTATCTCGGCGGCGACTTCAAAGGCGTGCTCGACAACGCCGACTACATCCGCGGCATGGGCTTCGGCGCGGTCTGGATCACGCCGATCACCGACAACCCCGACGAAGCCTTTACCGGCGGCGATCCGGTGACCTGGGGCAGCGGCCTGACCGATCGCGGCAAGACCGGTTATCACGGCTACTGGAGTGACAACTTCTTCAAGCTCGACGAACATTTGCCGAGCGCCGGCCTCGACTTCGCCGCGTTCACGCACAAGATGCGCGACAAGGGTCTGCAGACCGTGCTCGATATCGTCGCCAACCATGGCTCGCCCGCGTGGACGATGCCGGTGATGCAACCGCAGTTCGGCAAGATCTACGATGGCGCCGGCAAGCTGGTCGCCGACCAGCAGAATCTGCCTCCGGAAAAACTCGATCCGGCGCACAACCCGTTGCATGCGTTCTACAAGACCAAACCGATCCTCGCGCAGCTGTCGAATATCGACGAGAACAACCCGGCCGCGCTTGACTACTTCGTCGCCGCCTACGAGCAATGGATCGATCAGGGCGCCGCGGCGTTCCGTATCGACGCGATCGGCCTGACTCCAGTGTCTTACTGGAAAAAATTCAGCGCCCGCATCCGCGAGAAACATCCGGGGTTTTTCATGTTCGGCGAAAACTTCGACTACGACGCGAACAAGATCGCACCCTACACGCGCGCCGAGGGCGGCGCGATCACCGTGCTGGATTTCCCACTCAAGCAGAAAATCGCCGAAGTGTTCGAACACCCCCACAGCGATTACGCGCAGATCGCACCGCGGCTGTTTCTCGAAAATGGCCCCTATCGCAACCCCTATGAACTGATCACGTTTTACGACAATCACGATATGGCGCGTTTGAACGCGACCGATCAAGGTTTTATCGACGCGCACAATTTCCTGTTTACCGCGCGTGGGATCCCGGTGATTTACTACGGTTCGGAAACCGGCTTTATGCGCGGCCGCCCGGAGCATGCGGGCAATCGCAATTACTATGGCCAGCGACGCGTCGATGCCGCGTCACGCAGCCCGATCTATGCCCAGCTCAAGCGCATCGCGAATCTGCGCAAAGGTTCGATCGCCCTGCAGCGCGGCCTGCAACTCGATGTCAGCCTTCAAGGCGACAGCGCGGTGTTCTATCGCGTCTACGAAAACGCGGGCACGGCGCAGACCGCGCTCGTGCTGCTGAACAAGGGCGATGGCGAACAGACCTTCGACGTGCGCGACTATCTGCAATCCGGACGATGGCGCGATAGCTTCAGTGGACAGACGATTGCCGTCGCCGACCATCTGAGCGCGAAGGTTCCCGCGCACGGCGTGCAAGTATACTTTTACGATCAGCCGCTCACACGTGCAGACATGCGCGCGCGGCTGGCACAGTTGATGGCAAACAAAGGACGCTGACCGCCCTCTTCATCTAGCGCGTGATGACCAGCTCGCGCGCGTTTTCATCCGGCAAGGCCACGCGCACGCGCACGCGCCTGCTCTGCGCATCGAATGCGATCTCGCGCAACGCCTTGCCATCAAGGGTGATCGATGCCGGCTTTGCATCGACACCGAGGAATTCGACAAAGCGAATGCGCTGGAAGTGGTCGGACTTCGGAATATGCAGACGTAATTTGTCCGCCGACAGTTCGATCTGGGTCGTGCGCGAATCGCCTGTGCGATAGGCGTAGCCGTCACCGGCGTCCTGATAGAGGCTGCTTGCGCCGTTCGCGCCGAGAGCGACCACGATCGTCAGCGGCACGTTCTTCATCTCGCCGGTGTTCTGTACCACCGGTTGTGTCGCAAGGCTTGCGCCGGCGCGCAGGAACAACGGCAGGCGATCGAGCGGCGCCTGGACTTTTGCGTTGGTGCCGCCCGCATGGCGCGTGCCGTCCCACCAATCGACCCAGACATCGCCCGCGGGAAAATAGACCTCGCGTACGCTCGCGCTTTCATGCACGACCGGCGCGACGAGCAGGTCCTTGCCAACCAGGAATTCATCCTCGATCAGGCTGGTTTTCACGTCGTGCGGATATTCGAACCAGAGCGGGCGCAGCGGCGGCATTCCCGCCGTCTCGTTCTGTGCGAATAGTGAATAAATATACGGCAGCAAACGGTAGCGCAATTCGATCGTCGCGCGATTGATGCGCTCGTAGTCGCCGCCCCAGGTCCACGGCTCGCGCGTTGCCGTGTCGATCGCCGAGTGGGTGCGGAAAAACGGGGTCAGCGCGGCCGCCTGCAGCCAGCGTGTATACAATTCCGCCGACGGCGTGCCAGTGAAGCCGCCGATATCGGCGCCGACAAACGGCACCCCGGAAATCGACAGGTTGGTCAGCATCGGAATCGTCAACGCCAGATGTTCCCAGCTGGTCGCGTTGTCGCCGGTCCACACCGCCGCGTAGCGTTGCACGCCCGCGTAGCCTGCGCGCGTGAGCACCAGCGGGCGCCGCTGCGGCCGCAATTTCTGCAACCCCTCGAATGTCGCGCGCGCCATCTGCATGCCGTAGACATTGTGATAGCGCGCATGCGTACCGGGCTGGCCGTCGCCGTTGTGCTGCACGTCGAGCGCGAACGTCTTGAGCGGACTGTGCGGAATCTGCGGATCGGTCGAGTCCACGGGCGCAAAGGTCGCCGGCTCGTTCATGTCGTTCCAGAAACCGTCGACACCTTCGTTCAACGATTTCGCATACAGCGCCCCCCACCAGGCACGAGCTTTCGGATCGGTGAAATCCGGAAACGCGCAGACGCCCGGCCAGACGTTCGCATGCAGCTCCTTGCCTTGGGCATCGAGGGTGAACACGCCCTGCTCCTGTCCACTGCGATACACCGGATAGTTCGCATCGACCTTCACCCCCGGATCGACGATCGTCACGGTGTGGAAACCTTCGCCATGCAATTGCGCGAGCATTTTTTCCGGTTCGGGAAAGGTTTTCGGCGACCAGGTGAAAATCCGGTAGCCGTCCATGTAGTCGATATCCAGATAGATCACGTCGGCCGGAATCTTCTTCTCGCGGAACGTGCGCGCAATCTCCTCAACCTTGGCCTGCGGCGTGTACGAATAGCGCGACTGCTGATAGCCCAGCGCCCACAGAGGCGGCAACGCGCCGCGCCCGGTCAGCGCGGTGTAGTCGCGCAAGACATTGGCCGGGCTGCGCTCGGCGCCGCCACCGAACACGTAGTAATTCAATTCGCCACCCGCACTGCCGAAGGTGTAGCGCGCCGGATCGGT
>NZ_DATBQK010000130.1:0-2715 GCF_036560865.1 Rudaea sp.
TCCCGATGAAGGTCACGAAGAAGTTTTCATCGCAAGAGGCCAAGGCGCGCGCCGACGCCGTGATCGAAAAGGTCAAGCTGACCGAATTCAAGGATGTCTATCCGCACATGCTGTCCGGCGGCATGAAAATGCGCGTCGCGATCGCGCGCGCCATGGCGCTCGAGCCCGATATATTGCTGATGGACGAACCATTCGCCGCGCTCGACGCGCTGACCAGGCGCGCGATGCAGCAGGAATTGTTGTCACTGTGGGATCAGTTGCGGTTCACCGTTTTGTTCGTCACCCATTCCATCGAGGAGGCGATCATCGTCGGCTCGCGGATTCTGGTGCTGTCGCCGCACCCGGGACGGGTACGCGCCGAGCTTGACGTCGGCAATATCGACTACACCAATATCGACAAGCCGGAGTTCGGCGCGATGTCGAAGCGCATTCACGGACTGCTGTTCGGCAATGAAGCCGGCCATGTGGCGGCAACCGAGGACGTCCGCGCGTGAGCGAGACTTTGCAAAAGCGCCCGGAATTCGAAAGCGAGCTGGTCGACTCTGGCGTCATCGGCGACGTCGAGCGGCCGCTGTCGTTCGTCGAGCGCGTCGTCAACAACGAGAGCGTGCAGCGTCTCGCGATCCTGGTCGTGCTGGTCGTGATCTGGGAGCTTTATGCGCTCTGGCTAAACAACTCCCTGCTGTTCCCAACCTTCACCGAAACCGTGGCGACGTTCTGGCACGATATCCGCAACGGCGTGTTGATCGACCGCACCATGACCTCGCTGCGTACATTGGCGATCGGCTATGCCTGCGGGCTCCTGCTGGCGGGGCTGTTCACCACCTTCGCCGTCGCCAGCGGTATCGGCACCCGCATTCTTTCCACCCTCACCGCCATGTTCAATCCGCTGCCGGCCATTGCGCTGTTGCCGCTGGCTTTGATCTGGTTCGGCTTGGGCACGCCGTCGCTGGTGTTCGTGATCGTCCATTCGGTGCTGTGGGCGGTGGCGCTCAATACGCTGAGCGGCTTCCGCGGCGTGCCGGAGACCTTGCGCATGAGCGGACGCAATGTCGGGCTGACCGGCGCGCGCTATGTGGGCCTGATCCTAATCCCGGCCGCGTTCCCCTCTATCCTGGCCGGCCTAAAGATCGGCTGGGCCTTCGCCTGGCGCACGCTGGTCGCGGCAGAACTGGTGTTCGGCGTGTCGTCGCGCTCGGGCGGCATCGGCTGGTATATTTTCGAGGCCCGCAACGATCTGGACACCGCCACCGTATTCTCCGGACTGCTTACCGTCATTCTGATCGGACTGTTCGTCGAATCGGTAATCTTCCGCGCCATCGAGGCGCGTACGGTTAATCTCTGGGGTATGCAGCGATGAGCGGCGCCACGTTGCAGGTCGATGTCTGGCGCGGCACCGATACCGGGCATTTTCAAGCCTTTGCCTTGCCGCGCCGCGAACATCAAACCGTGCTCGACGTGGTCACCGAAATCCAACGCGAGCACGACGCCACGCTGTCCTATCGCTTCGCCTGCCGCGTCGGCATGTGCGGCTCCTGCGCCATGGTGGTGAACGGCCGCCCGCGCTGGACCTGCCGAACCCGCGTCAAAGACGTCATTGATGATAGCGAACGGCTGCGGCTTGAGCCGCTGCGCAATTTCGCCGTGGTCAAGGATCTCGCGGTGGAAATGACGCAGTTCTTCGACAAATGGAAAGACGCACAGGGCTATTTCGAGCCGGGGAAACAGCCGCAAGCCGATTTCGCCGTGGTGCCTCCGGCGACAGCCCAACGCCAGGCCGCCGACGCCGGCATCGAATGCATCGGCTGCGGCGTCTGCTATTCGGCGTGCGACGTGGTGGCCTGGGACCAAGACTATCTCGGGCCGGCCGCGCTCAATCGCGCCTGGACGCTAATCAACGACGTGCGCGATGAGGGCCACGACGCGCGGCTGGACGCGGTGTCCGCGAGCAATGGTTGTCAGGCCTGCCACACCCACATGAGCTGCACAAAATTTTGCCCGAAGACGATTGCGCCGACTTATTCGATCACAGGGCTGAAGCGCGCGGTGCTGCGCCGCAGTCTGCGGGGCGTGCTGTGACGGCGATCTTGTTCCTTGCGCAGCGGGCGACTGCCTTCGTGCTGGCGCTCGCGGTCGCCGTCCATCTCGGTACCATTCTTTATGCGGTGCGCGGCGGCGTGACCGCGGCCGAAATTCTCGGCCGCACCCACGGCAACATCGTCTTCGCGCTGTTCTACGGCCTGTTCGTGGTCGCGGTCGCGATTCACGCGCCGATTGGCTTGCGCAATATCTTGCACGAGTGGACGACATGGCGCGGGCGTTCGCTCGATCTGGCATTGGCCCTGTTTTCGATTGTCCTCCTGACCCTCGGCATGCGGGCGGTGTTCGCCGTGTACACCGCATGAGGGCCTCGCACCGACAGCGCGGCTTCGTCGTGGCGATGCTGCACCGCCTGTCGGGTATCGCGCTGGCGATTTTTCTGCCGCTGCACTTTCTGGCACTGGCGACCGCGCTCAACGGCGCCAACGCGATGGACGCGTTTCTGGCGCTGACGCGCCAGCCGGTCGTCGCCTTCGCTGAATTCGGCATCGTGATCGCGCTGGCGATCCACATGACGCTGGGCTTGCGCCTGCTGGCGATCGAGTTTTTCGATTTCCGCGAGAAGACCTTGGCTGTGCTGTCTGCCTGCGTTGCCGCGGTTTGCGCCATCGGCCT
>NZ_DATBQK010000131.1:0-78109 GCF_036560865.1 Rudaea sp.
TGCGTGCGAGCAGTGGAATGTATTGAATCACGGTCTTCTCCTCATAGTGGAAGGCGGGGTCCGTTTCTCCCCACTCCTTGAGACGGTCCTTTCGGACTCACGGAAGGCCGCTCAAAGTAGTTAATTCATCGAGGGCGCATCGAGGTTCATCGCCAGCGTATTCGGTTTATTTTGTGTTCAGCGCGCTGGGCTGCCAGCCCAGCTCACATCGTGAGGCACCAGCGCCGACCGCTTTTTAAAATGCTGGGCTTGGCAGCCCAGCCTACGTGCTGAAAAGCCCAGCGTTCGCAAGGATGCTCGGTGGGCGAGCTTCCACCCGCCGCTGTAGCTTCTCGCTTCCATGGACGAGACAGAAAACGCATTTTTGACCCTCTTTCGATGTAATCCTTGCTTGCGTTGCCTTAATCTAGGCAAAAGCTGACACTGTCGCGTTGAGGGGAGAAGTGTGCCGTGTCGGAATCTGTGCCGGAACGTAACCCAATACCCGCTGGAGCGCCTTCCGGCGGATTGCACGAACATCGCCTCGTCGGCATTCGCCTGTTCCGGCGCCTGCTCGTATACCACGCGCTACTTGCGACCTGCCTGGTGCTGGCCTCGGTCGCGTTTCCCGATTTCAGCCGTGAACTTCCGATTGGTGGCGTCAAGCAACTGGTCGAAGGGGGGGTGGTTGTACGCAAGAACGAGAAGACCGAGCTGGCCACGGGTTCCGCCGAAGCGGGCCACCTCGATGGCTCTCCTTCGGCCACCAATGCGGTGGACCGCTTCAGCTCCGCGCGTCAGCTGTCCATCATCCTTGTCGGAATCTGGTTGCTGATGTTGCCGGTCTCCTGGGTGCACAAGGGTATCCATCGCTCCAATGTCCACGATCATTCGCTCGACGAGGCCGTGCTGATTCTGCCGGGCATCGTCGCTGCCCTCGTGCTGGTCGTCCAGCACAGCCTGGCACTGGCCTTCAGTCTGGCGGGCATCGTTGCCGGTGTGCAGTTCCGACGAGCGCTGCAGGATACGTTTGATGCCCTCTTCATCCTGGTGGCAATCGGCGCCGGTATCGCGGCAGGAATACGGGCTCTGGAGATCGCCGCCGTGCTGACGGTTTTCTTCACCTACTCGACGCTCTATGTCAATTACTTCGGCGATGGCCTCGAGTCGGACTTCCAGGCCAGGAAAAAAGAGGAAAAGAAACGGCGCAAGCATGCGGATCAGCAGGACGACGACGCGGATTGATTGAGCCGCTTGTGGTCATCTCCGAAGGAACCGAAAAAAATGTACGCGATAGCTGAAGATCCGAAGTCGAAGATCGCCCTTGTGCTGGCCGGGTTGCTTTTCGCCGCACACCCGGCGCTCTGGTCGGGAACCGCATGCGCCAAACCCGCGGGCGCAGATCAGGAAAAACCGGCAAACGTTTTTGCCACCGACGCCACGCTGTCGCTGAAGCTTACCGGGCCGTGGCGGGATTTCATGCACGACAAGAGTGCGAAGAAGAAGTATTCGGGGACGCTCGAGTACGTCGATGAAAGCGGGGCGAAGCATTCCATGCCGGTGGCGTTCGAGGCGCGCGGCCACAACCGCCTGAAGGTCTGCAAGCTCCCTGGAATCAAGCTGATCTTCCAAAAAGGAGCCGTCGAGGGCACGCCGTTTCACGGCGAAACGTCGCTCAAGCTGTCGACGCATTGCAGCAGCGGTGAACGTTGGGAACAGTACGTCGTCAAGGAGATGCTGGCCTACCATATCTACAACCTGGTGACGGAGCGCAGCTTCAAGGTGCGGGCGTTATCGGTCTCCTACGTCGACAGCGCCGATCCCTCGCCCGACGCGCCGCATTTCGGTTTTCTGATCGAGCACGATTCCGCGATGGCCAAGCGCAATCACCTCAAGAAGCTCGACATGCCGAAAATTGCGCTGGACCAGCTGGAGCCGCTGGAGGCCAGCCGGTTCGCGCTGTTCGAGTACCTGATCGGCAACACGGACTTCGCGCAGCTGAGCGGTCCCACGCCCGACCGCTGCTGCCACAACAGCGTATTGATCGGCGAAAACCCGCAATCGAAGTTGTACACCGTGCCCTATGACTTCGACTCGTCCGGCCTGGTCGACGCGCAATATGCGGTGCCCAATGCGATCCTCAAAATCAGCAGTAACCGCGAACGCCTGTTCCGGGGATTCTGCGCCTACAACGCAACGCTGCAGACGGCGCGCGGCGAAATCCTGCGGCTCGAACCGAAGATATTGGAACTTGCGCGCGCGGAAAGTCGCCTCACGGCCGACAGCAGGGAAGCGGTGACCAACTACCTGACGAAAGGTTTCGAACTGTTGCGCGACGACGCGAAGTTCGCCCGCGACGTCACGGAGAAATGCCGCAAATAGGCAGTGCCGCCGCTGCCGGCGCGTTCGCCGGATCGGCGTCGGCCTGCGTGGTCTCTGGCGCGATGTTCGTGTCGTTGCCATGCGCCTGCTCCAAGGCCGACAGTTGCTTCTGCAGACCCGTGTTTCCCGGTTGCAGGGCAATGACCTGTTTCAGGTAGTCGATGCGCGAGGCATCGTCGGACGGCAGCCGGATTTTGCCTGACGCATAGCCGGCAAAGAGCCCGTCTTTTGTCTCTTCCAGCCAGGCCACATGACCTCCGTAGTAGGCGCTCATGCCAGTGTCGATCTGGATCACTCGTCCGGAGTAGCGCGGCCAGATCGCGCCAGCGGTCGGCGTGTGTGCGATCACCATATGTTTCGCGCCAAGATGATCAAGGATCGCCTGTACCGATTCCGGCGCTGCGACCGGCTCGAAACCGGCCAGGCCCCGATACCAGAGCGGGCCATTCGGATCGGTCAGCACGCTCGGCGTCGCCGGATCGCTCGCGCGCAACGCCGTGCGTGCCATCTCGGTCAGCGACGCCAGGCTGTTCTGGCAGTAGGCGCCACTGATGCCGCCGTGGAGAAAAACGAGGTCGTTGATCTGGATCGAAACGTCGTCCTGCAGCGCCCACTCGTAGTACTCGCCTTTCGGATTCCACTTCGGGTTCCAGGCGCGCTGATGCTCGACCCAACCGAGCGGGTGGCTGGCGTTCCACGTATCACGGAAATCGCCCGGCAACTGCGCAAATCGCTCCGGTTCGCGCGCCTTGATATCGGCCAGCATTTTCGCGTAGTAGGCGTCGCGCCATTCTTTCGAGTCGCGGCCGGCAAGTTCGGCGTAGTCGCCGGCGCTGACATAGCGCAAGTCGCCATAGGTGTTCATCGCCTCGTGGTTACCGAGCAACGTGTGTACCTGGCCGCCTTTCGAGCGCGCCTGCGCGACCAGCTTTTTCAGATGCGCAATGATCTTGGACGCGTCGTCACCGCGATCCGGAACATCGCCGAGCTGCACGAGGTGGGTCTCTCCAGCGATCCACTGGCCCCGCGCGTTGATGATGCCGGCGGCCTGCAGCACTTTAAGGTAGTTTGCGTAGTCGCCATGCAGATCGCCGATCGCGACGACGCGATCAACGTGATCCCAGTGGTAATCGTCGATCTTGGTCGGCGCCGCCAATAGGTTCTGGCACTGCACTGCCGCGCACAGCAGTACTACGGATGTGAACCATTGACCCTTTGCAAGCCGGGCCGACGCCTTCGCAGACGAACGAAAACACGAATGGCGAATGGTCATGGCGCCCTCTTGGAAAGCTGCATCGAGAGCACGCCGAAGCGATTTGCCTTGGACGGTTTATTTGGCATCTGCCGCCATGATACGCCCAACAACGGAGTCCGAGAGGGGAAGAGGTTGGACTCTGAATCGGGCGGCTACGATGCGGGCCCCGTGACCTTGTGCACTGGAGCAAGTCCTTGCGCAAAAGATAACGTAACGATCCCAGGTTGTTGTGTGGGATTTTTACGATGAACACGATCCAGTCATGGCGGCATCGCCGCTTTCGCACCTTCATCGCTCCGATGTTCGGCGTGATCGGTCTGCTGGCCACCGTGGCTTGCGCGCGGGCCGAGGCGGCGCGGGCCGGCGACGGCAAGCCCGACTGCCATGTCGGTATCTATCAATTGCGCGACGGTGGCTTCGTCGATATCGGCGCGTCCGACAACGATCACCTGCGCTGGCGGCGCAAGGATGGCACCACGGGCCTGCTCGCCGCGGACAAGGACGGAACCTGGACGAGCACGCTGGGGTGGACCGAACGGCCAGACGGCAAACACGTGTCGTTCGACGATTGCAGCACGGGACGGATCGCGTTCGACGGCGTGCCGGGCCAGCGCGTCGCGCTCGACGTGACCGAGACGACGTTCGACGGCGCGGGCGTGCGTCTCGCCGGGCGGCTCGTCATGCCCAAGGGCCACGGCAAGCTGCCCATCGTCGTGATCGTGCACGGCTCGGAAGATTCGTCGGCGCTCAACAACTACCCGATACAGCGTCAGTTGCCGACCGAAAACATCGGCGTGTTCGTGTACGACAAACGCGGCACGGGCAACTCGACCGGCGTCTACACGCAAAACTATTTGCTGCTTGCGAATGATGCGATCGCCGCGGTGAAAGAGGCGAAGCGCCTCGCCGGCAACCGAGCCGGCAAAGTCGGTTATCAGGGCACCAGTCAGGGCGGATGGGTGGCGCCGCTGGCGGCGAAGATTGATCCGGTCGATTTCATCATCGTCGGCTACGGCCTCGCCGTCTCGCCGATCGAGGAGGACCGCGAGGCCATCGCGCTCGACATGACACACGAGGGTTACGATGCGCAGGTGATGACCAAGGCGATGCAGGTCGCCGATGCCATCGCGAACATCATTCGCAGCGATTTTCGCGCCGGTTTCGACCGGCTCGCGGCGCTGCGCGACCAGTACGGCGGCGAAGCGTGGTTCAAGCACGTGCACGGCGATATCGCTTTTTATCTGATCGAGAACCCCGAGGCGCAGGTGCGCGAGAAAGGACCGGCGCTGCTCGCCGGCATCCCGGCCGACTACGATCCGATGCCGGTACTGCGCAATCTCGACATCCCGCAATTGTGGATACTCGGCGGAGAAGACCGCGACGCGCCGAGCGCCGAGACCGCACGCCGTCTGCGCGAACTGATCTCTCGCGGCAAGCCGATCACGCTGGCTGTCTTTCCGCACGCGGAACACGGCATCTACGAATTTGAAATGACGCCTGACGGCAAGCGCGTCGACACGCGCAATTCGGACGGCTATTTCGCGATGATGCGCGACCTCATCAGCAACGGAAAAGTGAGCGGCGCCTATGGCAACAGCACCATCGTCGCAGCCCACGCGGCGCTGCCGCGCTCAGCCAGCGCGCAGCCATGATTGAAAAAGAGTCGGGTTTATTTTCCGATTGCTGCGATCCTGCGAGCAATTTGCTCCGCGTCCGGGAGCGGGGCCGAGGTTTCACCGAGTTATCATGCGTCAACGGGAAGTTTTGAATCCGTTCGGGCTGAGCGTAGCGCTGCAGGCGCGAAGTCGAAGCCCGCTGGTGATGCACTTCGAATTCGCCGCTTCACGGCGCAGCCTGTCCTGAGCAAAGTCGAAGGGCTCAGTGCGAACGGTGACATCGAATCGCCGAATCGAACGGTAAAACTACAAATCACCGGATCATGTAAGGAGTTTCTTATGAGCCAACCAGCAAAGAAAAGCACGCGCAAATCCGTCAAGAGCGCCAGCGCGAGCGGCAAAACGTCCAAGGGATTCACGGACGCCGAGCGCGACGCGATGAAGGCGCGCGTCCAGGAGCTGAAGGCAGAGGCGCGCGCGAACAAGAACAAGGCGGAAGGGGAAAGCGCGGCACTCGCGGCGATCGCCGCGATGAAGGAACCGGATCGCGGCCTGGCGAAACGGGTGCATGCCATCGTCACAGCCAGCGCGCCAAACCTCTCGCCGAAAACCTGGTATGGAATGCCCGCGTATACCAAGGACGACAAGGTCGTCTGTTTTTTTCAGAGCGCACAGAAGTTCGGCACGCGGTACGCAACGCTCGGCTTCAGCGCCACGGCGAAACTCGACGACGGCGTCATGTGGCCGGTCGCCTTCGCGCTGAAGGAGTTGAACGCCGCAGAAGAGGCAAGGATCAGCGCACTGGTGAAGAAAGCCGTGGGTTCATAGGATGGGTTGAGCGAGGCGATACCCATCATATGCCTCAGTGTTGGGTATCGCTTCGCTCAACCCAACCTACAGTGCTCAATCCCTCCACGAATTTCATTTACGGCAACGCAGACGAAAACGGCGCGCCCGCTGGGGCGCGCCGTCGCATCCATCATCTGTCGAGTAACTACTGGTCGAGGCGATAGCTGACCGGCACCTGGACGCTGGCGACGATCGGCTGACCGTCATGCAGCGCCGGTGAGAACGTCCAGCGACGCACTTCGTTCGAAGCGGCACGGTCGAGAATGCTGTAGCCACTGCGCCGAACGACGCGCGCGTCGCTGACGTGGCCATTCACATCGACTTGTGCCAGCACCAGCACAGTGCCCTGTTCGCGCGTGCGCAGCGCCTGCGCCGGATAGACCGGCTGCGGACGCGTCGCGAGCACGACCTGGCGATCGATCTTCGCAACGACCGGGGCCGACTTCGCCGGCTTGGTGGCCTTCGCCAGCCTGGCCTTCGGCTTCGCGGCTGGCGCCCGCATTTGCTCGGGCTTCGGGTGCACGGTGACGATGATGTCGGGCTCGCTGTTGCTGGCGGTCTGCGCGACCGGCGTCGCGGAATCCGGGTCGCTGCCATTGGTGGCAAGCGAAGCCGATCCGTGCGTGGCCGCCTCGTTCGTCGCGGAGACCGGCGGCGAGGCCGCGCCCAGCGCGTCGCGTTGGCCCTGGTGATAGAAGAACCAGGCGCTCGCTGCGAACAGCAACGCCATCAGCACGGCGAGCATTGGGATCATTGCGGAGCGTTCGGCAGGCACGACATCATTGGCAAGTGCTGCACTATCGAGTGCAGCATGATTTGGTGAAGCACGATCGGCCGTCGTGGAACGCGCGGGCACAGTGGACTGTTTAAATTGAGCCATGTTGCCTCTCCTCAAGAAGTGGGATGCTGCTAACACGTCCTACCCCTGAGCGGCGAGCTTGGCACGGCGCCGGCTCGACAACGTTTGAATTTCGTTATGGCCGCGTGTTCAGGCGACGCTTGTTCAGGCTGCGGACAGCCCCAGGAGAAAGGGCCAGAGTGCGGTTTCTAGCTCTCGCTTATCGGAAACTGTAATCTGATCCCGGTTCTTGGCCCTGTTTTTGGTGTGCCCGAGCAGCAGCTGCCCCGCAGCCCTCGCCCAGGAGTGGAGGACGAAGCGAAATGCCCGACGGACAGGATGCTGCGAAGGTACCGATCGATCCGGCCGCGAGGCCGGCGCCCGATCTGGCGACGATCCCCGAAAACGAACTGCTTGGCTTGCGCCTGTCGGAGCTGCCGGTGCGGATCGAAGGCACGTGGCTCGAGGCCCGCGTCGCGCAGCTGCACCACGAGCTCAAGGCAAGAAACATCCTGTTCGAACCGCGCTGCTATCTGGCCGATGAATGGCTGACACCCGAGGGCGAGCCGGTGATCGGCGTTCCGTTCTATCTGGCGCATCCGCGGCTGATCGAGCTGCAGAAGAAGATGATGCTCGAAGCCGAAGGCGACACCAACGACTGGTGCATGAAGCTGCTGCGCCACGAAGCCGGCCATGCACTCAGCTATGCGTTTGATCTCAATCGCCGGCGCAGTTGGCAGCGCGTGTTCGGACGTTCGTCCGAAGCCTACGAGGAAACCTATCGCTTTCGCCCGTACAGCAAAAGCTTCGTGCGTCACCTCGACTACTACTACGCGCAGTACCACCCGGACGAGGATTTCGTCGAGACCTTCGCGGTCTGGCTGACACCGGGACTGGACTGGCGCAAGAAATACGCCGGCTGGAAGGCGCTCGACAAACTGATCTTTGTCGACAAGCTGATGGCGAGCATCGCCGGCAAGCCGCCGCTGCGCGCCAGCGGCCGCCAGTTGTGGAAGATCACGACCATCCGCAGCACGCTCAAGCGCTATTACCAGAAGCGCCGCGTCGCCGAAGCCGAGGATTTTCCGGATTTTCACGACGACAATTTACGCCGCATGTTCAGCGAGGGCAGGGCGAAGGGCGAAACACAGCGCCCGGTCGCCAAGTTGCTGCAGTCGCACCGCAAGTCGCTGCTGGCGACGGTATCGAGCTGGACCGGCGAGCAACGCTTCATGGTCAACGAGGTATACAAAGCGGTTCTCCAGCGCAGTCGGGCGTTGCGCCTGGTCACCGAGGATGCGGACACAGTGGCAGTGTTGCAGCTTGCGACCTATCTGACGACGCTGATGATGAACTACCGTTACACGACCCGCCTGCGAGGGAAGCTCTAGTGTGGTGTCCAACAAGAAACTCAACGATATCCGTTCGCCCTGAGCCCTTCGACTTTGCTCAGGACAGGCTGCGCGCCGCAGGCGCGAAGTCGAAGGGCATCAGCCGTTTCGACTTCGCCCGCTACGCGAGCTACGCTCAACGCGAACGGCAAACAAATTGCGGAACTCCGCACTGACATGGCCACGCGTGTGCTGATGGTTTTCGATCTGCCGTATGCGGTGAAGCCCGGCTACGACTACGCCGCGGAATTCGCCGATCCGGACGGAAGCTATACCGAGAACGATGTTTACCAGGCGCTGCTCGAATGCGGCTACGAGGTCCATCGTCTGAGCCTGTACGACGACGTGCGGCCGCTGCTCGACGCGGTGCGCGACCTCAGGCCAGAAGTGATCTTCAATCTCTGCGAGACCTTCCACGAGATCACGCATTGGGACAAGAACATCCTCGCGGTGATGGAGCTGCTCGGCATCCCGTGCACCGGCGCCACATCGAGTTCACTGTTCCTGTGCAACGACAAGGGGCTGTGCAAGAAGATCCTGCGCTTCCACCGTGTGCGCACGCCGCGCTTCCATGCCTTCTACCGCGGCCACAAGGTGTGGCTTCCGAAAACGCTGAAGTTGCCGTGCATCATCAAGCCGTTGACCGAGGAAGCCTCGCGCGGGATTTCGCAGGCCTCGATCGTCGACGACGAAAAGAGCTTTCTCGCCCGCGTGCAGATGATCCACGAACGCATGAATCTGGATGCGATCGCCGAGGAGTACATCGACGGGCGCGAGCTGTATGTCAGCATCATCGGCGACCACGCGCTGCGCATGCTGCCCGCGCGCGAGATGACCTTTGGGCAAATGGCGGAAGACGAACCGCGCATCGCCACGTACAAGGCCAAGTGGGACGACGCCTATCGCAAGCGCTGGGGCATCAACAACCATTTCGCGAAGACGCTGGAACCGGAACTGCAGAAACGCATCGCCGATGTCTGCAAGCGTGCCTATCGCGCTCTCAACATCCGCAGCTATGCGCGCTTCGACCTGCGCGTGACGGCATCCGGCCAGGTCTACGTGATCGAGCCCAACGTCAATCCCTGCATCGCGAAGGACGATGAGCTTGCTCAATCGGCGCTGAAGGCTGGCATCAGCTACCCAAGCCTGATCCGCAAAGTGGTCAATCAGGCGCTGCGCCGAAAGGGCTGAAGAAATATGGAGAACATTTCGTGCCTCTGCAATTTCCAACGGCAACACCCGGTCGCTTTCTATCGGGCACAGACCAGGAGTCGCCAATGACCCGCAAGACCGCCAACGATTTTCATCCGCAAGCGCTGAAGCTGTTCGATCAGTATGTGCATGGACAATTGTCGCGGCGCGACTTTCTGCAGCGCGTGGCAGGATTCGCCGCAGCGGGCGTGACGGCCGAGGGGTTGTTGGCGGCGTTGAGTCCGCGTTTTGCCGAGGCGACGCAGGTGAAGGTCGATGACGCGCGCATCAAGGCGCACTTTGTGGAATTTCCTTCGCCGAAAGGCTATGGCAAGGCGCGCGTCTACCTCGCGCAGCCGGCCAAGGCCAAAGGCAAACTGCCGACGGTGCTGGTGGCGCACGAAAATCGCGGGCTCAATCCGCATATCGAAGACATCGCACGGCGGCTCGCGCTAGCCGGCTTCATCGCATTCGCGCCCGATGCGCTGTTTCCTCTCGGTGGCTATCCCGGTGACGAGGACAAGGCGCGCGAACTGTTCGGCAAACTGGATCAGGCCAAGACGCATGAGGATTTCCTTGCGGCGGAGGATTATCTGAAACACCTGCCCGAAGGAAACGGCAAGGTGGGTGTGGTCGGTTTCTGCTACGGCGGCGGCATCGCCAATTTTCTGGCGACACGCGTGTCGGATCTGGCCGCGGCAGTTCCGTTCTATGGCGCGCAGCCTTCGGCGGAAGATGCCGCGAAGATCAAGGCGCAGCTGCAGCTGCACTACGCGGAAAAAGATGAGCGCATCACCTCTGGCTGGCCGGCCTACGAGCAGGCGCTCAAAGCCGCGGGCGTGAAATATCAGGCGTACATTTACCCCGGCGTGGAGCACGGCTTCAACAACGACACCACGCCGCGCTACGACGAGGCTGCGGCAAAGCTTGCATGGCAGCGCACGATCGAGTTTTTCAACAAGCATTTGAGAACCTGATTCCTTAGGTCGGGCTGACGAGCTCAGCTTGATCAATTCGAGTCTGCGTATCTGCCATCACCGAATGCTGGAATATCAGGGGTCAGAGTACGCGAAGCAGTTGACCGGAAGGTCGTTACAATGGCCAAGAACCTTCTACACGCTGAAAGGGGAGTCGATGCGCATCGCAAGCGTGGGTCATGCGGTCTTTGCGGCGACCATGATCGGCCTCGGAATCCTCGGCCTGATCAAAGGCGATTGGATTCCTACCGCGACGTGCCTTGGCTCGCCGTGAACAAGCGCTGGCACAAGTGCTCTGACCTCGTGCTAGATTCAAGATGCCTTCGATTTGCGAGCGAGAGATGATGACATCCGAAACCTATCCGATCGGCACGCATGGACAGCCGTGGGGACCTGCGGAAGTTGCTGTATGGCAGGCGCGTCAGTCGCGCAAGCGCAGCTACGCCGCTGATGTATTGACGGTGATCGATCGGCTGCGTGGGCGTTTCGATGTCGTCGAGTACGGACACCTCGACTATGCGCCGGATAGGTATCCGCTATTTGCGATCCGCAGCCGCAACTGGAACGATGCGCTGCCGACCGCGTTGATCACGGGCGGTGTGCACGGCTATGAAACGAGCGGCGTGCACGGTGCCTTGCAGTTCGTGGACTTGCACGCGGCGAGCTATGCGGGCCGCGTCAACCTGCTCGTCGCGCCGTGCGTCAGCCCTTGGGCCTATGAGCGGATTCACCGCTGGAATCCGCAGGCGCTCGATCCGAATCGTTCCTTCCGCGACAACAGCCCGGCGCTCGAGTCGGCAGCGCTGATGAAACTCGTCGCGCCGCTACGCGGCCGCTTCGTCGTGCATGTCGATCTGCACGAAACCACCGACAGCGACGAGTCCGAATTCCGCCCGGCGCTGGCGGCGCGCGACGGTAAACCCTACGAGCCCGGCGAGATTCCCGACGGCTTCTATCTGGTCGACGACAGCGAGAATCCACAACCCGAATTCCAGCAGGCGGTGATCGCGGCGGTGGCGAAGATCACGCACATCGCGCCGGCGGATGCCAAAGGCGAGATCATCGGCTCGACCGTGGTCTCGCCCGGTGTGATCCGCTATGCGTTCAAGCGGCTTGGCCTGTGTGCGAGCATCAGCGGCGCGCCGTACACGACGACCACCGAGGTGTATCCAGACAGCCCACGCGCGACCGCGGAACAATGCAACGCCGCGCAGGTGGCGGCGGTATGCGCGGCCATTGACTACGCGTTGGCGCGCAAGCAATAACAGGAGCCGGCCACGCTCGTTTTCGGTTTTCGCGTCAGGAAAATACCTGTAGGCTGGGCTGACAAGCCCAGCTTGTTTCGCAAAGCCGCCGATCGTAGTTGGCCAAACGCCGCGTGAGTGCTGGGCTTTGCAGCCCAGCCTACGGAACCCAGCCTGCGGGACCCAACGGTCGCCTTCAATCCATCCGTACCTTCGCGCCATGCTTCATCACCATCAACGGATGTTCCGTTGCGCGGATGTTCTTGAGCACATCGCCGGGCACGGCCACGATGTCGGCGTACTTGCCAGCTTCGAGGGTGCCGGTGTCGGCGTCGATGCCGAGCAGTTTCGCCGAGCCCTGGCTGCTGGTCATCAGCGCGGTGGCGGGCGTCATGCCGAGATCGACGTAGTCGCCGAACTCCTCGGCGTTCATGCCGTGCGGATACACCGCCGCATCGGTGCCGAACGCAATCAGCACGCCGACTTTCAGCGCGTTCTTCATCATCTCGCCGTGTGCGGCGGCGGCCGCGCGCGCCTTGGCGGCGATCTTCGGCGGATAGGTATCGGCTTTCTTGTTGACCCATAGCTGGGTCATGCGCGTCGGCACGAGGTAGACACCTTTCTGCTTCATCAGCTGCAGCGTCGGCACGGTGAGAAAGCTGCCGTGCTCGATCGAATCGATGCCGGCCTCGACCGCCTGCTTCGCGGCCAGATCCCCGTGCGCGTGCGCGGCGACCTTGCGCTTCCATGCGTGCGCTTCGCTCATGATCGCGGACAGTTCAGCGGGGGTGAGCTGCGGCACGTCGACCGGATCGGATTCCGACAGCACGCCGCCCGAGGCGCAGATCTTGATCCAGTCGGCGCCGTATTTCATCTGCTCGCGCACCGCCTGTCGACATGATTCCGGACCGTTGCAGACACCTTCGAGCGTACCCGACGGCTTCATGCGGTCGGGCGGCACGGGCGGGCTGTCGCAGTGGCCGCCGGTCGAGCCGATCGCGTGGCCGACGACGAACATGGTCGGACCTTCGGCGAGACCATCCTTGATCGCGTTGCGCAGGGCGACGTCGATGAAATCGCTGCTGCCGACATCGCGCACGGTAGTGACGCCCGCGCGCAGCGTCGTGCGCGCGTTGGCCCCCGCATGGAATGCCTGCTCTGGCACTGAGCGCAGCGTGTCCTCATAGAAGGCTTTCGCCCAGTTGTCGTCGTGGTCCGATGTGATATGGGTGTGCGCGTCGATGTAGCCGGGCACGAGCGTCGCATCGCCAAGATCGATTACTTTCGCGTCAGCAGGAATCGCCGCGTCCTTGCCGACCGCGACGATGCGCTCGTTCTTGACCACGAGGATGCCGGGCGAGGTGAGCGTGCCGCTTTTGCCATCGAACAGGTGCGCGGCCTTCAACACGGTGGTCGTCGGCGCCTTGATCGCGGGGCCTTCCGCGTGAGTCGCAACGGCCAGCATGAGACCTGCGGCAAGCGCGCTGATTCGCAGCATGCTTTTCCCCTCGTTCGAATGAGGAGAAAGTATAGGCGGAAACGCGCGCGCAGCGTCACGTAGGCCAGCTCGGGTGTGAAGGAATCGGGCCAGGCCCGATTCCGTTATCGATACGCCGAGAGGTCAGATCGCAATGCTGTTTCTTACTTCTTGAGCGCCTTCACTGCGCTCAGCATCTCTTTGACGTGACCGTCGGGGCTGAGCGACGAATACGCGTAGGCAATCGAACCCGATGGCGCGATCACATACGACGTGCGGTT
Source organism: Rudaea sp. (assembly GCF_036560865.1). Taxonomy (GTDB): domain Bacteria; phylum Pseudomonadota; class Gammaproteobacteria; order Xanthomonadales; family Rhodanobacteraceae; genus Rudaea. The sequence goes on from NZ_DATBQK010000131.1 coordinate 13,481, forward strand.
GGACCAACCGGGCTTCATCGTCAGCAGGGAATCGTACTCCTTGGCGACTTTTGCGCCTTCGTCGGCAGCGACCGGGAACTTGCCGCTGCAGTGTTCGGTTTCCTTGGAGAAATCGGCCAGCTGATCGACATTGCCCGCGGTGACACCGATGACCGTGGCGTTTTCCGCCTTGAACTGATCGATGGCCTCGGAGAAATTGTGGGCTTCGATGTTGCAGCCGGACGTATGCGCGGCCGGGAAGAAGTAGACCACCACGGGACCCTTCTTCAACGCGTCCGCCAAGTTGAAGGTGAACGGCTGGCCGGCGAGATAGGCCGGCAACACGAAATCGGGCGCCTTTGTGCCGACTTTCAACTCAGCGCTCGCAGGCATCGAGAACGCAACGATGCCGAGCGTGGCGGCGGCAACAAGATTTTTCAGGTACTTCATGGTGGTGACTCCCGAGTGTGGATGGATTGGAACGCTACCGTGCGGGTTCGGAATGGGTGATCATGCAACCAGATACGTTATGTTTCCGCAATGGCCGTACAGAAGTGGCGAAAACCGGCCAGTGTGCCGTGACAACGTACCGAACGGCTGCACAGCGAAGCCTAAGACCTGCCTGAGCACAAAATTCTTGCAGTGAAAAAGTTGAATCCAACCCCATTTCAGAGTCCTGAACCGATTTCGGGAGAAAGAGTGCGTAGGCTGGGCTGCCAAGCCCAGCGATTCCCAGTGATCGTCGCCGGGAAGTGTCGCCATGTGAGCGCTGGGCTTGTCAGCCCAGCCTACGATCCGCGTGTGGGATTTATCGCAATGAAAAAAATTAATCCGGCCCTATTACGGACTTGGCCGTTCCAAGGAGAGAAGTCATGACTCAGTATAGAAAAACCGCAGAGGCGGTGGCGGCGCTGACGCCTGAGCAGTATCGCGTGACGCAGCAAAGCGCCACGGAGCGTCCGGGTACCGGCGCGCTGCTCGATAACAAGGAAGCCGGCATCTATGTCGACATCGTCTCTGGCGAGCCGCTGTTCGCGTCCTCCGACAAATTCGAATCCGGCTGCGGCTGGCCGAGCTTCACCAAGCCGATCGACCATGCGACAGTCAAGGAGCTGAAGGACTCGACGCATGGCATGATTCGCACGGAAGTACGATCGGCGGGCGGCGACAGTCATCTCGGCCACGTGTTCGATGACGGCCCGCGCGATCGCGGCGGTTTGCGTTACTGCATCAACTCCGCGTCGCTGCGCTTCGTGTCTCGCGCGGAAATGGAGGCGCAAGGCTACGGCGCGTACTTGGACCAGGTGGAGGACATCGCATGACTAGCGAACGGGCAATTCTCGCGGGGGGTTGCTTCTGGGGCGTGCAGGAACTGATTCGCAACATGCAGGGTGTGATCTCGACGCGTGTCGGCTATTCCGGCGGCGACGTCAAGAATGCCACGTATCGCAATCACGGCACACACGCCGAGGCGATCGAAGTGGTCTTCGATCCGGCGCAGATGAGTTACCGCCAGCTGCTGGAATTCTTCTTTCAGATCCACGATCCTTCGACGAAGAATCGGCAGGGCAATGATCTGGGCATGAGCTACCGCTCGGCGATCTACTGCACCTCGCCCGAACAGGAGCGCATCGCCGAAAACACTATCGCCGATGTCGACGCATCTGGTCTTTGGCCCGGCAAGGTCGCCACTGAGGTCGAACCGGCCGGCGATTTCTGGGAAGCCGAACCCGAGCACCAGGATTATCTGCAGCACTATCCGACCGGGTATACCTGCCACTTCGCGCGGCCCGGCTGGCGCCTGCCGGTGCGCGCCAAGGCAGCGGCTGCGGCAGGACAGTAAGACGGTTTTGGCTTCATTGCGCAAATGACCCTTTGACGGATCCTGCACCGATGGCGACCCGATCCGATGTTCGCAAGATCGCTCTGTCTTTTCCTGAAACGCAGGAAGGCGAGGGCCACTTCGCGTTCTCCGTGCTCAACGGCAAGAAGTACAAGGGCTTCGCCTGGGCGTGGATGGAACGCATCCATCCGCGCAAACCGCGCGTGGCAAATCCCGAGGTGCTTGCGGTGCGCGTCGCGAATCTCGACGCCAAGGAGATCCTGCTGATGGCGGATACGCAAAAGTTTTTCAACGAACCGCACTACGACGGATTTCCCGCGGTGCTGGTGAGGTTGAAGGAGATCGGCAAGCCTGAACTGCGCGTGTTGCTCGCCGACGCATGGGCAACGCAGGCTTCGAAGGCGCTTTTGGCGAAGGCGAAAGAGCTGGTGTAAGACCCCGGCTGAATAGTGAATGCAGGTCCGAACTCTTTCGGCAGATCGTTGGGACCCCATGACTCTCGCCACAGGCCCTGACCGGTGAAATCCGTCAGGCTGCGTTGTCGCAGGTATTCTCAGCTCGCCACCCTCATCACGGGACTACACATGAAAGTCATTCTCACTCTCGGATTGTGCATGTTCGTCGGTAGTACGGCGAACGCGGCGGAAACCACGCGCTACGTCGCGCTGGTCAACGGAGGCACGACCAAGGCGGGCCATGAATACGTCACGCGTACGGGAGACGGCACCACGCAGGTCGAATTCATCTTCAAGGACAATGGCCGCGGGCCGGAGCAGAAGGAGGAATTCAAGCTCGCCAAGGACGGTACGTTCACCAGTTATCACGTCGAGGGCCAGTCGACGTTCGGCGCTTTGATCAATGAAACGTTCACGCGCACGGGCGACAAGGCAGTGTGGAAATCCACGTCCGACAAGGGCGAGCAGGAAGTCTTCGGCACCGCGCTGTATACGCCGCTCGGCGGCACGCCGGAGGCGTTCTCGGTCGCGATCGAGGCGTTGGCCAAACGTTCCGACGGCAAGTTGCCGCTGATCCCGGGCGGCACGTTGACCTCGCGCAAGCTGGTCGAGAGTGAAGTGTCCAACGGAAAGGAAACACGCAAGGTGCAGTTGCTGGCGCTGACCGGCATCGGCTTCACGCCGAACTTCGTCTGGGCGACCACGGGCGAGTCGCCGCGCATGTTTGCGTATATTTTCCCCGGCGTCATCCAACTGCTAGAAGAAGGCTGGGAGAAAAACGGCGCCGAGCTGGAGACACAACAGAAGGCGGCGGAGAAGGAGCTGCTTCTGGCGATGCAGACGCGTCTCGCGCATCCGCTGCCCGGCAGAACGCTGATCCGCAATGCGCGCGTGTTCGACAGCGAAAAGGCGACGCTCGGTGCGGCGAGCGATCTGCTGCTGCAGGACGGCCGCATCATAGCGATCAGCAGTGCGGGCGACGAGAAGCGCAAGGCCGATCATGTGATCGATGCGGGCGGGCGCGTGCTGCTGCCCGGCCTGTTCGACATGCATGCCCACTTCAGTGCCTGGGATGGCGGCCTGCATCTGGCTGCCGGCATCACCTCGATCCGCGACATGGGCAACGACAACGCCACGTTGCAACAGCTGATCGCACAGGAAGAGGCGGGCACCTTGTTCTCGCCGCGGATCACACCTGCCGGGTTCATCGAAGGCGAAAGTCCGGACTCGGCGCGCAACGGCTTCGTGATCAAGAACCTCGACGAAGCCAAGCACACGATCGACTGGTATCACGAGCATCACTATCCGCAGATCAAGATCTACAACTCGTTTCCGAAGGCGATCCTGCCGGAGACGACCGCCTACGCACACAGCAAAGGCATGCGCGTGAGCGGGCACATTCCCGTGTTCCTGCGCGCACACGATGCGGTGGAAGACGGCTATGACGAGATCCAGCACATCAACCAGGTGCTGCTCAATTTCCTGGTCACCGACAAGACCGACACGCGCACGCTCGAACGCTTCCAGTTGCCGGCCGACAAGGTGGCCGGTCTGGATTTCGACGGCAAGCCCGTGCAGGATTTCATCGCGTTTCTGGTGCAGCACAAGACGGTGATCGATCCGACTTTGGCCACCTTCGATTTCATCCGCCAGAAAGACGGCGAGCTGTCGCAGGCCTACGCCGCGGTGGCGGACCACATGCCGCCCGATGTGCGCCGCGGCTTCTACCAAGGCACGATGAAGATTCCCGATGACGCCGCAGCGGCGCTGCACGAAAAATCCTACGCGAAGATGATCGAGTTCACCGGTCGCATGTACAAGGCCGGCATTCCGCTCGTCGCCGGCACCGATGCGCTGCCCGGCTTCACGCTGCAGCGCGAACTGGAACTGTACGTGCAGGCCGGCCTGACGCCTGCGCAGGTATTGCAGGTGGCGACGTACAACGGCGCCAAGTACGCGCGCGTGCTCGACGATCGCGGTGTGATCATGCAGGGCAAGCGCGCCGATCTGATCCTGGTCGACGGCGATCCGACGCAGAATATTTCCGACATCCGCAAAGTGGCCTTGGTCGTGAAGGGCGACAAGGCTTACTACCCGAGCGAGATCGATGCTGCGTTAGGGATCAAGCCATTCGCGGAGCCGCTGACGGTTAAATAATACCGAGGCATCAGCGGGTATGGCCAACTCCGCGGTTGAGAACAGCCACGCCCGGCCCAACTTATCCGTTGCGTACGTTATGCGCGCTTATGAGTCCGACTGAATAAGAATGAACCTGCGCCATTTCCTGCTCGCGATTCTCCTGCTCTGCGTGTGCGTGGACGCGCAGGCGCGCACGGTGTGGCGTTGCTTGCGCGATGGCACGGTCAGTCTTGCGACCGCGCCGGAGCCGGGTTCGCAGTGCAGCGCGAAAACGCTGGACGACGATGCGGCCGCGTTGCCGAATTTGTGGGGCGCGATTGGTGTGTTCAGTGGCACCTTGTATCAACGCGAACAGGACGGCCACATCGTCTATGGCACGCGCAATCTGCCCGGCTCCACAAAAGTACAGCAGTTCAGCGTCGCGACGCCTGCGGCTTCGCCGGCACACGTAGGCGTTGGCGCGGTCGGCAAGCCGCAGCTCGGCGTGTATCGCAGCGAGTTCAAAAGCGCCGCGCGCGCGACCGGTGTCGATGAGGCCTACCTGCGCGCGATCGCACATGCCGAGAGTGCGTACGCCGCCGATGCAGTGTCGACGAAGGGTGCGAAAGGCGTCATGCAGTTGATGCCGGATGTGATCAGCGACTACGCGGTGAAGGATCCATTCTCGGCGAAGCAATCGATCATAGGCGGTGCGCGATACTTGCAGGCGCTCGAAGCCCGTTACGGCGGCGACAACATGCTGGTCGCGGCAGCGTACAACGCCGGCATCGGCGCGGTCACGCAATACGGCGGCGTGCCGCCATATGTCGAGACACAGGAATACGTCGCCAAGGTCGGTGAGTTGTATGCGCGTTATCGAAAAGCGATGGGACTTGCGCCGCGCTCCGTCCAACTGCAGCCGGCGTCTTAAACGACGGACCTGTAGGGTTTTTCGCAGTCAGAGACGACGTGGATCAGCTCAATGCCGCGTTCCGCGCTTGCTCTTGTCGCTGGCCGGCACCATTTCGACGCTCAGGGTAAATGTTCGTTGTTCTTCGGGTTGGATCGCGCCGACGCCAACCAGCCGGCGCGCGATCTCTTCACCACGTTCGTTGCGGATCGTGAGCACCATCGAGTATTCCCAAGTCCCGCCTTGGGCGGGATTGCGGAAGTTGCCTTCGACGCGCAGTGGTGTGACCGTGTCCGGCACCGAGCCAGGCACCAGCGGCTCGAAGCGCAGATGATGGCGGCAGGACGGACAGACCGCCGCGCTCTCCAGGATCGTTTCCCGGCAGTGCGGACAGCTGCGCGTCGCGCCGGGCGTACCCGTGCGCGGTGCGGTCACGTGGTGAGGCCGTGACTCACGCCGTTGCCGTTCGCCGCCTTCCGCATGCCGTCCGCGATTCTGCTTTCGTCCCAGCCGAACTCGGCCTGGCCGCGCATGCGCGAACCGGCCGCGACGGTGAGCGATCCGGCTTTCAGATCGCCGGTCAATGCGCCGCTCTGCATCAGTTCGACGTGCGAGGCCGCTTCGATGTTGCCGATCAACTCGCCGGCGATGATGACCTTGTCGGCGCGCACGCTGCCGGTCACCGTTGCACCGGACTCGATCGTGAGATCGCCGCGCACATTGACGTCGCCCTTGAAACGGCCGGCGATACGCACGTGACCCGATCCTTCGATCTTGCCTTCGATCGCGATGTCGGGCGCGATCAGCGATTCTGATCTCGCCTTGTCGCGCGCCGGGGCACGCATGCTTGTCGCCGCCGGGGTGACGATATCCGGCTTGAGCTCGGCGATCGGCGCTACATCGAAACGCGCGGGACTCGTGGCCTCGGAGGAAGAGGGCTTGGTTTGGTCTTTCCACAGGGCCATGACGGCGTTCCTGTTCTGCCTAGGGACTTGGGAGATTACGCCAAAATTCGTGTGACAGGTGACTTAACGATCACTTCGCATAATGGTGAAATATCTGAAGTTTGTAGCTCGAACGGGCCAGGCCTTTAATTTGCGCGGCCGCATCGCATGTATAAGCTTGGTGATAGGCAGTTACGGAGACAAGCATGGCCACCGGTTGGGCCAACGACGGCGCGGTACAGGACCAGATCGACGCGACGATCGACGACGCGATCAAGCGCGCGCGCAGTCAGGCGCCGAAAGGTCCGAGTCTGAAGCGTTGCGAGGAATGCGGCGCGAAGATTCCCGAAGCACGGCGCAAGGCCGTGCCGGGCGTGCGCCTGTGCGTGTCCTGCCAGGAAGCGCGCGACAAGGAGCAGGCCGCGTTCAGCGGTTACAACCGCCGCGGCAGCAAGGACAGTCAGCTGCGGTGAGCACTGCCGCCGCGCGTGCCTGGCCGAATCAGGCCGCGCCCGCCAAGAGCCGGTCCCTGCTTCCGCGCGGCGTTGGCTGTTTCAACTCATGCAACTCGCGCAGCATGCGCAGCACATTGCGGTGCTGCTGCAGCAGGCCGGGTTGGGGCGAGTCGCGTGTCTCATGCAGCACGACCGCAAGCCACAGCGCGATACCGACCAGACGTACTTCGACATTCTCCGAGTGCGCGCGGCTGTAGCCGGTCTCGGATCCCTGACCCCATGCGGCATAACGCCGATCGGGCGGTGTGCCGTACAAATGCGGAAATTCGCATTTTTCGGACCGGGATATTTCGTTCTTGGCCAGCAAGTCCAGTTTCAGGCGGCAGGGCAGAGACAACGACTGGATGCTGCGTTCGATGAAGGCGAACTGACGCGCCAATTGATAGCTGCGCGTGAACGCGATAACGCGAGTGACAATGTGCACGGATACCCCGTCGACGAAGCATCCCCTGTGCGACCGAGTATACACGTATAATGTACTTTGCAAAGTCCCTCTATCGCATTGAATTGCCAACTCCGTCGCACCCGTCATCTCCAGATTTGTCTACCCCGGCGCATTCGTCATGAGCAACCGATTACGGTCGTTTTCCCTGGGCTTGCTCGGACTCGTGTTGGCGTTCGCGAGTGTGGGTGTTGTCTTCGCCCAGGACGCGGCCGATCCCTGGCAAAAGGAAATCGCCGCGCTGGTCGCCGGCGATGCGGCAAATCCGCCGCCGCAGCATGGCGTGTTGTTCGTCGGCAGTTCGTCGATTCGATTGTGGACGACGCTGGCGCAGGACTTTCCCGGCATACCGACCATCAATCGCGGCTTCGGCGGTTCGAGGATCGCCGACTCGACGCGTTATGTCGGGCGTATCGTCGCGCCGTATCAGCCGAACGTGATCGTGCTGTACGCGGGCGACAACGACATTGCCGAGCAGCGCACGTCCAGTCAGACGATCGACGACTTCAAGGCCTTCGTCGCGCGCGTGCGCCGCGATCTGCCACAGGTGCCGATCGTCTTCATCTCGATCAAGCCCAGCGTTTCACGCGCGGCATTGTGGCCGCAGATGCGCGCGGCGAACGAGGGTATCGCGGCGTGGGCGAAAACACAGGCAAAAGTCATTTATCTTGACGTTGCGTCGAAAATGCTCGACCCCGACGGCAAGCCGCGCCCGGAACTCCTGCGCGAAGACGGTCTGCACATGACACCAGCCGGCTACGCGATCTGGATCGCGGCGCTGAAGCCGGTGCTGGCGCAATTCGGTTTTGTATCGCGCTAGCGGTTGCCGCCGCAGCGCAGGCGCAGTCCACGCTCGCCGCATGTCCGTAATCCGGCTACGATTGCAGCCCTAGCGCCACGCAGACGAGTTCCACCCATGACCGACACTCCTCCCGATCGCCTGTCCAACGATCCCAGAAGCAAGTTCCATGATGAAGCGGCACTGGCGCGGGGTATCGGTATCCGCTTCAACGGAGTGGAGAAAACCACGGTCGAGGAATACTGCGTCAGCGAAGGCTGGGTGCGCATGGCGGTCGGGCGTGCGCTGGATCGTCGCGGCAGGCCAATCACCCTGAAATTCAACGGCGAAGTGGTGCCGTATTTTCTCGATACGGCCGCACCGGAAAAATAAGCGCCGCGGCAAGTACGCGCCTATTCGACCGGATAGGGGCCTTCGGCAAAGATTTCCTCGTGATAGCCCTTTGAGCCGATCGCCTGTGCGAGCGGGCTGCGAAAATCCTCGCCCGCGCGCAGGCGCTCGAGCACGCAGGCGAAGTCGACTCGCGGCTGCCAGCCCAGTTCGGCCCGTGCGAGCTCGTTGACATAGACGCGCTCAATATCGGGAAACATTTGCCAACCGCGGCGCGCGTATTCGTCTGCGTAGGTGGGGAATAGCCGTTTAACCACGGCGGGTGCATTGCCGCGCAAGGCAGACAGATCATCGCGCGTGAACGGCGTGGTCGCGCTGATGATGTAGCGGCGAAAACCGATCGCAGCGGCTTTTTCGATGGCCAGCAGATGTACGTCGACGACGTCCGCGACATCAACGCGGCGATACAGAAATTCATTCGCCTTGGCGTTGGCATCGGCGTAAGCCTCGCGGATTGCCTTGCCATCGTCCTCTTCGGGAAAGAAGCGCGAAGTGCGCAGCACCAGGCACGGCAATCCGAATTTGCGTCGAAACAGTTCGCACAGATTCTCGGCGGCAAGTTTGGTCACGCCGTAGATATTCTTTGGCAGTGGTACCACGTCTTCGGTAACCCAAGCGGCTGGCGCATCGGCCGGTGGCCTGAGCGCATCGCCGAAAGTGCTGGTGGTGCTGGTGAAAATGAAGGCGCCGGTGCCAACCGCCACCGCTTCTTCGAGCAAATTTAAAGTGCCGGTGATGTTGACGTCGACAAAATCCTGGCGCGCATGCGTCGCCACATGCGGCTTGTGCAAGGTCGCCGTATGCAGCACGGCATCGACACTCGGCATGCAGCGGCGCACGAAGTCGCGATCGACGATCGAACCAACTTCATTGGTGAACGCCGAGGCGAGAATATCGATGCCGATCGCCGCGTGTCCGGCGTGGCGCAGCGTCCGCATCAATGCCTCGCCCAAATGACCGCTGCTGCCGGTGACAAGAATTTTCATTCCGATTTTCTTTTCTGACGTGGAAGAGCGAGCTGCACAAAGCAACCTAACATGGCATGCGGTATCTTGGTATAACTGGGTGATTCCCCAGGACGAAGTGAATTCTCAACGGCGGCGATATTGATGAACCCATCGAAGCGTCATTGGAGATGCGCTACCGCGCTTGTTGTTGGGCTGTTGCCAGCGCTTGCATCGGTAGCGGAGCCGCCGGCGGAATTTCTCGGCGGGCACATGCCCTATGACGCATTCGATCGAATGCCGCACACCGCTATCAAGGTAGGTGGTGCGACGCTGCAAGTCGGCTTCGCGCCGGGTCAGCTTGCGCTGTCCAATGAGCGCGTGCTTGCCTGGGTCGAGCATTCGGCTATCGTGGTGTCTGACTATTACGGCCGCTTTCCGGTCGCTTCCGCGCGTATTTTGATCGTGCCGGTCGACGGGCGCGGCGTGCGCGGTGGGACCACATGGGGTTATCGCGGCGGCGCGATCCGCCTCGTGCTGGGCAGTCAGGCGACTGAGGAAGACTTGAAAGACGATTGGAAGATCGTGCACGAAATGGTGCACCTCGCGCTACCCGATGTGGATGAGCGGCAGCACTGGCTTTCCGAGGGGTTGGCGACGTATGTCGAGCCGATCGCGCGCGTGCAGGCTCACGATTTGACCGAAGAGTCGATCTGGGCAGCGATGGCGCGCGACATGCCGAAAGGCATACCGCAATCCGACGATCACGGCTTGGACAATACGCCGACCTGGGCCAGCACCTACTGGGGTGGCGCGCTGTTCTGTCTGCTCGCCGACGTGGAGATCCGCAAGCAATCCGGCAATCGCCTCGGCCTGCAGAATGCGATGCGTGGCGTGCTCGCCGCCGGTGGCAATCACACGCTGGATTGGCCGATCGAAAGCGTTCTTTCCGTGGCCGACAAGGCGGTTGGCGGGCATGCACTCGCCAAACTGTATGCACAGATGGGTACAGCGCGGTTCGCGCCGGACCTCGACGGACTCTGGCGCGAGCTGGGCATCAAGCTTCAGCCCGATGGCACGGTTGCCTTCGACGACAAGGCGCCTTTGGCGCGGATCCGCAGGGCCATCACGCAGCCGCAGAAGTAAGTGCGCGAACGTGCGCGCGAATTCCTTGGTGCTCGTCGCAAGAAAAATCTCCCCACGTTATCGCACGCGCTTCAACTCGACTGTCAGTGCGCTTCCTTGGCGCCTTGCGCGCGGATGAAACCCGTCTCGACCGCCTCGGCCAGTTGATCCGGTGGCAGCACGCCCTGGCTCAGGATGAAGTCGTTGAGCGCCGCGAGGTTGAAATTCCTGCCCAGCGCAAGCTCGGTGTGCATGCGCAGCTCGAGCAGCCGCGAATAGCCATAGAAATACGCCGTCGCCTGACCGGGCGCGCGGAACGTGAAGCGGTCGAGTTCTTCGCGCGCCAGCGCCTCGGACAGGCCGACGTCGTTGACCATCACGTCGTGCGCGCGTTCGGGTGTGATGAGTCCGAGGTTGAGCGACGGATCGAGCACCGCGCGCGCGGCGCGTTGCAGGCGCATCTGCAGCGCAATCATCTGTCCCGCGGGCGGCTCGTACGGCAGCATCATGAATTCGGAATAGAGCGCCCAGCCTTCGGTATTGACGCTGTTGCGCGCGAACAGTGAGCGCGCCAGCGACACGCCGTGTTCGACCATGCCGGCGAACTGCAGTTCGTGGCCCGGCCGGCCTTCGTGCGCGGTCAGCGTCCACGCGCAGGCCTTGCAGGTGAAGTCGTCGTAGACCTCGCTGTTGCCGCTGCCGTTGGGCGGATTGCCGAGCGGCAGAATGAAGCTGCCGCGCTCGCCGTGGTTGTTGATCAGCGGCGGCGGTTGCATATGTGGTGCCGGCTGCGAGGCGCTTTCGGCTTCCGACGCAAGACGCATGATCATCGCGCGCTGTGGCAGGCTGACCAGCCCATGTTCGCGGATGATCGCCTCGATCTTGCCGATGACCTCGTGGTAGTACGGTTCGATCGAATCGCGATCGAGCTGTTGCTTCTTCAGCGCCTTGAGCACATCGCGGTAATCCGCCGCCGTGATGCCTTCGGCCTTGGCGACGACCGGCGCCAGCATTTGCATCTGCCCCTGGGTTTCCTTGAATTCGAGTTCGGCTTTCTTGATCAGTTCCTGCGGACTGATATCGAGGCCGACATTCCTGAGATTGTTCGCATACAGTTCCGGCGGCAGACGAAAATCCGTGCGTGCATGGGTGAGCACGATGGTTCTGACCCAGGCATCGTGCGCTTCGAGTTGTTTCTGCAAGGCGTCCAATGAGGGACCGGCGCCGTCGATCTTGTACTTCGTATAGAGCTTGCGCACGCCGTCGATGTAGCGTGCCGAGTTGGCGAGATGCTGCTCGACCTCGGCCTTGTATGGTCCAAGCAGCTTTATATCGCGCATTCTGTTTTCGAACAGCGCCTCGGCCTGTTTGGTCAGGGGTGTGCAGCCCGGGGCCATGCCGACATAGCATTGCAGGCGATTGAGCGCGAGCGCGCGGCGCTCGGGCACGACCTGATCCTGCAGCAGGGCGAATTCGCCCTGGAAGATCGTCTCGCCGATGTCGTCATAGGGCAGCAGATATTTTTCCTCCAGTCGACTCGATTCGATACGCCGGTCCGCCGCCTTGATCATGATCGCGAGATCCTGACGCACATTCGCGTCGGTCGCGGTGGCGAGCTTCTTCTGCAGTTGTGTGCGCGCGGCACCGAGGGCAGCGCGTTCGCGCGCATCCACACCGGGTTTCCGGTCGATCACCTTGTCATCGTAGCCGGACAGACCGACCCGCGAGGCGAATTCCGGATGAAAATCCGCAATGGTCTTGAGCAACGGCTGTGCATCGGTGTTGCTTTGCGCAACCCATGCGGGCATCTCCGGTGCGCTCGCTGGCGGTGCAGCAGGTTCAGCCGCAGACGCGCCCGCGACGATTGCCGCGAGTGCAGAAGAGGTGAGGGTGACAATCCAGCGCTTGCGCATCGCGAGTCCTCTCAATGTGAAGCGCGAAATATACCCGGGATTGCAGGAGGAGAACCGCGACGGAGGAACTGCGCAATGCTGCGCGGTTCGCAAATCAATCAGGCGATGCAACGGAAAAGCCGCCAATCGACGATAATGCCTCTCACACTCTCCAGGCAATTTCCGATTCGATGAAAATCCCCAAAGGCCTGCAGCCGCTGATCGACGATGGCGTGATCGACGCGGTGCTGCGGCCACTCAAGAGCGGCAAGGAAGCTTCCGTCTACATAGTGCGTGCCGGTAACGAGGTGCTTTGCGCAAAGGTCTACAAGGACATGGCTCAGCGCAGTTTCCAGGCGCGCGTGCAGTATCAGGAAGGCCGCAAGTTTCGCGGCAGCCGTCAGGCGCGCGCGATCGCCAAGGCGACGAAATTCGGCCGCCGCGAGCAGGAAGCCGAGTGGAAGAACGCTGAGGTCGACGCGCTCTATCGTCTGGCCGAAGCCGGCGTGCAGGTGCCGCATCCGCGCGGCTATTTTCACGGCGTGCTGCTGATGGCCCTGGTCGTCGATGAGCATGGGCAGCCCGCGCCGCGTCTGGGTGAAGTGGAACTCGTACCCGAACACGCGCGTTCGTTGCATGCGCGGCTGATGCGCGATGTGGTGCGCATGCTCTGCCTTGGACTGATCCATGGCGACCTGTCCGAATACAATGTGCTGGTCGCGCAGGATGGCCCGGTGATTATCGATCTGCCGCAAGTGGTCAGCGCCAGCGGCAACAACGCGGCACGCAGCATGCTGCTGCGCGATGTACACAACCTGCGCGACAGCCTCGCGCGCTTCGCACCCGAACTTGCGCATACGCACTACGGCGAGGAAATGTGGGCGATCTACGAGAAGGGCGAGCTGCAACCGGACTCGAAGCTGACCGGCAACTTCGTTTTCGACGAGCGCAGCGGCGACGTGCACGCGGTGATGCTGTCCATCGAGGAGGCGCGCAAGGAAGCGATGATTCGCCAGCAGGGACGCGAGGAAGCCGCCCTGCAAGGATGACCCGGGGCCGGCTGGTGCCGGCGTGCGGGTCTTGTGGGTCGAAACCACGCCCTTGCTCCGGCACCGGCCTCTGTCGCCGCTGCCGTGCCGCACCATGCCTGAAGCGGTGTAGTACACTCAATCGGCTGGCAAGTTCAGCGGCATAGGGGATGTGGCCTTGACCGTACACTCCAATCGCGAGGGCAGCCTCAGCGGCCTCGCGTCCGGATTTCTGCGAGATCGCCAATGAGCGGGCAGGGCAGCGACTCGCCGTTTCACAGCCTCTGGGGCGAGTTGCGCCGTCGCCGCGTAATTCGTGTTGCGGTCGTGTACGCCATCGTTGGCTGGGTCATCATTGAAGTAGCGTCCACCGTGCTGCCGCCGCTGAACCTGCCGGACTGGTCGGTCAAGCTGGTGATCGTGCTGATTGCGCTGGGTTTTCCGATCGCCGTCGTCATGGGCTGGATGTTCGATATCGGTCCGCACGGCGTGGAGCGCACTGCGCCGGTGGCGGCGGCGAAGAAAACCAGGGTCGCGGCAGCGCAGCCCGTCACCGACGAAGAAGGCCGCCGCACGATCGCCGTACTGCCGTTCGTCAACATGAGCGGCGATGTCGACAACGAGTATTTCAGCGATGGCATCTCCGAGGAAATACTCAATCTGCTGACCAAGCTGCCGCAGCTGAAAGTCTCGTCGCGCACCTCGTCGTTTTTCTTCAAGGGCAAGGAGATCGACATCCCGATGGTCGCCGCCAAACTCGACGTCGGCACGATCCTCGAAGGCAGCGTGCGCCGCGCCGGCGGCCGCGTGCGCATCACCGCGCAGTTGATCGACACCCAATCCGATTCGCACCTGTGGTCGGAAACCTACGACCGCGAGATGAAGGACGTGTTTGCGATCCAGGACGACATCGCCAAGAGCATCGTCGAGGCCCTGCAGGTCACGCTGAGCCCGAAGGAGCGCCGCGCGATCCAGTACGTCGCCACGTCCAATGCGCAGGCCTACGATTTTTACCTGCGTGGGCGCAAGTATTTCTACGGCAACAGCCGGCGCAATTTCAATCACGCGATCGGCATGTACGAACGAGCGATCGAGCTGGATCCGAAATATGCCCTCGCCTGGGCGGGCCTGGCCGACACATATTCGTTCATGTATCGCTATGTGGACGCCAGCGTGGCAATGGTGACCAAAGCCAGGGAGGCCAGCGAACGCGCCGTGCAACTCGATCCCGAACTGGCCGAAGCGCACGCCTCCAAGGGACTCGCGCAGTCGATCGACGTCAAGAGCACCGAAGCCGAGCGGCACTTCGAAACCGCGATAGCGCTCAATCCGAATTTGTTCGAGGCGTATTTGTTCTACGCACGCTATTGCCTGTCACGCGGCAATTTTGAGAAGGCGGCAAAATTGTTTGTGCAGGCCTCCGAAGTCAATCCGGCGGATTACGAGCCGCTGCTTTATCTGTCGATGTCGTATAGCGCGATGGATCGCAAGGGCGATGAAGGCGATGCGCAGCAACGCGCGCTGCAACTGATCCAGCAACACTTGCAGATGAACCCGGACGATGCGCGTGCGCGCTACCTGGGCGCGGTCAGTTTTGCGAATCTGGGCGAGAAAGACAAAGCGATCGAGTGGGCCAACCAGGCACTGTCGGCGGGGCAGGACGAGCCCAATGTGCTCTACAACGTGGCCTGTACGTTTGCGCAAGTCGGCGAGCATGAGCGCGCGATGGATCTGCTCGAGCAAGCCGCCAAACTCGGCTGGGGCGATCGCGCATGGATCGAGAACGACAGCGATCTGGTGCCGCTGCGGGACAACGCACGCTTCAAGGCTCTGCTGGCGCGCCTTGGCTAGGCGCCCAGTCTGCGACACGGCGCTCTTCGGGAATCCCGGCACTACGAAAGTCATCGTGGTTGAGCTAGTCTGGTAGCGCTCCACTCGTTCTGGGAGAAGGAATCTGCGATGCGTACCGCAACGGCTGCGGCTGGATTGATCCTGGGTGGCATCGCACTCGCGCTGGCAGGCTGCGGCGGTGGTTCGTCGAACAGTCCGGCAATGACGCCCGCGCCGGCGCCGCCTCCACCACCACCACCTCCGCCGCCTCCACCGTTCGATCCGCTCCATCTCGCCTCGGCCGCATCGCCATTCGTCGCGAATTGCGACGGCGTGGCGACGGTCGGCACGCTGTATCCGAACGCGGAAGTCGAGCCTTCGCTGGCGATCAATCCGACCGATGCGAGAAACCTGGTCGCGTCGTGGCAGGAGGATCGCTGGTCGAGCGGCGGATCGCGCGGGATCATCGTCGGCGCGTCGCACGACGGCGGCACGACGTGGACGCAACACGCATTGCCGTTCACGCGCTGCGCCGGCGGCACAGCGGCCAACGGCGGCGACTACCCACGCGCCAGCAATGCCTGGATTTCGATGTCGCCGACAGGTATCGCCTATGTCGCCTCGCTGACCTTCAGTGGCGCTGTGCTGACCGCGGGCTCGGTCAGTGCGGTCGTGGCCAGCCGCTCAACCGATGGCGGCGCAACATGGAGCCCGACCGCGACGCTGATCCGCGACGTCGACAATTTCTTCAACGACAAGGTTGCGATCACCGCCGATCCGGTGACGCCGCATTTCGTTTACGCGGTCTGGGATCGCCTGACGCTGCTCAACACCGGCCCGAGCTATTTCGCGCGCAGCACCGACGACGGCACGACCTGGGAAACGGCCAAGCCGATCTTCGATCCAGGGGTGAACAATCAGACGATCAGCAATGTTCTCGTAGCTCTGCCGAACGGCACGCTGGTCGTGTTTTTCGTCGACATCCGCGGCGGCGCGAACAACAACTTTACCTCGTCCCTGGCGGTGATACGTTCGACCGACAACGGCGTCACATGGTCGAGCGAGGTGAAAATTGCCGACAACCTCGCGGTGGGCACGCGCGATCCCGATACCGGCCAGCCGGTGCGCGACAGTTCGCTGGTGCCGGCGATCGCGGTCGGTGCCGGCGGCAGCTTGTTCGTGGTCTGGCAGGATTCGCGTTTCAGCAGTGGCGCGCGCGATGCGATTGCGTTGTCGCACTCCACCGATGGCGGATTCACCTGGTCGGCGCCGGTCCGCGTCAACAGCAATGCGGCGGTGCCTGCGTTCACTCCAATCGTGCACGTGCGTGCCGACGGCATGGTCGGTGTGACCTATTACGATTTCCGCGCGAATACATCCGACGCCAACACCTTGCTCACCGATTACTGGCTGGCGCGTTCGATGGACACGGCGACGTGGCAGGAAAATCAGGTCGCGGGGCCGTTCGATCTCGCCATTGCGCCGGTCTCGGCGACGGCCGGCGCGGCGGGTTATTTTCTCGGCGACTATCAGGCTTTGCTGAGCAGCGGCACGACGTTTATTCCGATGTTCGCGCAAACCAACAACGGCAACTTGGGCAATCGCACCGATATCTTCGACGCGCCCGCGGTTTCGCTGGCGACTGTGGCTGCCGTTGCGGCGGAGAGAAAATCGCCGCCGGTCGCAGCAGACAACACCATGCAGATTTTCCGCGCCTCGCCGCAATGGCAGCAGCGCGTGCACGACAACATTGTCCGCCAGAGGCAGTACCGAATGCCCGGCGCGCACGCGGCGATCCCATAAGGCAAGCACCTGCGGGAGACATGTTTTTCTCGCGAACGGGCTTCAGCTTTCATACACGCGCGCTGATTAGTATCGTGATCGGAGGCCGCGAGGAGTCTGTCATGTCCGTATTCAATTTTTCCGTGTCGTCCCATGTAGCGAAGCCTGCGGCACTCGTCGCCGCCATGTTGCTGAGCGCTTGCGGTCAACAGTCGTCCGGCACCGCGCCACCGGCGGCAGCGGCCAATGGTCAGCCCGCCGCCGAACAGGCGCCGGCTTCCACGCAACCAGCGCCTGCGTCAATGTCGGTGGCTGAATTGACCGGTGCATCAGCGCCGGCCACAGCACCGGCGAATTCGGCGCAGACGCCGGTCGCGTCTGCCCCTGCGTCCTCGGCAACGACAGGCGCCAACTCGACCACGACTGCCTTCACACAGCTTGCCTCGGCGCAGCCGCTCGACGAGGGTCAATTCGCGCGCGTGGTCAGCGTGCAGGCGCTTTCTCAACCGCAGCGTGTCTGCACACCGCAGACCGTAACCGAACGACGCCGGCCGGAGGACCGTCATCAAGTCGCCGGCACGGTGATCGGCGCGATTGCCGGCGGTCTGATTGGCAGCAAAATTGGCCATGGTAGCGGTCGCGGTATTGCGACGGTCGGCGGTGCAGTCGGCGGCGGCTTCGTCGGCAAGAAGATCCAGGAAGACCATCAGGATAACGACACCGTCACCCGCGTCGTGCAGCGCTGCCATACGGTGACACCGGGCAGGGACGGCGTGGCGCTGTATGACGTGGTCTACGCCTATCAGGGCCAGAACTTCCATGTGCGCCTGGATCACGATCCGGGCGAGCGGATCGAGTTGCCGGTGCGCGGTATCCAGTAACGCGCTAAGCGAGGGGCATCTGCGCTGCCTATGACGAGGAGCACGCATCGCGTCTGGACGCTTCCGCGTCACCTCACTATGATCGCGGTTCGATTTTCCCAACGGGAGCGCCCCTTGAAACGTTTGCTTGCGACTGCGATCGTCCTGTCCATTTCCTCCATCGCGTTTTCGGCGCCCGCGCCGACGTTCTCTGCGAAGCGGCTGTCCGATGAGGACAAGACCCTGTCGTCGGACGCGTTCGAGGGCCGCGGTCCGGCGACAGCGGGCGAAACCAAAACGGTCGCGTATGTGATCGAGCAGATGAAGGCTGCCGGTTTGCAGCCGGGCGGCGATCTCAAGAGCGGCAAGCGCGCGTGGACCCAGGCGGTGCCGCTGGCGCGCGCGGAAATCGTCGGCACGCCGAAGTTGTCGCTCAATGTGGGCGGCAAGTCGCAGAGCCTGACCCAGGGCAACGAGATCTCGGTGCGCGCCGCGCTGGATGGCTCCAAATCCGTCGCCATCGCCAACGCGCCGCTGGTCTTCGTCGGCTATGGCGTCAAGGCGCCCGAGCGCAATTGGGACGACTTCAAGGGCATCGATCTGCACGGCAAGATGGCGATCGTGCTGATCAACGATCCGGATTTCGAGACCGGTGTCGGCGACTTCGGCGGCAAGGCAATGACCTACTACGGCCGCTGGACCTACAAGTACGAAGAGGCTGCGCGCCGCGGCGCCGCTGGCGTGCTGATCGTGCACGAAACCGCGCCAGCCTCTTACGGCTGGGCGACGGTGAAGAATTCCAACACCAACACGATGTTCGATATCGTGCGCGACAATCCGTCCGCCACGCATCCGAAGATCGAGGCCTGGATTCAGCGCGATCTCGCCGTCTCTCTGCTCAAGAGCGCGGGGCTGGATTTCGAGGCGCTGAAAAAGCAGGCGCAGACCCGTGAATTCAAGCCGGTCGAGCTCAAGGGTGCGACGTTTTCCGCCGACTACGCGGTCGACCAGCAGGTGATCACTTCGCAGAACATCGTCGGCCGCGTCGTCGGCAGCAAGTATCCCGACGAGACAGTGATCTACAGCGCGCACTGGGATCATCTCGGCGTCGGCGAGCCGGATGCAAAAGGCGACAAAATATACAATGGCGCAGTCGACAACGCGACCGGCACCGCGGCCCTGATCGAGCTGGGCCGCGCGTTCGCGCATGCGCCGAAACCGCTGCGCTCGGTGATCTTCCTCAACGTCACCGCCGAGGAAAAAGGCCTGCTCGGTTCGGAATACTATGCTGCGAATCCGTTGTATCCGATCGGCAAGACGGTCGCCGACATCAATATGGATGCGCTCGATCCGATTGGGCCGGCGCGCAATTTCTCGCAGTCCGGCAGCGCGCAATCGCAGTTGCTCGACGACCTGATCGCCGATGCGAAAGCCGCCGGTCTGGCCTTTGCCGCCGATCCGCTGCCGGAAGCCGGACACTTTTTCCGCTCGGATCACTTCTCATTCGCCAAGCGCGGCGTGCCGGCGCTGTCGTTCGAGTCGGGCAACGATCTCGTCAACGGCGGCATCGCCGCGGGCGACGCGGCGCAGAAAGAGTACACGGCCAATCACTACCACCAGCCGGCGGATGAATGGCAGGCGAATTGGACCTTCGCCGGCATGGCGCACGATCTGGGCGTGCTGTACAAGCTCGGCAGCGATCTGGCCAACTCCAGGCAGTGGCCGGAGTGGTCGAAGGATTCGGAGTTCCGCGCGACCCGCGATGCGACCGCTGTCGAGCGCAAATAGTAGGCACATCGTTTCCCGCCATTCCCGCGCGCGCGGGAATGGCAAGCTGCCACAGCGAACGTTCATCGAGCGCGACGCATACTGCGCTCCTCGCCATCGCTGGACGTTGCCTTGAAACTTCTTTTCCTATTGTTGCTTTGTACACTCGCCGCCACGCCCGCGCATGCGGACCCGCGCGCGGATGTGCAGAGTGCGTTCACGCAGGTGCTGGCCGCGGGTGGCTTTCGTGCCTATGCGCAGGGCCATGTGTTCGGGCCTGAGTTGCCCGCGATGTCCGGCGATGTCGATGTCGTATTTCCCGACCGTATCCATGCGCGCACCGACGAGATGGAATTCATCGCGTTGCCGAATAGGGCATGGATCAGGACCTTCGGCATCTGGACCGCGGCCGATCGTTCGCTGTTGCCGGTGACGAGTTTCGACGGCGCGGCGATGCGCCAGGCGATTGCCTCGATACATGATGCGCGCATCGAAGGCGCATCGAAGACCAGCCAGTGCGCGGCGCACGTATACCGGTTCCGCGCAAGCGGCAAGTTGCCGGGCGCGAGCGCCAACGGCGATCTGCGCGCATGGCTCTGCGACGGCAGCGGTCGTATTGCGCGTCTGGAGGCGACCGATGCGGGTACGAGCGAGCGCGTGATTCTCGATTTTGATTGGTCGCGGCGCGCCGCCGTTGTCCCGCCGCGCGATTGATACTCGAACGGGAAACGTCGGCTACCATTTCGGCGCAGGCGAGGGCGATGGAAGGACGAACGGTAAAGTGCACAGCCACTATCGAAAGAATCAGCGCCGATGGCGAATGACACGGTGAAACTGACGCTGCTGGCGCCGGACGAGCCGCCCGCATTTTCCGTCACGCGCGCCGAGGCTGCATCGCCGTTCCTGCTGATTTGCGATCACGCCGGGCAGCGCATTCCGCGCGCGCTGGGCGATCTGGGCGTGGCGGCCAGCGAATTGCAGCGGCATATCGCCTGGGATATCGGTGCGCTTGGCGTCGCAGCGCAGCTGTCGCACCTGCTCGACGCGTGCCTGATCGCGCAGACGTACTCGCGCCTGGTGATCGACTGCAATCGCCCGCTTGATGCAGCGGGTTCGATCGTCACGCGCAGCGAGCGCACCGACGTGCTCGGCAACCGCGATCTTGCGCCGGCCGCAGCGGCCGCGCGCGTGCGCGAGATTTTCGCGCCTTACCATGCGCGTATCGCCGCCGAACTGGATCGGCGCCTCACAGCAGGGTTGCTGACGATCCTCGTGTCGGTGCACAGCTTCACGCCCGAATTCATGGACACCGCGCGGCCGTGGCATCTTGGCATGCTCTACAACCGCGACGCGCGCGTCGCGCACGCGCTGCTGGCGATGATCCGCGCCGAAGGCCAATGGATCGTCGGCGACAACGAGCCGTATGCGGTGAGCGATGTCACCGACTACGCGATTCCGGTACATGGCGAAGCACGCGGCCTGCCGCATCTGGAACTCGAAATCCGCCAGGACTTGATCGCCGATGCGCAAGGCCAGGCCGAATGGGCCATGCGCGTGGCCGCGTGGCTCGAACGCGTGCCTGCAATGCTTGGCTTGTAGCATTACCTCATTCGACGTCGTCACGGGCAGTCGCGCGCACGGCGTATGATGCATGCAACTCTCAGAGGAAATCGGGCATGACAGACGGAGTAGTGGACAACCGCGTACACAATCGCTATGAGCTCACCGTTGACGGCGCGACCGCATTCGTCGCCTATGCGCGCGAGCCGGGCGTGATCACCTTCATCCACACGGTCGTGCCCGAGGCACTGGCCGGTCGCGGTATCGGCTCGATACTCGCCACGCACGTGCTCGACGACGCGCGCGCGAATGGCGAAAAGGTGATTCCGCAATGCCCGTTCATCGCCGCGTATATCCGCAGGCATCAGCAATACCAGGACCTGGTCGTCGCCTGATCCTTGCCGCAATCAAAAAGGAAAAGCGATGAGCGATTCCGCTCGATTCGAAGATCCGCAAGTGGTCCCCGGCACGATAGTCGTCGCGGAAACGGGCGCGGGCAAGTTCAATCAGATCGTGCTCGATGGCCGCCATCGGCTGTCGGCCGACGAGCCGGTTGCGGTTGGCGGCGACGACACAGGCCCCGGCCCGTACGAATTGCTGCTGATGTCGCTCGGTGCCTGCACCTCGATGACGCTGCGCCTGTACGCGACGAAGAAGCAGCTGCCGCTCGATCGTGTGATCGTGCGCCTGAAGCACGCCAAGCGTTATATCGCGGATTGCGCCGACTGCGCGGGAAAACCCGTCATGCTCGATCATATCGACCGTGAAATCGAGCTGGTTGGCACGTTGAACGCCGAACAGCGGGCGCGGCTGCTCGAGATCGCCGACAAGTGTCCGGTGCATCGCACGCTGACCTCGAAAATTCTGATCGGTACGCGATTGGTTTAGCGTATCGTTGTGCCAATCCGTGGCGGGCTGCACTTGATCTTCGCGCCGCGTCACTGCACGCTTGCGATTCTGTCCAGCCTTGGGATTTTGCATGAGCGCACGCGCACGATTGGCCATTCTGTCAGCGGCGGTCGCCGCGTTTTTCGCAACGAGCGCTGCCGCGCAGACACCAGCGCCTGACGAAGCGGCGTTCCGCGATCTGTACAAGCAACTGGTCGAGATCAACACCACGCGCTCGGTCGGCAGTTGCACACAGGCGGCCGAAGCGATGCGCGCGCGCCTGCTCGCGGCGGGGATTCCCGCTGCAGACACGCAGATACTCGCGCCGCCGGATCGCCCGCAGGACGGCGCGCTGATCGCTGTGCTGCACGGTCGCGATCGTCTCGCCAAGCCCATCCTGCTGCTTGCGCATATCGACGTGGTCGAGGCCAAACGCGAGGACTGGGAACGCGATCCGTTCAAGCTGGTCGAGGAAAAAGGCTGGTTCTATGCACGCGGAGCCAGCGACGACAAGGCGATGGCCGCGGTATTCACCGACAATCTGATCCGCTACCGCAAGCAAGGCTTCGTGCCACGACGCGATATCAAACTCGCGCTCACCTGCGGCGAGGAAACGCCGGACGTGTTCAACAGCGTGAAGTGGCTGACCGCGACCAAACCCGAAGTGCTCAACGCCGCGTTTGCGCTCAACGAGGGTGCCGGCGGCGAACTCGACAAGAACGAAAAGCCGGTCGCACTGCAGATTCAGGCAGGCGAAAAGGTATACCAGGACTTTGCCCTCGACGCGTCCGACGTCGGCGGGCACAGTTCGCGGCCGACCAAAAACAATCCGATCGCGCGCCTGAGTGCGGGACTGGTCAGACTCAACGCCTACAATTTTCCGATTGCCTTGAATCAGGCGACGCGCGGCTACTTCGAAGCGCAGGCGAAACTCTCATCACCCGAAGTCGCCGCGGACATGCGCGCCGTGCTGAAAAGTCCGCCGGATGAAGCGGCCGCCGAGCGTCTCTGGGCGATCAACCCGGGCTGGAACGGCTCACTGCGCACGACCTGCGTCGTCACCGAGATCAGCGGTGGTCACGCGACCAACGCGCTGCCTCAGCATGTGCGCGCCAATGTGAATTGCCGCATCCTGCCTGGCGTGCCCATGACGGAGATACAGCAGCAGATCGTCAACGTGCTGGCCGACGACAAGATCAGCGTCGCGCCGACGGGCGAGCCCGGCCGGCAATCGCCGCTGCCGCCGCTGTCGGAACAGATCATGGAACCAGTGCGCAAAGTCGCCGACACGATCTGGCCCGGTGTTGCGATCGTGCCGACGATGTCGACCGGCGCGACCGACGGTCGCTTCCTCAACGCAAGCGGCGTACCGACCTATGGTCTCTCAGGCATGTTCCACGATGCCGAAGGCAGCCACGCGCACGGACTTAACGAGCGCATCCGCGTGAAGTCGCTGATGAATGGGCGCAGGTTTCTGTACGAGGTGGTGAAGCTTTACGCGAACAGCAAAGGCTGAGCGCTTGCGTATCGGTTTGTGCAGGCCAGAGTTGCGCGAGGACCACGTGGCGCAACGCGTTACTCTTGCGCGAGCGCCGCGTTGTGATAAACCTCCTGCACGTCGTCGAGATCCTCGAGTCGATCGAGCAGGTCGCGCAGGGTTTCCTCGGTCTCGCCGCTGACCGGCACGCGGTTTTCCGGGCGCCATACCACGTCGGCGCGTAGCGGCTGCAACTTGGCGGCGGCAAGCGCTTTCTTCACCGCTTCGAAATTCGCCACGCTGCACAACACGGTGGTTTGGCCGTCCCGGGTTTGCACGTCGTCGGCGCCGGCATCGAGTGCGAGTTCGAGCACTCGCAGTTCGTCCAGCGCACCCGGCGTGGCGAATACCAATTCGCCGATATGCTTGAACTGGAACGCAACCGAGCCGGTGGTGCCGAGATTGCCGCCGTGCTTGGCCAGCGCGTGACGCACATCGGCGACGGTGCGCTGCGCGTTGTCGGTCATGCAGTCGATGATCAGCGCGACGCCGGCGGGGCCATAACCCTCGTAGCGCAATTCCTGCATATTGTCGGTGCCCTCGGCGCCGGACCCACGCCGGACCGCGCGCTCGATCGTGTCCTTGGTCATGTTCGACGACAAGGCCTTGTCGATCCCAGCGCGCAGACGCGCGTTGGTCGCGGGTTCCGCGCCGTTGCGCGCGGCGATGGTGATCTCGCGAATCAGTTTGGTGAAGATCTTGCCGCGTTTCGCGTCCTCGGCGTTCTTGCGGCCTTCGATGCTGGGGCCTCTGCCCATAACGATTCCTGTGCATGGATGATGTGAACTGGCAGCCCATGGCCGCATCGCCAATTGTAGCCTGCAGGCCCTGCCGATTGCCGTTTCGGAGGCGGGGTCGGTGTCTTCCGGCATATGGTGGACGCGGCCACCGCGTGTGAACATGGCGCAAACTCAAGCTTGGGGAATGCGATGAAAAAACGCCTGATGGCGGCGCTCTGCGCCAGCACGCTTACGGTCTGCGCCGCGTTCGCGCAAGATTCGGCCGGGAGCAAACCGCAATACGGCGCCTGGGGCTTCGATCTGACCGGCGTCGACAAGGCGGCGGCGCCGGGCAACGATTTCTTCCGTTACGCGAACGGCGCATGGATCGACAAGACCGAAATTCCCGCGGACAAGGCGGGCATCTCGCTGCGTCTGGCGATGAGCGATCAGGTCGAGCAGCGCCTGCACGATTTGATGGAAGCTGCGGCGGCACAAACTGGGCACGAGCCGAACACGCTCGATGGCAAGGTCGGTGCGTTCTACAAGTCCTTCATGGACGAGGCGCGCATCGAAGCCGCCGGCGGCAAGGCGATTGCGCGCCAGCTTGACGTCGTGCGCGAGGCAAAGAGCCGCGACGATCTCGCCGCGCTGATGGGGCGCACGAATACTGATTTCGAAGCTTCGCTGTTCAGTCTTGGCAGCGATGTCGATCTGAAGGATCCGAAGCATTACGCGATGTATGTCAACCAGAGTGGTTTGGGTCTGCCGGATCGCGACTATTATCTGAAAGCAGATTTCGCCAGCCAGAAAACCGCGTATCAGGCCTATGCAGCGAAGCTGCTCGGCCTGATCGGCTGGCACGATGCCGATGCAGCGGCGAAAGACCTCGTCGCGTTCGAAACGCAGATCGCGCAAGCGAGCTGGAGCAAGGCCGAGCAGCGCGATCCAGTCGCCCTCTACAACCCGATGACGATCGCCGAGCTGTCGGTATTCGCGCCCGGATTCGCCTGGCAAGGATTTCTCAAGCAAGCGCAGCTCGGTGATCTAAAACGCATCGTGGTCGGCGAGAAAAGCGCGTTCCCCAAGCTCGCTAAGATCTACGCGCAGACGCCGATCGACACGCTCAAAGCCTGGCAGGCGATGCATATCGCCGACAACGCGGCCTACTACCTGTCGGCGCCGTTTGCCGAAGCCTATTTCAATCTGCACAACAAGACCCTGCTCGGTCAGCAGGCGCAGAGCGCGCGCTGGAAGCGCGGCGTGCATGCGGTATCCGGTGGCGACTACGGCGTCGGTGAGCGCATCGACACCTTCGGCAATCTCGGCTGGGCGGTCGGGCAGTTGTATACCGCGAAATATTTTCCGCCCGCGGCCAAGGCGAAGATCGAAGTGCTGGTCGTGAATCTGAAAGCGGCCTACCACGCACGCATCGAAAAACTCGACTGGATGAGCGCGGCGACAAAGAAGCAGGCCTTGAAGAAACTCGACACCTACACGATCAAGGTCGGCTACCCGGATCATCCGCGCGATTACTCCAGGCTCGCCGTGCGCGACGACGATCTGGTCGGCAATGTGACGCGCGCGGCGCAGGCCGACTGGAATTTCTTCGTCGCACGCCTCAACGGTCCAGTCGATCGTCTCGACTGGTCGATGACGCCGCAAACCAACGACGCCTACAACGGATCCCTGCGGGACATCGTGTTCCCAGCCGCGATTCTGCAGCCGCCGATCTTCGATGCGAACGCCGATCCGGCGATGAATTACGGCGCGGCCGGCGGCGTGATCGGCCACGAACTGACCCATGGTTTCGACGACGAGGGCCGCAAGATCGATGCCGACGGCGCACTGCGCGACTGGTGGACGGCCGACGATGCCAAGGCGTTCGAGGCGCGCGCGAAAAAACTCGGCGCGCAATATTCGGGCTTCGAGCCGTTGCCCGGCGTACATATCAATGGCGAGCTGACCATGGGCGAGAACATTGCCGATGCGGGCGGCTTGACGCTCGCACTCGACGCCTATCGCGCGTCGCTGCACGGCAAGCCCGCACCGGTGCTCGACGGACTCAGCGGCGATCAGCGCGTATTCCTTGGTTGGGCGCAGGCCTGGCGCGGCAAGGTGCGCGACGACGCGGTGCGCCGCCAGGTCGTCAGCGATCCGCATTCGCCGCGGCAATTTCGCGTCAACGGCGTCGTGCGCAATATCGATGCGTGGTATGCCCTGTTCGGTGTGAAGCCAGGCGAGAAGCTCTATGTGGCGCCGGAAGAGCGCGTGCATATCTGGTAAGGACACAGCTCGCAGGAGTCATTCGATTTCCTGCGAGGATCTTTTCGACGGCGTACGCTTGCGCGCATGAGATCGAGACGCGAAAACGTTGTGCAGCAACCGACGCTGCTTGGCGCAGAGCACGACGTACAAGCGGCAGAGCTGCACAACTTGTTCTTCGCCCTCTGGCCGGATGACGCAACACGTCAGCGGATTGCCGCGACCGCTGCGGAACTGAAGCAGCGGCATCAGCCGCAAGGGCGCTGGATCAAGCCGCATCGCTACCATCTCACCCTGAAGTTTCTCGGCGAGTACGCGCCGCTTCCGCCAAGTCTGATCGAGCAGGCGAGTGTGGCCGCGAGCAAGGTCCGCTCCGACACATTCGTGCTGAACCTCGATCAGGCCGGCAGTTTTGCGAACCGCGCGATTCCGTGGTGGTTGGGTTGCTCACGACCTGCGGATGGCTTGGATCGATTGTCGAGCGAATTGCATGACGCCTTGTGCCGCGCCGGGATACGTATGTTGAGCAGCCACCTGATTCCGCACGTGACCGTGTTGCGCGATGGCATCGCGTCGCTGGTGACGACGCCAATACCAGCGATTCAGTGGTCGGTCGATGAATTCGTCTTGATCGATAGCCTGCTGGGTGCGCGTGCGGAATATCGGGTCGTCGCGAAATTTGTGCTGCACGCCGATCGTTGAACACCATCGCCGATGGTGTCGAGTTTGCTCCCGAGCTCCGATCAACGCGCTCCGGCGTCCCACTAGGTGAGCCGCAGCACGCTGTCCTGTTCGTACCAGTCGCCGAGGACGATGCGTTCAACGCTGTGGCCGTCCAGATCGAAGCGGTGCGTGGCGGGTCGGTGGGTGTGGCCGTGGATCATGCGGCGCACGCCATGCGCGCGCATCGCCGCAGCGACCGCGGCAGGATTCACGTCCATGATCTCGGGCTTGGCCATCGCAGTGTGCTTGCGGCTCTCGCCGCGCGCGTGCGTGGCAAACGCGCGCCGCTCGGCCAGCGGTTTGGCGAGGAATTGCCGTTGCCAATCCGGATCGCGCACGAGCGTGCGGAATTTCTGGTACTCGATATCGTCCGTGCACAACGTATCGCCATGCATCAACAGCACGCGCTCGCCGGCGATTTTAATCAGAGTCGGATCGGGCAACAGGGTCATGCCGGCGCGCACGGCATAGTCCTCGCCGAGCAGGAAGTCGCGATTGCCATGCATGAAATACACCGGCACGCCGCTGTCGCGCAGCGCACGCGTGGCCTGCGCAACGCGTGCGGTCAGCGCGGAATCGTCGTCGTCGCCGACCCAGCTTTCGAACAGATCGCCGAGGATATACAGCGCGTCCGCTTCACGCGCGCCGCCGCCCAGCAACTTTGTGTACAAGTCCACAATGTGCGGGCGCGCCTCGTCCAGGTGCAGGTCGGAGATGAACAGTATCGACATGCGCTGGGCGACGGCCGCGTGGCTTGAGCGGCACTCCGCCGGTTGCGTGCGGAGTGCCGTCGGCGGAGTTACTGCTCGATTTCGACTTTGTCGATCACGATCGGCGTCGTCGGCACGTCGGAGGGCAGCGGGCCGGAGGCGCCGGTCGGTGTCGCGGCGATCTTGTCGACCACATCCTGGCCCTTGATCACCTTGCCGAACACCGCGTAGCCCCAGGTCAGGCCGTTGGTATCAGCCGTGTAGTCGAGGCGCTTGTTGTCGACGAGGTTGATGAAGAACTGCGCAGTGGCCGAATGCGGGTCGCCGGTGCGTGCCATCGCGACGGTGTATTTGAGATTGGACAAGCCGTTGTTGGCTTCGTTGCGGATCGGCGCGCGCGTGCGCTTGAGCTGCAGGTCCTTGGTGAAACCGCCGCCCTGGACCATGAAACCGGCGATCACGCGATGGAACACGGTGCCGCTGTAGAAGCCGTCCTTCACGTACTGCAGGAAGTTGTCGACGGATTTGGGCGCCTTGTCGGGATACAGCTCGATCTCGATATCGCCCTGACTCGTATGCACGATCACTTTCGTTGCGGCCGCCGCGGTTGCGGGCGCGCTGGCGGCGGGCGCCGGTGCGGCGGCCGGTTTGGCGGCAGGCTTGGCCGGTTGCTGCGCGAGCGCGAGCGGTGCGACGAGGAACAAGGCAAGGGACAGCAGCGCGTGCTTGAGCATGAATTTCTCCGCTATGCAAAATCGTGAGGTGAAATGATACCGGGATCGGCGCCCGCGCACTACGCCGCGAGCTTCTCGCTGGCCTTCACCTGCAGCTTGATGTCGATGTGCTTGAGATAGTCGCGTTCCTGATCCAGATCGGTACGCGTGAGCGGATGCTCTTCGAGCCAGGTCTGCGGCAGACGCAGTTGCAGCGCCTTGTCCTCGATTCTCAGCTCGAACGACGGCAAGGCCTCGACACCGCGTGCGCGTTGCAGCAGCACCGCTATGCGCAGCAGTGCGGTCACGCGCGCGGTGGAGCGGCGCAGGCGCTCGGCGACGATATTGATGATGCCGATATCCGGTTTGCGCCGATGGCAGCGCAGGACCACCGCCAGGGTCAGTTGTTCGTGACGCGCGAAGCCGGCGAGGTCGGAATTCTCCACGATGTAGGCGCTGTGGATATGGTGTTGGCTGTGCGCGATTGCCAGACCGATCTCGTGGATGCGCGCCGCCCATGCCAGCCAGTCACGTTCGTCGGCGCCTAGCTGCCAATCGGCAGCGATCGAATCGAACAGGGTCAGCGCAGTCGCTTCGACGCGCGCCGCGTGCACGCGGTCGACGCCGTAGCGCTGCGCGAGCGCATCGATGGTCGCCGTGCGCGGATCGCGATGTTCGGCGCGGCCGACCATGTCGTAGAGCAGGCCTTCGCGCATCGCGGTTTCGCACACGCGCATCTGGCGTATGTCGAGCGCGACGAAACTCGCTTCGAGGATGGCCACGCCGCCGGCGAACACACCCATGCGGTCTTCGGCCAGACCGGGCAGGCGCAGCTTGTCGATGCTGCCGCAATCGATGATCGCATCGCGTATGTGTTCGAGCGACGTGCGCGAGATGCCGGTTTCGCACCAGCCGGCCGCCTGGGCGACGTTGCCGATCGCCTTGGCCGTACCCGACGAGCCGATCGTTTCGCTCCAGCCCTTGGTGCGGTAGTCGGCGGCGAACTGCTGCAACTCGACCGCGATTTCGGTCTGCGCACGCTGCCAGCGTTTGGCGCTCAACTTGCCGTCCTCGAAGAAGCGCAGAGTGCTGGCGACGCAACCCATCTGCAAACTTTCCTTTTCCAGCGCCTCGAAATGCTGGCCGATGATGAATTCGGTGCTGCCGCCGCCGATGTCGATGACCAGGCGGCGCTCGGGCGAATCGGGCACGCCGTGCGCGACGCCGAGATAGATCAGGCGCGCTTCCTCGCGCCCGGACACGACTTCGATCGGATGTCCGAGCGCATCCTCCGCGGGTCCGAGAAAATCGGCAGGTACGCGTAACCGGCGCACCGTGTTGGTCGCCACCGCGCGTACGCGTTCGTTCGGCAACACGTGCAAACGCTGGCCGAAACGCGCCAGGCAGGCCAACGCCTTGTCGCGGCGCTCTTCGTCGAGGCCGCCATCTGCGCGCAGACCAGCGGCAAGCCGCACGCTGTCGCGCAGGCGATCGATCACGCGCAGTTCGCCGTGTTCGTAACGCGCGACGACGAGATGAAAACTGTTGGAGCCCAGATCGACGGCGGCAAGCAGTTCGCCGTTGCGGATTTCCTTATGACCGTCGTTCGTCACCGCCGACTCCCGCCACGTGATGGCCTATTCTGCCATGCGCGCGTGACGCTGCACGAGAGCATGCGGCGACGTACTTGACCGAACCTGTCCGCGTGCGTCCTTGTCCTGCGCTGGCGGGGTGCGAATGGCGGTTGCCCGCGGCCCTTGATGCGGCGTTACACTTCCAATCGATCGTCCGCACGCGCCACGAGCGCATACAGCGCCGGCATCAGAAAAATGCTGATCAAAAGCCGCGTGAACATGCCGCAGACGATGACCAGCGCAAACGGTCTTTGCGAGTCGGTGCCGACACCGGTGGCCAGCGCAGCTGGCAACAGGCCCAGCGCAGCAACCAGCGCAGTCATCATGATTGGACGCAGGCGCAGGATCGCGCCTTGGCGAATCGCCTCGCTCAGCTCGGTGCCACCGCGGCGAAGTTCGTTGACGTAGGAGATATACACCACCGCCGTCAGCACCGAGACGCCGAACAGGGCCAGGAAACCGATGCCCGAAGATACCGAAAACGGCGTGCCGGTGATCCACAGTGCCACGACGCCGCCCACTGGCGCCGACAGCAGCACGCCGAGCACGGTGATGAACGGGAACTTGAAGTTGCTGTAGAGCGCGAACAGCAGCAGGAAAATCAGGAACAAAGTCAGCGGCAGGATGATGTTCAGTTGCGCGCGCGAAGCCGTATATTCGGTGTATTCCCCGCCCCAGTCGATACGGTAGCCTTGCGGCAGGACAACCTTTGCGCCGACCTGCGCAATGGCATCCTCCACGGCACCGGCCAGATCGCGCCCCTCCACCGAGAACTGGACACCGATGTAACGCGAATTGTCCTCGCGGTAGATGAACGCTGCGCCATTGGTAACCTGGATGTCGGCCAATTCCTTGAGCGGAATCTGTTGTCCACCGGGTGTCGCCACGAGGATATTGCCGATTTCGTCGGGGTTGTCCCGATACTGGCGATCCAGACGGACCACGAGGTCGAATTCCTTTTCCCCTTGCACCACCTGGGTGGCGACGTTGCCGCCGATGGCGGTCTGGATCAGGCCGTTGATGTCATCAACGTTCAATCCGTAACGAGCAGTTTTTGCACGGTCGATATTGATGCTCAGGCTCGGCTGGCCGAGCTCCTGTACCAGGGTCACGTTGGCGATGCCGCGGACGCGCTCCAGCACCTGTTTGATGGCTTTGCCCTTCTTCTCCAGGGTTTGCAGATCGGAGCCGAACACCTTGACCGCCAGTGCGCTTTTCAATCCCGTTTCCGCCTCGTCCACCGCATCCTCGGCCGGCTGGGTGTAGTTGAACGTGATTCCGGGAAAGGCTTCGAGCTTGTGGCTGATGGCCGCGATCAACTCGGGCTTGCTGCGATACGGACCGGTCCACTGCGCGTAGGGTTTCAGGCCGATGAAGAACTCGACGTTGAAGAAGCCGGTCGGATTCGTACCGTCGTCGGGCCGGCCCAGTTCCGAGGTGACCGTGGTGACTTGAGGAAAGGCACGCAGGATTTCGCGCACTTGCGGGGCGATCTTTGCCGACTCGTCGAACGAAATGGTGTAGGGCATGGTGGCGCGCATCCACAACGCGCCTTCATCCAGATGCGGCATGAATTCGGCGCCGATTCGGGGGATGAGCAACATCGAGCCGACCAGCAGAATGGCCGAGACGCCGGTCGTCCACCATGGGTGCGCCAGGCTGAGGTCGAGACCTTTCACGTAACCTGATTTGATCGCTTCGAAGGCTGCATTGCGCCGCTCGCGCACGCCGTTGCGCATGAACCACGAACACAGCACCGGCAGCAACGTCAGCGTGACGATCAGGGAACCGACCAGGGCGAAGATCATGGTGTCCGCCATCGGCTTGAACAGCGTCCCCGACGGCCCCGACAGCGCATAGATCGGCAGGAAGCTCGCCACAATCACGGCGACCGCATAGGACAGCGGACGATCCACTTCCGCCGCTGCATAGCGGATGATCTCCATGATGTTGAGCGGCGTTCCCTCGCGCGCAGCGATCTGGCGGAAGATGTTTTCCACCATGAATATCGCGCCATCGACCAAGATGCCGAAATCCACCGCGCCAATGGACAACAGGTTGGCCGACGCGTTTTGCATGTCGAGACAGAAAAATGCGAACAGCAGCGCCAGCGGGATCGTCACCGCAACAATCAGCCCGGCACGAAGATCGTAGAGAAAGAATACGAGGACGACGACGACCAGCAGCATGCCGCGCCACAGGTTGCGTTCCACGACCTGGGTCGTCTGCTCGATCAGGTTGCTCAGGTCGTAGAACGGATGAATCTTCACATCCGAAGGCAGGATGCGATCGTTGAGCTCCCTCGTCTTGGCCTCAACGCGACCGAGCACGTCCTGGGTTTTCTCGCCCTTGCGCACCTTGATGACGCCCTCCACGGCGTCATCCTGCTTTTCGTAGCCGAACTCACCGAGGCGCGGCGCGGTACCGATCACCACGCGGCCAACGTCCTTGACCAGCAACGGAGTGCCGTCGTGAACCGCCAGTACCACGTTGCCGATGTCGCTCAGCGTTTCCATGCGTCCCGCGCCGCGCACGTAGTAGAACTGACCGCCCTGCGAATAGAATCCGCCGCCGGCGTTGGAGTTGTTCGCCGCCAGAGCGGCCTCGACCTGCTGCACCGACAAGCCGGCCCCGGCGATCCTGGCCTGATCCAGCAGTACCTGGTACTGCATCGTGCCGCCGCCGAAGCCCGAATCGTCCGCCACGCCGGCAACGGAGCGGTACAGTGGCTCGACGGTCCAGTCTTCGAAGGTCTTGAGCTCCATCGGCGAGCGGTCGGGACTTTGCAGCACGTAACGATAGACCAGCCCCGAAGGCGCGGTCAGTGGAGATACTGATGGAGTCACGCCACTCGGCAAGCTGATATCGCCGAGCCGGTTGAAAACCTGCTGGCGCGCGAAGTAGTTGTCCGTACCATCGCCGAACGTGAGGATGACATCGGACAGTCCGTACAGCGAGATCGAACGCATCGTGGTTGTACGCGGGATGCCGCTCATGCCCCTTTCGACGGGCACCGTGATCAGCCGTTCCACTTCTTCCGCGGCGTGCCCGGGCCATTGGGTGATGATCTCGACCATGGGCGGCGAGAGATCGGGATAGGCATCCATCGGCAGGTGTTTGAGCGACCACCAGCCGGCGCCGGCCAACACGCAGGTCAACAGGACGACAAGAAATCGCTGCGCCAGCGACGACGCCACGATCCGGTTGATGATCGAAGGCGTTGCCGGCGGCGATCCGTTCGGCGGTGTTTGCTCGCTCATTGGCTTTGCGTGAACTGAACGAAGATGCCACCTTCGACCACGACCTGATCGCCGGACTTGAGCCCGTCGACGATGTCGTACTGATCGCCGGAACGATAGCCCAGAGTCACATGCTGGCGTGCGAAGCTGCCGTCGGGTTGGACAACGTATACAAATGGCAGATTCTCGTCGTCGCGCAGAATCGCCGGAACCGGGACGAGCAGGCCGCTGCTTTCCTGGCGAGAATGAATCAGCACGCGCACATACATCTGTTTCTTCAGAAAATCTCCCGGATTGTCGACGACCACGCGCACGCCCACCGAGCGCGTGGTGGGATCCACCAAGGCCGAGATGTTGGTAACTTTTCCGCTGAAGTTTTTTGCATCGACGCTGGTCACGATATCGGCGGAGTCGCCGAGGCTTATCGACGCAAGACCGGAACCAAAAATTTGCGCGATGACCCAGACGCGCGAAAGATCGGCAACGGTAAAACACGGCGTGCTGCCGGCCTGCAGAAGCTGTCCGGGAGTGATGAGTTTTTCCACCACGGTTCCGGCGATCGGGGATCGAATCATGCTTTGGATATGCGAAACCGGCCGGCCCACCTGAATATCCTTGATCGCCTGCGGATTGACCTGCAGCGAGACCAGCGCTTGCAGGGCGGCGTCGCGATCGGCCTCGGCATTGGCGGCGTCGGTTTGCGCCTGTTCTTCCTCGCGCTGGGAAACGCCGTTGTGCTGGACCAGATCCTTGTCGGTGTTGGCGATCCGGCGTGTGTTCACTGCGCTTGCAAGTGCCTTGCTGTAGGCACTGATGGCTGTCGCAAAATCGGGTGAATCCACGATCGCCAGCGGATCCCCTTTCTTGACGTGGTCGCCCGGGGAAACGAGCAGCCGCGACACCGGACCGGAGAAAGGCGCCAGCACGCTGGTGGCCTGATCGTTGTCGAAATCGACCACGCCGGTTGTGTCGATCGTCTTGTGAAACTTGGACGGCGCGGCAGTGTAAAGGTTGATGTGCTGGCGCTGCGCCGCGGTCAGAGTCACATTGGTCGCGGTCGCCGCTGCTGCCTTTGAGTTGTCGTCGGTTTGCGATGAGCAACCCGCCAGCGACGCGAGAATTGCCATCGCCATCACGGCAGCTGCGAGTCCGCGCGGAAATTTGACCTGAGGTTGCACCGGCGGTCTTGCGTAACACGAATTATTTTTCATTTTTATCCTGGGCTAAATCCGCGCGGTGCCACCAGCCGCCGCCAAGCGCCTGGAACAACGCCGCCGTATCGGCATAACGATTGGCCTGGGCTTGCACCAGATTGATGCTGGCCTGCTGATAGGCTTGTTCAGCGCTCAGCAGCGAAAGATAGTTGGCGTAACCGTCCCGCCATTGGCGTTGCGACAAATCCAACGTCACCTTGGCGGCATCGGCAGCGGCTGCGGCCGCCTTCAAACCTTCCGCGTCCTGCTCAAGCGCGGCCAAGGTGTCGGCGACATTTTGAAACGCGGTCAGTACCGTACTGCGATATTGTTCGGCCGCTTGAACGTAAGCTGCCTTCGCGGCGCGTTCCTGGTGCAGCAGTTTTCCGCCCTGGAAAATGGGCGCGGTCAAATCCGCACCCAGACCCCAAAATCCCAAGCCCGACTTGAACACCTGACCAATGGCCAGCGCCGTGCTGCCGGCATTCGCGGTCAGCTCGATATTCGGCAGCCGGTTGGCAATGGCGACGCCGATCTGCGCGCTCGCGGCGTGCATGTTGGCCTCGGCCTGGAGTACATCCGGACGCTGCGCCACGAGTTCCGAAGGAAGGCTCAGCGGCAATTCCTGCGGCAACTGCAGACTTGAAAGTTCGAATTTCTCAGCCGGTGCCTGGCTCGGAAACACGCCGGCGAGAACGGCCAGAAGGTCGCGCTGCTGGGCCAGTTGCTTGAGCAGCGGCGGCAACGCGGCCTTGACTTGCGCGAGCTGCGATTCCTGCGCGGCAACATCAAGTCCGCCGACGGAACCCTTGGCAAGCTGGTATTGCAGGATTTGCAGCATGTTCGAATTGATGTCGATGAGCTGGTGAGTCGCGTCGATCTGCATCTGCAACGAGCCGATCTGCACGGCCGTGAGCACCACGTTGGCGGTCAACGTGGTCTGCGTCGCGATCATCTGGAAACGAACTTGCTCTGCCTGCGCCTGCAGCGACTCGACGGTGCGACGATTCAGGCCGAAAACGTCGGGCACATACGACACGCTGACCTGCGGGGTGAAAAGGTTGTATAGAAAGGCGTTGTTGTTGGGCACGGGCGCGAGCGACCCCGGCTGCTTCTGCCGACTGGCCGAAAAACTTCCGGTGACACTGGGATAGTACGCACCGCGTTGCGCAAGGACATTCTCCCTCGCCGCAGACAATGCCGCTTGCGCCGACTTGAGGTCGGGATTTTTTGCCAGCGACTGTTCGATCAGATCATTGAGAGGTTTGGAATGAAACAAGGTCCACCAGTCAGCGGAGATGTCGACGCCTTTGGCGAAGCGCTGGGCGTCGCCACCGGCGACGTTCGCGCTGGCGACCGTGGTCGAGAGCGGGTGGGCTGTGTAGTCGCTGACATCCGGCGCGGTCGGCTTCTCGAAGTCGGGTCCCATCGCGCAACCGGCGAGCAGCAGGCAGGCCATACCCAAGGCCGCGATGCAAGGCAGCACGTTCAATGACAAACTGGCGATAGACGAGATTTCTGCTGTCGTCTCATCTCTCGTTGCATCGGTGCTGACCGGCAAATCGACCCACGTCTCATTCATGCAAGTGCATCGTCGTACGAAGAACAAGCACGTTATAACGTTACAGTCCTGAACGTCAATGGTCGCAAGTCATGGGTTACGGCCAGCACGGCAAGGGCGCACGCCGCACTGGGCATATCGCGGGCGCGCCACGCGGATTCTGCGTATGATGCCGGCGAGTGGCGCAAGAGACGCTGCGCATCGCTCTGCGACCATCCCGATGTCCCGACAAACCATCCCACACCGCACGGCACTGGCGGGTCTGCTCGCCGCGCTGGCGATGTTCGGACCGTTCTGCATCGACGCCATTTTCCCCGCGTTCCCGGCAATAGCGCAGCAGTTCAATGCGAGCCCGCTGGCGATGCAGCAGACGATCAGCGTGTACCTGTTCGCGTATGCGGGGTTGTCGCTGTTCGTCGGCGCCTTTTCCGATGCCTGGGGCAGGCGCGCGGTGATCCTCGGCGGCCTCGCCGTGTTCCTGCTTGCGACGATCGGTTGCGCGCTGGCGCAGTCGATGTCCGAGCTGCTCGTGTTCCGCGCGGCACAGGGCATGAGCGCCGGCGTCGGCTTGATCGTCGGCCGTGCGATCGTGCGCGATTGTTTCGATGGCCATCTTGCGCAAAAACTGATGGCGCAGATCAGCATGATTTTCGGCGTCGCGCCGGCGCTCGCGCCGGTGATCGGCGCGTGGCTGGTTGCATGGGGCGGCTGGCATGCCTTGTTCTGGACGCTCGCGGCATTCACGCTTGCGTTGATCGGGCTGTGTCTGATCGTGCTGCCGGAGACGCATCCGGTTGCGCAGCGTCATCGGTTCTCGCCGGCAAATCTGCTCGCCAGCTATCGCACGATTCTGTCCGACAGCCAATTCCACGCGCTTGCGCTTGCGCTGACATTCAACTCGGCAGCCTTGTTCCTGTATGTCGTCTGCGCGCCGCCGTTCATTCTGTCCATCCTGCATCTGGACCAGAACCATTTTCCATGGCTGTTCGTGCCGGCGATCAGCGGCCTGGTGCTCGGTGCGATCCTCGCCGGACGTCTGGCCGGGCGCGTCAGCATGCGCGTGCTGGTCGGCGCCGGCTATTCCATCATGCTGCTTGCGGCGCTGCTCAATATCGGCATCGCCGAATTCGTGCAGCCCGCGCGCGTGCCGTGGGCGGTGCTGCCGATCGGTCTCGGCGCAATCGGCATCAATCTGATCGCACCGACGCTCAACCTGCTCGTGCTCGACCGCTTTCCACGCTATCGCGGCGGCGCGTCATCGGTGCAGGCGTTCATCATGCTGACCTTCAGCGCGCTGCTTGCGGGCATGCTCGGTCCTTTGCTCGCGGACAGCGCGCTGCATCTCGCGCTTGCCTCGGCCGCGTTCTGCGTGCTTGGCTTTGTCGGTTGGCGCTGGTATCGCACGATTTCCAAGCGGGATTCCGCCGTTGCCGTCGACGCGGAAATCGTGTCCGTGGTCGGATCAAACAGCGATTGACGCTGGCGGGACCCCGATCGGCAGCAGTCCGCGCTCACCCAGCCACGCGCGCGCGTCTTGCGCATCGTGGTCGAACCACTCGCTGGCGCTGCCAAGACGGAACGTGTAGCCCCATTCATCCATATCGCGCATCAGGCTCTCGCGGCCGACACCGGGAAAGAAATCCGCAAGTACGATCTGCAGATAGCAGACTGCGTCTTCCTCGGCCTGCGAATCGGATGCGTCGGTATGAATCCGGTCACGCCGATCCGCCGGCGCCACGATCAGATGGCAGGCCTCGTGCAGCAGCGAATGCAAGGGCGTATCTCTGCGTGCGTATACTTTTTCACCAATGACGCCGGCTTCGGGCTCGCCCCAGTAGCTGCCGGGAATCGCCAGGTCGTCGCCGATGTGCTCGACCGCGATGCCGTAGCAGGCGAGCAGGGCGGCTGCCGCATCGGAATCGATATCGCCAAGCGTCAGCATACGCAAACCGCTATCGCGCCGTCAGACTCGCGTTGTGCGCAGCGAACAGACGCAGATCAGGCGCTGCGCGCTTGTGGCGTGCTGATGCCGTGCGCGCGCTCGGCAAGCCAAGGCTGGCTGGGCAGCCCCGTCGTGGCGCTGGTGAGATAGGTATCGCGCACGTAAGTGAAGCTGCACATATCTCTGGCGAGCAGGCTGACGCGACGCTCGACGTTCGCCATGGTCTGCTGGCCGACTTCGTGAAATCCGTAAGTGCCGTGAAAGAGCAGGGCGATATCGTCGCGCGGCTCAAGAAATACTTCGCAGGCGAGCAGCGGCACGCGCACTTCGGCGAAGCTGGTCACGTCCGCATAGAACACGCGGCCGAGGCCCGCACCACGATAGGGGCGGGCGACCACGATGCGGTCGATGTAGAGGAATTCCGGATAGTGGTCGCGGAACCACAGAAAATTGTCGCTGCCGTAATCGGCATTCTCGCGCAGGCCGATGAGAAAGCCCGCGAGGTGATCCTCAGCTTCGGCAACGCGGAAATAAGCCGCCTCGTCGTAAAACTTGCGCACGCTGGTCGAGTCCAGCGGCAGGATGGTGGAGCCGGCGGCGTTGTTGAGCGCGAGTACCGAATCGAGTTCGTGTTCGCGGACATCGCGGATGGTTATGGACATGCAGGTACAGCTCCACTGTGCGGGCGCGCGCCGCGGATGCGCACGAAATAATGGCGCATATTATTGCATGCGTCGGTGCGCGTGGCCATGACGAAGCGATGGCTGTTTTGTTAAGGAAAAGTGAGAGCCGGCGCGAGCCTGCCGCAGTCGATTCGTGAAGCAAGACGCACGCCGCCAGTGAAGTTTGCGCGGCAAGCCGCCGCGATCGGTCAATTGTTCGCGCTACAACCGCCCTGGTCGGGGTGACTTGCAGCATGGTGCAGCGCGGGCAATCGGTTCTATCATGCGCGCATGCGCCTGCCCTTGCTCAACCACATCCAGTTGCTGCGTTATGCGGGGTTGTTCACCTTTGCCTGCACCGGTGTGCCGCTGCTGAGCGTGTACTGGCGCGCGCCGGAAATCGAAACCGGATCGAACGAGCACCTCGCCTGGTGTCTGGCGTACTTCGTGTTCGGCGTGGCGTATTGGCTGGCGACACGCGATCTGGGCAAGCGCAACGCCGGCATGCGCCGCATTCCGTATCTGGTCATCATGAATCTGGCCACGTTCGCGATCGGCTGGTTCAGCCATAGTGGCATCAGTGGCGTGCTCATGCTGCTGATCGCCGGTGTCGTGCCGTGGATGCTGCCGTTCTGGTCTGGTGTCGCCTGGGTGTTCCTGCAGAGTTTCACCCTGATGCCGGTCTTCGTCGCCTGGCTCGACTCAACGCTGTTCCAGTCGGTCGTGCAGTCCGCGCTGTATCTGGGCTTTTCCGGTTTCACCTATGTCACCTCGCTGGTCGCCAAGCAGCAGGCGGATTCGCGCGAGGAGCAGCGCCGCCTGAATTCCGAATTGCGCGCGACACGCACCTTGCTCACCGAATCGAGCCGCATCGCCGAGCGCGTACGCATTTCGCGCGAACTGCACGATCTGGTCGGCCATCATCTGACTGCGCTGAGCCTGAATCTCGAAGTCGCCAGCCACATGGTCAACGGCACGGCGCAGGAGCATGTGCGCCAGGCGCAGACCGTGGCCAAACTGTTGTTGTCCGACGTGCGCGAAGTCGTCAGCCAGCTGCGCGAGGACGACAACATCGACCTGACCGAGGCGTTGAAAACCCTGGTCGAAGGCGTGCCGGGTCTGGCGATCCACCTCGACCTGCCGCCACGCTTCGCGGTCGACGACCCGCTGCGCGCGCAGGTGCTGTTGCGTTGCGCGCAGGAGATCATCACCAACACGGTGCGTCACGCCGGCGCGCGCAATCTGTGGCTGTGCTGCGAACGCACCGAGGCGAACGAACTGGCAATTCATGCACATGACGACGGCCGCGGCGCGCTGGCGATCCAGCAGGGCAACGGCCTCAATGGCATGCGCGAGCGCCTGGCCCAGGTCGGCGGGCGCCTCAACATCAAGACCGCGCGCGATCAGGGTTTTGCGCTCGACGCTTGGCTGCCGCTGGAGGCCGCCCGATGACTTCGGTACCCATGCAATCGACGAAAGTGATTTCGGTTTGTCTGGTCGACGACCAGACTCTGGTGCGCCAGGGCATTCGTTCGCTGCTCGAATTGTCCGACGAAATCCGTGTCGTCGGCGAAGCCGTCGACGGCGCGCAGGCGGTCGAGATCATTCCGCAGGCGAAGCCCGATGTGGTCCTGCTCGACATGCGCATGCCCGGCATGTCCGGGCTCGATGTACTCAACGCGCTGGCGGCGCGCAACGCCCTGCCGCCGACGATCATCCTGACCACGTTCGACGACGACCAGCTGGTGCTCGCAGGCCTCAAGGCCGGCGCGCGCGGCTATCTGCTCAAGGACGTGTCGCTCGATCAACTGGTCGACGCGGTGAAGGCGGTCGCGGCCGGCGGCTCGCTGGTGGCGCCGGTGGTGACCCAGCGCCTGCTTTCGGGCCTGGAACGCATGCACAACGATTTCACCAGCCTCGACCGACCCGACCCGCTGACCGAACGCGAGACCGAGATCCTGCGCCTGATGGCCGGCGGCTACAGCAACAAGGAAATCGCCAATTCGCTGAACGTGGCCGAAGGCACGGTGAAGAATCACGTCTCCAATATCCTCTCCAAACTCGGCGTGCGCGACCGTACCCGGGCCGTGCTCAAGGCCTTCGAGATCGGCATCGTATAAGGCCAGGTTAGGGGCGGGGAGGGCAGCGCTCGCTACCGGTTTCCCGTTTCCCACTTTGGCGATAGCCATTGCGGAAATTTGCAAGTAACATTCGGTCGACGTCCAAGGCAGACAGTTGGCCCGTGCTGCGGTTCCCCGCTCTGGTCCGAATGCTTGGACGGCTGCGCTGCGCCGGGGTGCAACGCAGTTGGCCGGTTCAATTTTGGAGAGAAATAGGATGATACGCCTGGTTGAGATTTTCGTTGCCCTCATCATCGTTTTTGTCCTCGCGATCGTGTTCGCCATCGCACTGCCCGATCATCGGCATACCGATCGCGCCATCACATTGAGCTCGCCGGTGCGGCAGATTTACGATGTGCTGGACGGCTTCCGCACTTATCCTTCCTGGGCCGCGGTGCGCGCTTACGATCCGCGCGTGCGTTTCGATTACTACGGTCCCGAGCGCGGCTCCGGCGCCAAGATCAACTGGGTGAGCGGCGATGGGCGCGTCGGCAACGGCAGCCTCACGATCATTCCCGACCCGGTGCAGGACAAGCAGGTGCGCTGGGCAATCGACAACAACTGGAAGGGCACCAACAAGATCTACACGTTCGATATCGAGCCGGCGGAAAACGGCAAGACTGTCAAGGTCACGCTCGGCTACGACGTCGACTACGGCTGGGATCTGCTGGCGCGCTATTCCGGCCTGTATCTGGGCGGCGATCCGGCCACGCAGATTCAATTGCACCTGACCGAACTCGAAAAACTGCTGACGACGATCCCCAACGTCGACTACAAGGATCAGAACTTCGAACTCAAGGATGTGGCTGCAAGACCCATCCTGTTCGTGTCGACTCAGGCCAAGCGCACACTCGACGATGTCGCTGACGCGACCGACAAGGCGCTCACCGCGATCCAGGCCGCGGTCAAGAAAAACAACCTCAGCGTCACCGGTCCGCGCATGACCGTGACCACAAACTGGGGCGACGAGAACTACGAGTTCGATATCGCGCTGCCGGTCGATCGCAACACCGATCTTACGCTGGTCGACCCGGTCAAGACCGGCCAATCCTATGGTGGCAAGGCACTGACCAATTCGTTCACCGGCTCGCCCGCGCAGTTGCCGCTGGTACGGCTGCTGCTCAAGGCGTATGCGTATACGCATGGCTACATCTTCGATGAAAGTTCGCAGGGACCGGGGCGTTTCTACGACGAACTGACCACGCCCGATCCCCAAGCGGCCGAGGACAACCAGTCGTTCGTCGTCTATCTGCCGGTACAGATCCAGCAGTGATCTTTCGCCGCGGCGCGGACACGGGTCGACCCTGTCCGCGCCGCGCTGTCCTTGGCGCCTCGATTCGCCGGCCACGCGCTGCTCAGGGAACTTTTTCGCGCCTCTGCGGTATTTGTCGCTGGGCCTGCGTTTCGCACGCAACCTGAAAACTCCTGTCGTCTCGTCGTGAGAGGATGCGCGCCACGTTGCACTGCGCATGTCCCACCCGAACGGCAGGACTTTCTCGAACCCGACTCAACGAAAAATGGAATTAGCGCATGATTGAAACCCGTCAATTGAGCAAACGTTACGGCGACCTCGCCGCCGTGAACGGCATTTCCTTCAAGGTGGAGCCGGGCCAGGTGCTCGGCTTCCTCGGCCCGAATGGCGCGGGCAAGTCGACCACGATGAAGATGATCGCGGGCTTCCTCGCACCCACCTCGGGCAGCGCCAGCGTCTGCGGCCACGATGTGGTGAACGAACCGCTCGCAGCCAAACGTGTGCTGGGCTATCTGCCCGAAGGCGCACCCAGCTATGGCGAGATGACTCCGCGCCGGTTTCTCAATTTCGTCGCCGATGTGCGCGGACTCTCCGGCGCTCGGCGCGCGCAGCGCGTCGAGGATGTGATCGAGCGTCTGCACTTGCACAGCGTGCTCGAGCAATCGATCGAGACTCTGTCGAAGGGCTTTCGGCGTCGCGTCGGCCTGGCTCAGGCTCTGGTCCACGATCCGGCCGTGCTGATTCTCGATGAGCCGACCGACGGTCTGGATCCGAACCAGAAATTCGAAGTGCGCAGCCTGATCAACGCGATGGCCAAGGACAAGACCATCGTCGTGTCCACGCATATCCTCGAGGAAGTGCAGGCCGTGTGCAGCCGCGCAGTGATCATCGCGCGCGGCAGGATACTCGCCGACGCCACGCCGGCCGAACTCGAAGCGCGCTCGCGCTATCACCAGGCGGTGTCGCTGACCACGAGCAATGTCGCCGCGGCGAAGGAAGCGCTGTCGCGCATCGCCGATGTCGCCGCGGTCGAGATCGACGCGCAGACCCATCGCCTGACCGCGATTCCAAAACCGGGACGCCACATCTTCACGCCGATCAGCGAGCTGCTGCGCGCGCAGGGCATCGAAGTCAGCGAACTGCAACTCGAATCCGGGCGCATGGACGAAGTGTTCCGCACGATCACGCACGGCGATCTGGGCGAAGACGTACCGGCCGAGGAGGCGCGCGTATGAGAGCGGCGATACTTGATATGGGCGATGTTGGGCATCCTGCCACAACATTGCCCAGCACGAGCCCGGCCAAGCCGGGCTACGTGCTTGCGACGCAAGCGTATCCGCTTGCACGGGCGGCACATCCTTGTGCCGCGATTTCGACACGCGCGACCGGAGGTGAAGCGTGAGCGCGATAGTTACTGTGTTCAAACGCGAGCTGGCGAGCTACTTTGCCACGCCCGTGGCCTACGTTTTCATTGTGATCTTCCTGCTGCTCGCGGGCGCCTTCACGTTTTATCTGGGCAACTTCTTCGAGCGCGGCCAGGCCGATCTGCTGTCGTTCTTCAATTTCCATCCGTGGCTGTATCTGTTCCTCGTGC
This sequence comes from Rudaea sp., assembly GCF_036560865.1. Taxonomy (GTDB): domain Bacteria; phylum Pseudomonadota; class Gammaproteobacteria; order Xanthomonadales; family Rhodanobacteraceae; genus Rudaea. The sequence goes on from NZ_DATBQK010000131.1 coordinate 57,416, forward strand.
CCGCCGTGGGCATGCGTCTATGGTCGGAGGAACGCAAGAGCGGCACGATCGAATTGCTGCTTACCTTGCCGCTGACGATGTGGCAGGCGGTGGCCGGCAAGTTTCTCGCGGCGTGGGCGTTCATCGGCATCGCGTTGACGCTGACGTTTCCGATCTGGATCACAGTCAACTATCTCGGCTCGCCGGACAACGGCGTGATCTTCGCCAGCTACCTCGGCAGCTTTCTGATGGCCGGTGCATTTCTCGCGATCGGTTCGTGCATCTCGGCATGTACGCGCAACCAGGTGATCGCCTTCATTCTCACCGTGGTCGTGTGCTTCCTGTTCCTGCTCGCCGGGTTTCCGCTGGTGCTGAATTTCTTCAGCGCGTGGGCGCCGCAAGGGCTGGTCGATGCGATCTCCGGTTTGAGTTTCCTCGCGCATTTCAGCGCGATCGCCAAGGGCGTGATCGATCTGCGCGACCTGGTCTATTTTCTGCTGACCATCGCATTCTGGCTGTATGCCAGCGCGGTGGTGATCGACCTTAAGAAAGCCGATTGAAGGGCGCACAGAGATGAATTCCAACCGCAAACTCCTTACCGTCGGTGCACTCGCCGTGCTCGCCGTACTGCTCGTCGCCGTGATCCTGATCAGCAATACGCTGCTGCGCGGCGCACGCTTGGACCTGACCCAGAACCATTTGTATACCCTGTCGCAGGGAACGAAAAACATACTTGCCTCGATCGAGGAACCGATTCATCTGACCCTGTTCTTCTCCGACAAGGCCGCGGCCGAGAGTTCGCAGCCCGAAGCCGCCACGCTGCGCAACTACGCGCCGCGCGTGCGCGAGATGCTGACGGAGATGGCCGCGCGCGCAGGCGGCAAGTTGCGCGTCGAGACGATCGATCCGCTGCCGTTCTCGGAAGAAGAGGATCGCGCGACCGGGTTCGGCCTGCAGGCGCTGCCGTGGGGGCCGGGCGGGGCGAATATTTTCCTCGGTCTCGTCGGTACCAATTCGACCAATGGCAAATCGGTGATGCCGATCGTCGATCCGAGCAAGGAAAGCTTTCTCGAATACGACATCGCCAAGATGATTCACGAGCTGTCGATGCCGAAGAAACCCGCGGTCGGCCTGATCACGAGCCTGCCGATGGGCGCGGGTTTCGACGCAGCGACGCGGCAGATGCGCCAGCCTTGGGCGATCCAGCAGCAGCTCGATCAACTGTTCGAAGTACGCACCTTGACCGCAGCCTCCCTCAAGGCGATCGACAAGGACATCAATGTCGTTGTGCTCGTGCATCCGAAGTCGCTCAGCGACGATGCGCAATACGCCATCGACCAGTTCGTGCTGCGCGGTGGCCATCTGCTGGTATTCGTCGACCCCGTTGCCGAAGCCGACGACAGCGGCGCCGACCCGAACAATCCGCAGGCGGCGATGTTCGCGGACAAGTCGTCCGACCTGCCCAAACTGTTCAAGGCCTGGGGCATCGACTACGACCCGAAGAAAGTCGTGCTCGACCGCGAACATGCGCTGCAGATCACGATGACCCAGGGCGCGCCGCCCGTGCGCCATGCGGCGATCCTCGGCTTCACCAAACGCGATCTCAATCCGACCGACGTGACCACGGCGACGCTGCAATCGATCAACGTGTCGACCGCGGGGTTTTTTGCTCTGGCCAAGGATTCTAAAAACAAGCTGACGCCGTTGATCCAGACCAGCGCCGATGCGATGTCGGTGCCGAGTGAAAGGGTGAAGTTCCTGCCCGATCCGAGCCAGCTGCTGGTCGACTACAAACCCGACGGCTCGCAGCCGTTCGTGGTCGCCGGGCGTCTGGAAGGCAAGTTCACGAGTGCGTTTCCGGAGCGCAACGAACCCGGCCATCTCGCCGAAGCCAAGGACAACGCGGAAATTATCCTCGTCGCCGACACCGATATTCTGAGCAACCGGCTCTGGGTGCAGGTGCAGCCGTTCTTCGGCCAGCAGGTCATGAACGCGTTCGCCAACAACGGTGACTTCATCGTCAATGCCGTGGACAACCTCGGTGGTTCGTCGGACCTGATTTCGATCCGCGGCCGCGCCACCTCGCAACGCCCGTTCACCACGGTCGAGGATATGCGCCGCGCGGCCGAGGAGAGTTTCCATGACAAGGAGCGCGACCTGCAAACCAAGCTCGCCGACACCGAGCGCCGGTTGACCGAGCTGCAGAGCGGCAAGGCCAAGGAAAACGAAATGATCCTCTCGCCCGAGCAAAAGGCCGAGCTGCAGAAATTCCAGGATCAGAAGGTCTCGATCCGCAAGGAGCTGCGCCAGGTGCGACGCGGCCTCGACGACCGCATCGATGCGCTGGGCACGCGCCTGAAGCTGATAAATATCGGCCTGATGCCTTTGCTGATCACCTTGCTCGCGCTCGGCTTCGCCTGGTGGAAACGCCAGCGGCGCGCGGTTTGAGGAGTGCGAACATGAATGCGAAGACTCTTTATACACTTGCCGCGGTTGCCGCCGTTGCGGTGGTCGCGGCGACCTGGATCAGCAGCGCGAACCGTCCTGCGATCGAAGGTTCGGCGCAAGGCAGACTGCTGCTCCCTGGCCTGCGCGATCAGGTGAACAACGTCGATTCGATAGCGCTGAGCGGCGCCGGCGACAAGGTGCTGGTCACGCTCAAGCGCGGCGCCGACGGATGGCACATTGTGGAAAAATCCAGTTATCCCGCCGACCTTGCCAAGCTGCGCGAATTCCTGCTCAAGCTCGCCGACGCGACGGTGCTCGAGGAAAAAACCGCAAATCCCAAGCGCTATGCCGATCTGGGCGTGGACGATGTCGCCGGCAAGGACGCGAAAGGCGTGCAAGTGGCGATCGGCGGATTGAAGCAACCGCTCAAATTTATCCTTGGCCTGTACAACGGCGCGGGCGGCGGCGGCACCTTCGTGCGCCGCGATGGCGAAGCGCAGAGCCTGCTGGCGAGCGGCAATCTGCTGGCCGAGAAAAGCCCCGCCGGTTGGCTCAAGCACGATCTCATCGATATCGATGCGGGCCGCATCAAGGAAGTCGTGCTGACCAATCTGGAAGGGAAAGTCCTGCGTGTGGCCAAGGCACAGTCGGCCGACGCTAATTTCCTTGTTGCCGATGTGCCCAAAGGCCGCGAGCTTGCCTCGGACTATGTCGCCAACAGCCTCGGTTCGGGCCTGGCGAACCTGCGCATCGACGATGTCGCCGCCGCACACGATCTCGCCGCACCGGACAAAGTGTACAAAGTGCACTACCTCGCATTCGGTGGCACCGTCGTCGACGTGAAGGCCTGGGATGCGGACGGCAAGAATGCGCTGCAACTGGTCGCGTCGAACGACGCGGCACAGCTCGACGCGGATATCACCGCCGAGCAGGCCGTGGCGAAGGCCACCTATGAAACCGCAGTCGCGGCCGCAAAGCTCAAGGTTGTCGAAGCGAAAGGCGATGACGCCGCGATCGCGAAGGCCGAGGCCGATGTGGCCAGGCCGCCATCTCTGATCGATCCGGCGAAAGACCGCAGCGAGCGTCTGGCTGCAGCGACGAAAGTCGTCGAAGATCTGAACAAGACCTTCGCCGGTTGGACGTTCACCGTACCGGCCTACGCGTTCGCGAACTTCAACAAGAGCGTGGACGATATGTTGAAGCCGATCGTGCAGAAGGCAGTCCCCGGCGGCAAGCCGCCTGGACTTCAACCAACGGGGCAGACCAGCCGCGCGCCGATGGTCAAACCGACACCCAAACCGTCGCCCTGATGCGCGGTTTCACGGTGCTCGCCGCATGCATGGGCGCACTCGCAGTCGCTCTCGGCGCGTTCGGTGCGCATGCGTTGCGCGGACGTCTGGACGACGCGGCGCTGCAGGTCTGGCGCACCGCCGTCGACTACCAGTTCTGGCATGCATTGGCCTTGCTTGCGATCGCGCAGTCAAGTAATGCGGCACCGCGCTGGCTGCACGCAAGCGCGACGGCTTTCGTTGTTGGCGTCGTGCTCTTTTGCGGCAGTCTGTATGCGTTGGCGCTCGGTGCGCCACACCTTGTCGGTGCGATCACGCCTTTCGGCGGCATCGCACTGATCGCTGGCTGGCTGTTGCTCGCGGTCGCATTTTTGCGCAGTGCAAAACGTAAAACGCACTAGCGTGCGCGACGCGCAGACTGCCAGCACCAATGCCACGGTTCATACGCGATACCGTGCGGGTTGTGGCGCGGATAACTGAGATGGAATCCATAGTGCTGCGCGTTGGCGGATAGCCAGGCAAACGCCGAAGAGTTCTCGAACTCTTCCTCAAGCGCGGCAAAACCCGGCGCCGTGATATCCAACGCGCGCCCCGAATGATGTTCGCTGTAACCGGGTGCGGCGCTGACGCGCAGGATTTCATGCATCGACAGACCGTGTTCGAGTTTGCGCCGGACAATGCCGAGCTGATGTTCGACACCGCGGAACGCCGAGATGATCTGCAACTCCACGCTCTCGCGCACAGCTGCGTCGCGCATGCGCATCCACGCGCGCGCTGCGTGGGGCGCTAGCCATTGCGGACGGCTCTGTGTGTCGTGGCCGATGAAGGCAAGGTGCTTGGGTTCGCGTATGCGCTTGAGCGCGTGCGCGCGGGCGTAGTCATGGGGGACGCCAAGCGCGTGTGCCGTCTCGATCGCGGCATGGATCGCAGTCGCCATGGCACGGGCGGGCGTGGCCGGCTTGTCGTCAGCGGTGGCGGTACGTGCGTTCATGGGCGGGCAGTGGATGAAGTTGGCGCAAGCATACGCTCGACGAGATCGTGGAGGCGCTTGTTCTAGCCGAACGCCGGCGCGACCACGTGGAGGACGAGATCGGTGCTGAAATGGGCCAGCATGGAGTGTTCCAGCCCATGTCGCCAGAACAGCCATCCAAATACGACACCGCACAGTGCATTGAGCCCGATCGTGCTAAGGACAGATCCGGTAGTAAGCACCGTCGTTTGCGCCAAAATTGGCAGATGGCCAATGCCAAAAATGACAGCGGCTAGAACGATGGCAATCCAGTAAATGCCAGTACCGGGTACGCTTGTGCTCCGCGTGCGCGCCCCTAGCCAGACCAGCAGTGAGACCAGAAACAGACGGCACTGTACTTCTTCGACGAAGCCACCGTAGAACGAAGCGAGCAGCCCTTTCCACCATACCGGTCCATTGTATGCAGTCAGCCCCGTATCAGATGACAGCGCTGCAAACGCGTGGAGCAAAAGTAGAACAACCATGCCGACTGCGAGACCGAGAGCGATCGACACAGTCCAGTGCGACGACAGGGGGTTCTCTGGACCTGCTCGTAACCATCGGCGCAATAGTGGCGCGTCGAGATGGTTGGCGTAACCGAGGCGCAGGCCAGCCCATCCGAGCATCAGGAGCAGCACACCTTCTTGCAGCGATTGGATCGCGGCGAACACGGGAAGGGAGAGTGAGGTTCTGACCGCAAGCTGCGGCATAACCGAAAACAGATACGGCATCAGCAGCAACACCGCGACCACACCAGTGGCGGCCAACAGCAGCGCGATGCGAAAATGTAGAACCGGTCGGAGCTGATAGGGCTGATCGCTCATGTTTCCCCGATGGGGTCTTTCCGCGCTGCGGAATCGATGTGTTTGATGCGCCCGGCCTTGCGCAACGCATCGCGCAGCACATATTCGATTTGCGCATTCACGCTGCGCAACTCGTCGTCGGCCCAGTGCTGCACGGCATCTAGCACGTCGGTGCTGATGCGCAACGGGTAGGCTTTTTTATCGGCGGCCATCGCGACGCGGCTTGTCTTGATAGCGTTGTTGACCCAGCCATAGTGCAAGGCCGAAGATGATCATCAGAACCACGAACACGAAATGCCCGATTTTGCGAGACTGCATGTCGCCGTGAAACGCGTAGGACAAAACGCCGTACGATGCAACCACCGCTCCCATCAGGGTCATGATCAGGCTGACGTAATCTCCCAGCGCCTGCGGGTCGCTGACGCGCTCCCAATCGACGTTCTTGACCAGGCCGAAGGGGCCGCGAATGCGAATCAGGATCGCGATCGTGAGGATCAGCCCACCGCCGACGAGGCTGACCACAAGTCCGATGAGTTGAGCCGACATGGTCGTCTCCGGATCAACTGTACAAAGTGCCGGTGTTGACGATCGGCTGCGTGCCGCGTTCGCCGCAAAGCACGACCAGTAGATTGCTGACCATCGCCGCCTTGCGCTCCTCGTCGAGGTTGACGACGTTGCGCGCGGCCAGTTGTTCCAGGGCCATCTCGACCATGGTCACCGCGCCTTCGACGATGCGCGTGCGCGCAGCAATAATTGCGCTGGCTTGCTGGCGCTGCAGCATGGCTTGCGCAATTTCCGGGGCGAAGGCGAGATGAGTGATGCGCGCCTCGATCACCTTTATGCCGGCGCTGGTCAGGCGTTCCTGGATTTCCTGCTGCAGATGCTCGGAGATTTCCTTGCCGTGACTGCGCAGGGACAGTGCGCCGGTATCGTGCGAATCGTAGGGGTAACTCGTCGCCATCGCGCGCAGCGCCGATTCGCTCTGGATATGGATGAAGTCCTCGTAATCGTTGACCTGAAACAGGGCTTCCGCGGTATCGACCACCTGCCAGACCACGACAGCGGCGATCTCGATCGGGTTGCCATCGAGGTCATTGACCTTGAGTTTGGAAGATTCGAAATTGCGCACGCGCAAGGACACGCCACGCTTGCTGTAGAAAGGATTCGTCCAGCGCGGCCCGGCGTCGCGTACGGTGCCGACATAGCGGCCGAAGAATTGCAGCACCTTGCCCTCGTTCGGTGCGACGGTGAAGAAGCCGCTGAGCGATATGATCAGGGCAATGCCGAGCAGAACCGCGACCACAATGCTCCACACGATTGCGTGTTGAATCGAGTAAATCAACCAGAATGCATCGGCGAGCACCAAGGCGACCAGGCCGATCAGGGCGGGAATACCGGAAGGGGCGGAATACAGACGTTCGTTCATGACAGACTCCATGTGTAGCGTGGAAATAAAGATATCAAAATGATATCTATCTGTCAATGCCTGAGGCGAGTCGTGCCGATAAGTACGAGCACACCTTAATGTATATATTTAATATAAACAATAAATTGAGATGCGTATTTAAACTTGTTTCTTGATACTTGAATCGGTGCGTGGACTCAGTGCCCCGACAATCAGTGGTGTGAGCAACGAGCGCGCGAGCAGCGCACCGCCGCCGGCAATTGTTGCGTCGATCTTTGTCCACAGCCGTGTCGGCAACCAGCTCAACGCGAATCCGCCGAGCAAACCTCCGGTGACGATCCATGCGATCGGGTGGCGGCGAAACGAGGCCCTGATCGGAGTCGTATCGCGCACGAGCGTTAAATGCGCCATGTCAAGTTCGGTTTGTGCCGTGCGCACGCGCTCCGCTGCGGATCGTGCGCTCGTCATTGCAGAGCCTTGATGAAGCGCGACAAGGCGGCGCGGCTGCGCGGCAGACTCAGGCTGCGCCACCAACTGCGCAAGAGCATCAGCGTGGCCAGCAGTGCGATGATATTCAACGACAGCACGCCGCAAACCGCGAGGCTCCAATCCTGCAGCCAACGGTGTAGCAGAGCGGCCAGCAGCGCATCGATACTGAGCAGGATGCCCAGCGCCAATGCCGGCACAATCAGAGCGAGGATCAGAAGGCGGACAAGATTGGCCTTCGCCAACGTCGCTTCGCTGATCAGCAATGAACCCCACGCGCGCGCATAGTCCGCGGTGTGCTGCGCGACATCGGTCAGCGAAGCGCCGTCGGTCGGCGCCGCGGGCACATCGGTCTGCGCGCTGTCCGTGGCTGGTTCGGTCCCCGTCATGTCGCTGGCGTCAGCGACGCAGTAGCTTGGCGACCGTCAGTCCGGCAAAGAAGGCGACGCCGAACGCCGCGAGCGGGTGCAACTGGATTTGCTTGCTCGCCGAGCCGCCGAGGACTTTCGCGTTCTGCAGCAACAGCTCGCCGGTCTGGCGCAGCTGCTTATCGAGTTCTGCAATGCGCTCGGAGAGCGCGTCGATATTGTCGTCGAGCTTCTGTTCGGCGGTATCCACACCGTTGTGGATGTCGTTGGCAGCGTCGATCGTGGACTTCGCAGTGCTTGCGCTCATCTTGTAACTCCTTGCGTGGATTGAACCCTGACTGTACCCGTAACAATGTGAACAAAAAGTATCTTCGCGTCGATATTAATTCGATGGTGCAATCAGTGAATAACGTCGACCGAATCGATGCGCAGACGTCCCAGCGTATTGAACCCGGCGTAGAAACGCCACGGATCGCCATCGCCGACCGACAGCGCAATATGGCCCGCATCGAAACCGTGCAGGGCGGCATCGAAGCTGCGCCAGCTGCCGTCGACATAGGCCTGCGCCCACGCGTGCGGGACGAAAACGTGTTCCTGGCCGGCGTATTGATCGACATAAACCAGACCATCGACAACCCGGGTCGGAATCCCGCGCGCGCGCCCGAGCGCGGCGAGCAACACCGCGTGCTCGGTGCAATCGCCCTCGGGGTACTTCGCCACCTCCAGCGCCGAGGCGTAACCCACTGAAAGATCCTTCTTGCGAATGAAGCTGCGCACGAAATTCTCCAGGTTCTGCATTTGCTCACGCGCGGTTTTTGCGTCGCCGGCGCCTTGCCGCGCCAGCTTGACGATTTCGGGCGCGGTACTTTGCAGCCAGTCGTTGGGCTGCGTATCCGCCGCAACGGGCTTGTCCTCGTGCGACGGCGCAGCGTCCGCAAGCGGCGCGATGCGCAATTCGACCGAGCGCGCGTTTGTTTTCGCCTGCTGTTCGTCGGTATTGGCGAATTGCAGGGGTTCGCCGCTGGTATCGATCGCACTCAATTCCAGGCGTATGCCGTGCGCACGCTCCTGCGCGCTGAGCGCGCGGGTGGCGGGCACCAGCGAGTGTATAAGTATATCGGCGGACTGATTCGGCGCGGTCGCACAGGCTTTCGAACAGGCGAGCATGGTCAACTCATAACCCATCATCGGCACCAGCAACTTGCGCACGGTCTGATCCGCTTCGATCCAGGAAATCGTTTGCGTCGGCGCGCCGCCAAGCTTGACCGTCTGCTCGACCTTCAGCAGTTCACGTTCGCCTTCAGGCAGATCGACCCACTCCCTCGCACCGACCACCGAATCGACTTCGACCGTTTCGAGATTCTCCGCCTGGAATGCCAACGCGGTGTAATGCCTACCCGGCGCGAAACCATTTTTTTCTTCCTGCAGGCGCAGGCCTTCGGCCAGCAGGGCGCCTTGCGGCCAGGCCATCGTGTGCGTCTGCTTCGCGCCGCCGACCTGACTGACTACATCGAGCTTGCCGTCGGTCCCGATGACGCCGGTCTGCACGCTTTCGATGCCGGAGATTTTCGTGCGCGATTCGAACCTCAGCGGTTTGCCGTCGCTCGTTTCTTCGTCCGTCTCGCCGGTCGCGAGCGCAACTTTGGAGCCGGCGCGCTGGATCTCGATGCTCATGTTCTGGGTCGTCACGACGCGATTGCCGGCGACCTTGCGCGTGGTGTGCATGCTGCCGATCTTGCGGCCATTGAGCAGCACGCTCATCCACACGTCGTCCGCGGGCGCGGCTTGTGCGGCGCAAGCGCAGGCCGTCAAGATCAGGGCGACAAAGCGGCGGAGCATAGACGGTCTGCGGCATTCAATGGTGGGCTGCAAGAATAGCCGATGCGACCGGTGCGCGCATGCGCATCGCCGATGTGTATTTCGCTAGAATTCCGTACCGCATACGAGATCGAAAGCGCATGAACGATACCGTCAACTACGCCGTGTTCCTGTTCCCGCAGGCGATCGAGACGCTCGGCGAAGCGATCAAGCCGTACCTCACCGATATCCCTCCGGTGGGGCCGCACATCGTGTGTTCCGTGGTCGACACTTCGGGCACGTTTTTCCAGCTGACTGTGCAGGGACGCAGTAAGGACGACAAGGCGATCGAAGCCGAACTCATGCTGCCGAACGCCTTCATCAAGCTCATCGTGTCGATGCACAGCGAGGAGCCGTTCGGCTTTGGCGAACGGACAAGAGGCGAGGGCAAATCTCAATCCTGACTGGCGGCGTGGTCGCCGCGATCGGAATCCAGCTCGGCTTTCCAGCCCTCCGGTGTGAGCCGTTCGAGCGGGTGGAAGCGGGCCTTGTAATGCATCTTCGCGTGTCCGGCAATCCAGTAGCCCAGGTACACATGCGGCAGTTGCCGCTTCCGCGCGAGCTCGATCTGGCACAGGATCGCATACGTGCCGAGTCCGCGCGCATGCTCGCGTGGATCGAAAAATGTATACACCGCCGACAGCCCGCTGGCGGTGATGTCGGTGACGGCGACCGCGAGCAGATCGCCTTCGCCGTTGCGCCATTCGAGAAACCAGGTCGGGCTCCACGCGGTGTACAGAAAGCGCGAGAAATCCTGCGGATCGGGATTGTCCATGCCGCCACCGGCGTGGCGCGAGTCGAGGTATTGTCGGTACAGGGCGAAATGTTCGTGGCTGTAGCGCGCCGGCGTGATGCTCAAGACCAGATCGCTGTTGCGCTTGAGGCAGCGGCGCTGGCTGCGATCCGCGCGGAAATCGACGACCGCGACGCGCGCCGGCACGCAGGCGCGGCACTGCGGACATTGCGGGTGATAGACATGCCCGCCGGCGCGGCGATATCCGCGCGTGAGCGCATGCGCGTACATGCGCGGCAGATGCGGCGCCGCGGGATCGATCACCAGATTCTGCGCAGTGCGCTCGGCGAAATAGCCGCAGGGATGCGGCAGGGTCTGAAACAGGCGGACGGTTTCGGACTTCATGCCCACATTCTATATCAGCGCGGTGAAGCCCTCCCCAAAAGCCCTCCCCTTCAAGTGGAGGGCTGGGTGGGGATGGTGTCAAGCGTGCCGGTCAGACGCAGTTCGCATGACAGTAACACCATCCCCCTCCCGGCCTCCCCCTTGAAGGGGAGGAGAATTTGGCGGCTGTGCTAAATCGCATCCGATCAAGCCCGCGCGGCGACCTCGTCGATATGCTTGAGCAGATCCGCCGGATCGGCATAGACGCGGAACGCGCCGGCGCTTTGCAGTTCTTCCTCACCGTAGCCACCGGACAACAGACCCACGCCGAGGCCGCGCGCACGCTGCGCGGCGATCATGTCCCAGATACTGTCGCCGAGCACGAGTGAGTCGCGGATATCGACGCCGAGACGATCGGCCGCGGTCAGGAACAGGTCTGGGTCTGGCTTGGCATATTTGACCTGATCGCGGGTGACCACGGGCACCTTGTTCGGATCGACGCCGAGCGCGGCCAGATTGTGTCCAGCGGTTTCCATGCGCCCGCTGGTCGCGATCGCCCATGGCGTGCCCTGATCGGTCAGATAGTCGAGCAGCTCGCGCGCGCCGGGCAGCGGACGCACGCTGGCGGACAAGCCTTTGTACGCTTCGGCATGGCGCACGCGCAGGCGATCGAGCCGCTCGGGCGTATTGTCGAAACCCGTTTCGCGCAACAGGATATTGGCGAACAGCCCGCCGCTCATGCCGATCTTGCGGTGGATGCGCCACACCGACAGCGGAATGCCTTCCTGATCGAGCGAGGATTTCCACGCCAGCACATGCTGATAGACGCTGTCGATCAGCGTGCCGTCGAGGTCGAACAGAAATGCGGTCTTGTTACGTGCCATGGGGCTTTTCCTTTGGAGCTGCGCGCTCAAAAAATATGCAGGACGCCAAGCCAGTTGAGCAGGATGATCAGCGCGATCGCGCCGAGCAGGACGGTGCGCAGACGCCAACTGAATGCGATTCGCCTCTGCTCGGGCGATGGTTCGCGCGATTGCGCGAGTTCGTCGGCATAACGCGTGGGCGGTTCGATGCCAGCGTCGCGCAGCAATGCGCGCGCGCGCGGCTGGTCCTCGGATCGCACCACCCACACCTGCGGCCATGTCGCCGGATCGACCCTGGCGCTATAGCTGGGTCCCTTGTAGTCATGCCCGGCGTAAACGCGCCGGTTGGTCACGCTGGTCTGGATTCCAGCCTCGGCCATCATCGCGACGACCATGTCGATGTTCTGCAGGCGCTGCGAAGTATAAATCTGTCTCATGACGGCTTGATGTCGACGACGCGCATCATCCCTTCCTGTACGGTCGATGCGACGAGGCGGCCATCCGTCGAAAAAATCTGGCCGCGGGCGAGGCCGCGGGCGCCTTGTGCAGTCGGGCTGTCACAGGAATACAGCAGCCAGTCGTCGGCGCGGAACGGGCGGTGGAACCACATCGCATGATCCAGGCTCGCGACCTGCACATTGCTCTGCAGGAACGAGATGCCGTGTGGCAGCATCGCCGTACCGATCAGATTGAAATCCGACGCATAGGCAAGCATCGCGCGGTGCAGCTCCGGCGAATCGGAAATGCGGTCGACGAGACGGAACCAGACGTTTTGCAGCGGCGGGCGTTTTTCCGGCTTCAACTCATCACGCTGATCGACATAACGCAATTCGAATGGACCGCTGCGGCCGAACCAGCGCTGCAATTTGGGCGGCAGCTTGGCGAATTCCGCGGGCGGAAGCGACTTGCGCGGCGGCAGGTCGTCGGCCTGCGGCACATTCGGCATCGCCATCTGATGTTCGAAGCCTGGCTCGGCAATCTGGAACGACACCGTGCAGTTGAAAATCTGCTCGCCGTGCTGAATTGCGATCACGCGCCGCGTGGAGAAACTCTTGCCGTCGCGCGTACGCTCGACGTTGTAGACGATCGGCGCTTCAATGTCGCCCGCACGCAGGAAGTAGGCGTGCAGCGAATGTGCACTGCGCTCGGCCCCGACCGTCTGCTGCGCCGCCGACAACGCCTGACCGAGCACCTGGCCGCCGAACACGTAACGCGTACCGATATCGCGGCTCTGACCGCGGAAAAGATTGTGTTCGAGGCGCTCAAGCCCGAGCAGTTCGACCAGTTCGGTGACGATGGGGTTGGGCATACGTTCTCCGTGATTGGCAGCGCGAAGTATAGCTGCGACTCGCGAAACCGGGCGGCGCGCACGGCCAAGTCGACAGCCACGATCCTTGCGAGCAGGTGATCGCCGGTTACGGCACCAGTTTTTCCAGCCCGGCCGCCGGCACGATTTCGTTCCACGGAAACAACGGGCCCGGGTCCTGTCGGCGCGGTAGCAGGATTTTCGGATCGTCGCTGGCCGGTTCGAGGCGGCGGTCGAGGTTTTCGTGGCCGCTGATGTAGCGCAGGCTCGGAATACCCGCGCGTAACTTGCGCAACAGCGCGAGCAACGAGTTTATTTGTTCCTTTGTATACGGTACCGTGAACGCCTGGTACCTGCTGTCGCCCCAGTGCGGATAGCGGCCGACGTTGAACATCTCGATGCCGATCGAACGCGTATTGTAGCCGACCGTGTGGTTGGCCACACGCTCGGGCGCAACAAAACGGTAGATCGTGCCGTTTTCCTCGATGTAGTAGTGGCCGCTGTTGCCGGTACCCAGATTCGGATAGTGCACGCGCTCGCCGTACTCGCGCGTCGTCTTCATGTCGGGCAGCTCGGTGCAGTGGATTACGACCAAATCGATATCGCTGAGCGCACGCTTGTGCAACCGTGCTTCGTAGGGCAGCGGCCAGTCGTGGATGGCAAGGTCGATGGGCAAGGAAGTAACTCGCATGTGCCGTTCGTGCTGAGGTTATCGAAGCATAAACGGTATTGTTTGAGGAACATCGCCCTTCGATACCTCAGGGCGAACGGGTTGTGTTACGCAAAGATTATCAAAGTTTCCCTGGCCGCAGAGGTTACTGAGTGTGCCATGCGATAATCGTTGTATGAAACCCTTCATCATTCTCTCTCACGGCCTCGAAAGCGGTCCGGACGCGACCAAGGTCAGCGCCTTGGCCGCGATCGCCAAGCCGCTCGGCTTTGAAAGCGTGCGTCCGGACTATCGCGATCTCGATGCACCGCACGACGTCGATAAAATCGACGCGCGCATCGCACGTCTCAAGTCGCATGCGCCTGCGAGTGGGCCGGTGATTCTCGCCGGGTCGAGCATGGGCGCGTTCAGCTCAGCGCTTGCGTCACTGGAGTTGAACTGCGTCGGTCTGTTCCTGATTGCGTTGCCAGTGGCGATTCCCGGCTATGCGCGCGCTTTCGATGCGGCGCGCGTGCCGACCGCACTGATTCATGGCTGGGACGACGAGATCTGTCCGGTCGACGCCGCGCTCGCATTCGCGCGAACGCGCGGCGATTCGATCACCCTGGTGCGCGATGATCATCGCCTCGGCGCACACGTGGATTTCATCGCCGAGCAGTTTCGTTTGTTCCTGAAACAATTCGGTCCGGAGCAATTCGTTTGAGTTCGCCTGTGTCGAGCGTCAGGAAATTTTTCGCGACCTGCCCCAAAGGCCTGGAATATCTGCTTGTCGATGAATTGAAGGCGCTCGGCGCCAGCGACGTCCACGAAGCGCTGGCTGGCGTGCATTTCAGCGGTGGACTCGATGCCGGTTACCGCGCCTGCCTGTGGTCGCGCCTGGCAAGCCGCATCCTGACGCCGATCGCGGAGTTCGCCGTGACCGACGGCGACACCTTGTACCAGGGTGCGCTCGGTGTGGATTGGAGCGAGCACATGGATGTCGAGGCGACCTTCGCCGTCGATGCGGTCGGCAGCACGCCGGGTGTCACGCATTCGCAGTTCGCCGCGCTGCGTGTCAAGGATGCGATCGTTGACCAGTTCCGCGATAAATGTGGAAAACGTCCCAATGTGGACACCGAGCGTCCCGCGCTGCGCGTGAACCTGCTGCTGAGGCGCGGGCAAGCGATCGTGAGCGTCGACCTGTCCGGTGCACCCTTGCATCAGCGCGGCTATCGGCTCGGCCAAGGAGTGGCGCCACTCAAGGAAAACCTCGCCGCCGGCATGCTGCTGCGCGCGAGCTGGCCAGCGGTTTATGTGGCCGGCGGGGGTCTGGTCGATCCGATGTGCGGATCGGGCACCTTGCTGGTCGAAGCGGCGCTGATGGCAGCGGATATCGCGCCCGGTCTGCGCCGCGATTATTTCGGGTTTCTTGGCTGGCGCGGCCACGATGCGGCATTGTGGAAAATGCTGCATGACGAGGCGCAGGCGCGTGCGACGACGGGTGCGCAGGCATTGCGGCCGGCGTTTTTCGGCTTCGATCACGACGCAAGCGTGCTCAACGAAGCCGTGCGCAATGCGCAGCTCGCGCAGATGTCCGGCTTCGTGCATCTGGGCAAGCAATCGCTCGAACACCTGCATCGTCCGCATGAACTCGAGTCGCCCGGTCTGGTGATCTGCAATCCGCCGTACGGCGAGCGCATGGGCGCGGACAGCGGCATCGTGGATTTGTATCGCCTGCTAGGCTCGAAATTGAAAGCCGAGTTTCCGGGTTGGCAGGCGAGCGTGATTACCTCGGATGAAGAGCTTGGCCGCGCACTCGGATTGCGCGCCGAGAAGAAATACAAGCTCTACAACGGCGCGCTCGAATGCGTGCTGCTGAATTTCCAAATCCTGGCGCGCGATTCGGCGGCCGGCGACTCTGCTACGTATGTGCCCAAGCCGCTGTCGGCCGGCGCGCAGATGGTGAAGAACCGCATCGAAAAGAATTTCCGCCATCTGCGCAAGCGCGCCGAGCGCGAAGGCATCGAATGCTGGCGCGTCTACGATGCAGATCTGCCCGAATATGCAGCGGCGATCGATATCTATCGTGCGCACCTGCGCGATGCCCGCCAAGGCACCGTCGACTATCTGCATATCCAGGAATATCAGGCGCCGGCGACCATCGATGAAACCATGGCGCGCACGCGCCTGCGCGAGATCGTGCGCGCAGCTGGCGAAGCACTCGCCGTTCCGCGCGAGCGCATCGCGCTGAAACAGCGCCGGCGCGGCAAGGGCGGCGAGAAATACGGGCGCCTCGACGAGCGCGGCGAGCAGCTCGAAGTGGGCGAGGGCGGCCTGCGCTTCTTCGTCAATCTGTGGGACTACCTCGATACCGGCCTGTTTCTCGATCACCGACCGCTGCGCGCTCGCGTGCGCGAGATGAGTCGCGGCGCGCGCTTCCTCAACCTGTTCTGCTACACCGGCAGCGTCAGCGTCTATGCAGCCGCGGGCGGCGCGACCGAGACGACAAGCGTGGACCTGTCGCAGACTTATCTCGGATGGGCAACGCAGAATCTCGCCCTCAACGGCTTTGCCAACATGCAACACAAGCTGGTCTGCGCCGACGCGCTGGAGTATCTGCAGAATCACTCGGCAATGTACGACCTGATCTTTGTCGATCCGCCGACGTTTTCCAATTCCAAGCGCGCCGAGGATTTCGACGTGCAGCGCGACCACGTGCGCCTGCTGCAGCTTTGCGGCGAGCGCCTGCTGCCGGACGGCACCATCGTTTTCTCGAACAATTTCCGCCGCTTCAAGCTCGACGAGGCGGCGCTGGCTGACTTCTCGATCCGTGATATCAGCGCAGCGACGATCCCCTTCGACTTCGAGCGCAATCCGCGTATCCACCGCTGCTGGGAATTGCGAAAAACCTGACCCGTTCAGCTTTCTCCCGGGCGGCGCTGATCCAAACTGAATGGCGCGCTGAATTGGCCGCAGGTTTCAGTATGGATTCAGCCGTTCGACCGCAGAGTACGCTTGCGATCAAAGGGGTCGCGACTTTAATGCACTGGAGAACTGAAATGACATTCCGCAAGCGTGGATTTCGTGCGATGGTACTTGGCGCGCTCGTTACGGCCGGCCTCGCACTGGCGCCGGCCGCGTTCGCCCGCGACCACTTCGGTATCGGCATCAACCTGCCAGGGTTGAGCGTCGGCGTCGGTGGCCATCATGGTTTCGTCGATATTGGTTTGGGCGGCTATGGGCCGGCATACGGGTATGGGTATGCCCCGGCGCCGGTTTACTATGACGACTATGCGCCTGCCTATTACGGTTCGGCGTATTACAGCCCCGCCTACTATGGTGGCGTAGTCTATGACGGCTACTACGGTGGGCGTGGTTACTATCGCGGCGGTTACCGTGGTGGGTACGACGGTTATCGCGGCGGCCATGACGGCTATCGTGGTGGCCACGACGGTTACCGCGGCGGCCATGACGGCTATCGTGGCGGCCATGACGGCGACCACGGCGGTGGTGGTTACTACCATCACTGACGATTTCCGGCGCAGCTTTCACTAGCGCCAATCGAAACCCCGCTGCCGTGCAGCGGGGTTTTTCTTTGCCTGCGGTTTGATGGGCTGGACGAATAACTGGCCGCGCCCGGCCCGTCACACTATGATAGCTCGGTATCCCGTACGGACTTTTTCGTGATTCAGCCACATCGATCGTCTCCGCCGCCGAACAAATCGGGGTCGCAAACCTGGTTGTTCTTCCGGCAGTGGCTGAAGAACCCCTTGCGTGTCGCCGCTCTGTCGCCGTCCGGCACGCAGCTTGCCGGCCTGATGATGCACGAAGTGCCCGCCCACGCTCAGCGCGTGGTCGAGCTGGGGGCCGGGACGGGCGTGTTCACGCGCGCGTTGTTGGCCTCGGGCATCGCTGCCGACAAACTGCTCGTGATCGAACTCAACGCCGAGCTGCACGCCTACCTGCACGAGCAGTTTCCGCAGGTGCACGTGGTCTGCGGCAACGCCTGCGAGCTGAAGGCCATCGCGACCGGCAACGGTTTTATCGCGACCGATCTTGCCGATGCGGTGATCAGCGGTCTGGGCTTGCTGTCCATGCCGCGCAGCGTGCAGAAATCGATTGCCGAATCCGTGTTCAGCGTCCTCAAGCCAGAGGGCTGCTTTATCCAGTTCACCTACGGGCCGAAGTCGCCGCTGCCGCAGGATCTGCTCGACGAGCTGGGTCTGTCCGTGCGCCGCGGCGGCTTCACCTGGCGCAACGTGCCGCCTGCATCGGTATTCGTGTATACGCGAACGCGCTCGGAGGCGATTCACGCCGTTCGTTCGTAACTTTTTAACCGGCGTAGTCACCTGCGCGCTGGCGCAACATCTCACGCTCAGCGGATAATCCGCTGCATCCCGCAGCGAGATTCCGCCATGAACGCACCCACCCGCATCGATACGACGCGCACAATCCGTGCGCCGCGCGGCAGCGAAATTTCGTGCAAGAGCTGGCTAACCGAAGCTGCGTTCCGCATGATCCAGAACAACCTCGATCCCGAGGTCGCCGAGAATCCGCACGAACTCGTGGTCTACGGCGGCATCGGCCGCGCTGCGCGCAACTGGGAATGCTTCGATGCGATCCTGCGTTCCTTGCGCGAATTGAACGACGACGAAACGCTATTGATCCAATCGGGCAAACCGGTCGGCGTGTTTCTGACGCACGCGGATGCGCCGCGCGTGCTGATCGCCAACTCCAATCTCGTGCCGCACTGGGCGACCTGGGAGCACTTCAACGAGCTCGATAAGAAGGGTCTGATGATGTACGGCCAGATGACGGCCGGCTCGTGGATCTATATCGGCAGCCAGGGCATCGTGCAGGGGACGTATGAAACCTTCGTTGAAATGGGGCGCCAGCATTTCGGCGGTAGCCTGAAAGGACGCTGGATACTCACGGCGGGTCTTGGCGGCATGGGCGGCGCGCAGCCGCTCGCGGCGAGCCTGGCCGGGGCGTGCTCGCTCAATATCGAATGCCAGCAGAGCAGCATTGATTTTCGCCTGAAGACGCGTTACGTCGACGAACAGGCCCACGATCTCGACGACGCGCTCGCGCGCTTGAAAAAGTATACCGGCGAGGGCAGGGCCGTTTCGATCGCCTTGCTCGGCAATGCCGCGGAGATTCTTCCGGAACTGGTCAAGCGCGGCGTGAAGCCCGATGCGGTGACCGACCAGACCAGCGCGCACGATCCGGTCAATGGCTACCTGCCGATCGGCTGGACGGTCGAGCAGTGGTTCGCACTGCGCAAGTCCGACCCAAACGGCGTGCGCGACGCAGCGAAGAAATCGATGCGCGTGCACGTCGAGGCGATGCTCGCGTTCCACGCGCAGGGCATTCCGACCGTCGACTATGGCAACAACATCCGCCAGATGGCGTTCGACGAAGGCTGCAAGAACGCTTTCGATTTTCCGGGCTTCGTACCGGCCTATGTGCGGCCGCTGTTCTGCCGCGGCATCGGCCCATTCCGCTGGGTCGCGCTGTCGGGCGATCCAGAGGACATCTACAAGACCGACGCCAAGGTCAAGGAACTCATTCCCGACGACCCGCATCTGCACAACTGGCTCGACATGGCGCGCGAGCGCATCAGCTTCCAGGGCCTGCCCGCGCGCATCTGCTGGGTCGGTCTCGGCGTGCGCCACAAACTCGGCCTCGCGTTCAACGAGATGGTGCGCAAAGGCGAAGTGAAAGCGCCAATCGTGATCGGCCGCGACCATCTCGACTCCGGTAGTGTCGCCTCACCGAACCGCGAAACCGAAGCGATGAAGGACGGCAGCGACGCAGTCAGCGACTGGCCGATCCTCAACGCGCTGCTCAACACCGCCGGCGGCGCGACCTGGGTCAGCTTCCACCACGGCGGCGGCGTCGGCATGGGTTACTCGCAACACAGCGGCGTCGTCATCGTCTGCGACGGCAGCGCCGCTGCAGACAAGCGCATCGCGCGCGTGCTCTGGAACGACCCCGGCACCGGCGTGATGCGGCATGCGGATGCGGGGTATGAGATTGCCTCAGAATGTGCGAAAGAGCAGGGGTTGAAGTTGCCGATGGGTTAATTTTCTAGGGAAATCGACGTCCACAATTGGCGCTCGAAATCGACAACCGTGAATGGATGATTTGCACTGCTCGGTAGCGCTCCATGACACTTCTCAAAGATGATCCCATCACGCAGCTGGCGTTCTCCGTATACGAGAATAAAGGCGCGTTTGCGGTACTGCTCGGCTCTGGTCTGTCGCGTTCTGCGGAGATTCCGACGGGGTGGGAGATCACTCTTGACCTAGTGCGGCGTGTCGCGCTGGCGCAGGGGGTAGAAGAACAGCCTGACTGGTCGCAATGGTACAAAAGCAGGACTGGGCAAGAACCAAATTATTCCGCTCTCCTAGAGGAGATAGCCGGTTCACCTGAGGAGAGGCGATCGATCCTTCATCGATACATCGAGCCAAGCGAGCAGGATCGAGAAGAAGGTCGGAAAGTCCCCACGGCCGCGCACCACGCAATCGCGCAGTTGGTTCGCTCCGGCCATATCCGCGTCATCATCACGACCAATTTCGACCGGCTATTGGAAAACGCGCTGCGCGAACACGGCGTCGAACCCACCGTGGTTTCCTCGATCGATGCGCTTTCTGGCGCCGAGCCGCTTACCCATAGCCAATGCTACTTACTTAAGCTCCACGGTGACTATAAGGACGCGCGTATCCTCAACACTGATCGCGAGCTTTATGAGTACCCGAAAGAGTATGAGCGACTACTCGACCGCATTCTCGATGAGCATGGTCTAATTGTCTGCGGTTGGTCTGGAGAATGGGACCACGCCCTGCGGGCCGCATTCTTGCGCGCTCCAAATCGACGCTACTCCGTGTTCTGGGCCGCTCACGGCGAATTAAGCGCGGATGCTCAGGACCTAATAGCTTGCCGTAAAGGCAAGGTCGTTCCAATTACCGGAGCGGATGCTTTTTTCAAGGCGCTGCAACAGCGGATCGAGACATTAGAACAGAGTCAGCGCCAAAATCCATTGAGTATTGAGTTGCTGGTCAATGGCACAAAGCGCTTCCTAGCCAAAGTAGAGCATCGTATCCAGTTGGATG
>NZ_DATBQK010000132.1:0-9467 GCF_036560865.1 Rudaea sp.
TCTGGCCGCGCGCTCAGCCAACGGCGTGCTGCACAAATACGAGGGCCGTGCCCTGCTGATCGCCACGGGCTCCTGCGCCGTGCACTGCCGCTATTGCTTCCGCCGGCATTTCCCGTACGCGGAAGAAACCGCGGCGGCGAATGGCTGGCATGAGGCGATCGAACATCTGCGCGCCGATGCCTCGATCAGCGAGGCGATCCTTTCCGGCGGCGATCCGCTATCGCTGGCGACGCCGAAGCTCGCCGAGCTCACCGACGCGCTGGCGACCATTTCGCATCTCGCCCGCCTGCGCATCCACACGCGCCTGCCCATCGTGCTGCCCGAACGCGTCGACGACGAGCTGCTACGCTGGCTGACAAACGTGCCTTGGCCTGTCGCCATTGTGCTGCACGCCAACCACGCGAACGAACTCGACGTCGACGTCGCCGCTGCCTGCGCGCGCCTGCGCGCGACGGGCGCGACTCTGCTCAATCAAGCCGTGCTGCTGCGCGGTGTCAACGACAGTGCCGACGCACTCGCGGCGCTGTCGGAGCGTTTGTTCGCTTGCGGTGTCCTGCCCTATTATCTGCATCAGCTCGATCAGGTCGCGGGCGCAGCGCATTTCGCCGTGCCTGACGGACGCGCCCGCGAACTGATCGACGACCTGCGCGCGCGCCTGCCCGGATACCTGCTGCCACGCCTGGTGCGCGAGGTCGCCGGGGCGCCTTACAAGCTGCCCTTGTGACGCCGGTCGCGCATCGCGCCGGCCGCGTCTGGCACAGTTCGCGGGATTCGCGTACAACACGGATCGCGTCTGCAATTCCGGGCTCTGCGTTTACACAGCCCGGATTTATTTCCAGGGGAGACGATCGCCGCATGAGTCACATCGCCCAATGAGCAAACCTGCCGAAGCCATCAAGCTGCTGCTGGTCGACGATTCGCTGGAAGACGCCGAGCGACTTTCAAGCATGCTGCGCAATGCCAGCATCGGCGTGCGTGCGGCGCATGCGTGCGATGCCGCCGAACTGGACACCCACCTGCAAGCGCAGACACCTGACCTGATCCTGGTCAGCACCTCCGCTTCGCTGTCGCTCGCGGACGTCGCACAGGCGGCCGGTCGCGGCGGCAAGGATATCGGGCTGATCGCGATCCTCGACGCATTGAACGAAGACGAGATCTCAAACGCGTTGCGCGACGGCGCCAGCGCGGTCGCCCTGCGCACACGCACCGAGCAGTTCGTCGCGGTGATTCGCCGCGAGTTCGACAGCCTCAATATGCGCCGCAGCGTGCGTCGGCTGCAGGCAAGCCTGCGCGAGTCGGAACGCCGCTGCGATGCCCTGCTCGAGTCCTCGCGCGACCCCATCGCCTACGTGCATGAAGGCATGCATGTGCTCGCGAACAAGGCCTATCTGGATATCTTCGGCTACTCGGATTTTGCGGAAATCGAGGGCGTCTCGATCCTCGACATGATTGCGCCGGAGAGCGCGGCCGGATTCCGCAAGCTGCTCAAGAACCTCTCCAAGGGCGAAAAGCCGCCGCCGAAACTCGATGTGAAAGTGCGCCGCTCGAACGGCGAGACGTTCGCTGCGGTGATGGAATTCACCGGTGCGAGCTTTGAAGGCGAGCCCTGCCAGCAGGTGGTGCTGCGCCAGCAGACCACCAGCGCCGAGCTCGCACTCGAGATCGACGCGCTGCGCTCGAAGGATCTGGTCACCGATCTGTACAACCGCCAATACGGCTTGACCGAACTGGACCGCATGATCGCCGCGGTCGGCAGCAGCGCCTCCGACCAGTTCCTGCTGCTGGTCGAACCGGATGACTTCCGCAAGCTGCTCGACACGATCGGCATCGGCAATGCCGATTTGCTGCTCGGCGACATGGCTAACCTGCTGCGACGCAATCTCGACACGACGGATCTGGCCTGTCGTTTGAGCGAGCACACGTTCGCCGTCCTCGTCCGCGGGCGCGACGCCGACTCCACGCGTGCGCTCGCGCAGACGCTGTGCCGCAAGTTCGACGAGCAGATCTTCGAGATCGGCAATCAGTCGGTCGGCGCCAGCATCAGCGTCGGCGGCAGCCTGATCGGCGAGAAGAACGCCAACGCGCAAACCGTGCTGACCCAGGCCGGCAATGCATTGCGCGCGGCGCAGGAGCAAGGCGGCAATCAGGCCAGCATCGTCGATCCGAGCGTGCGCGACCGTGCCGCCGAGGATCAGATGCGCGATCTGCTGAAACGCATCAAGGCGGCGATCGCGGACAACAGTTTCGCGCTCTATCATCAGCCGATCGTCAGCCTGCACGGTGCCGAGGGCGAGTTCTACGAAGTCCTGCTGCGTCTGCGTGGAGACAAGGGCGACATCTCGCCCAAACTTTTCCTGCCCGTCGCCGAAGAAAACGGCCTGCTGCCGTCGATCGACCGCAGCGTCATCGCCAGCGCGATCAAGGAACTGGGCGAGCGCGAGCACGCGGGCAAACGCACGACCCTGTTCGTCAAACTCAGCGCGCAGTCGCTCGACGATCCGGGTCTCGTGCAGTGGATCTCGCAGCAATTGAAGAACGCGCGCGTGCGCGGCGACGCGCTGGTGTTCGAAATGCCGGAAAGCAAGGTCGTCACCCATTTGAAGACCGCGCGCAGCTTCGTCAACGGCTTGAAGCAACTGCACTGCGGTTTCGCGCTGGAACAATTCGGTTCCGGCCTGAATTCGTTCCAGCTATTGAAGCATGTGGACGCCAGCTATCTGAAAATCGACCGCAGCTACATGGTCGAACTGACCAAGAACAAGGAACATCAGGATTTCATTCGCCGGTTCTGCAGCCAGGCGCATCAGGCGGGCAAGCTCACGGTCGCCGAGTTCGTCGAAGACGCCGCGAGCATGTCGCTGCTGTTCATGTGCGGCGTGAATTTTGTCCAGGGCCATTTCCTCAGCGAGCAGGAAAAGGTCGTGGCGGAAACCTGACGTTCAGGCGGCGGCGCGCAACGCGGCAATGCGTTCCTCGATCGGCGGATGGCTCATGAACAACCGCGAAACCCCGCCCTGACCGGAAATACCGAACGCCTGCACCGCCTTCGGCAACTGCGCGTCGCCGTGATTGCCGGACAGCGTCTGCAAGGCCGAAATCATGTTGTTGCGCCCGCCCAGACGTGCGCCGCCCGCGTCCGCGCGAAATTCGCGCCAGCGCGAAAACCACATGACGATCATCGTTGCGAGCACGCCAAGGATCGTCTGCAGCACCATCGTGATGACGAAATAGCCGATGCCGTAGCCGCCGCCCTCGCGATCGCGATTGCCCGAAAGCATGCCGTCGATCAGGCTGCCGAGCACGCGCGCAAGGAACATCACGAAGGTATTCACCACGCCCTGGATCAGGGCCAGCGTAACCATATCGCCATTCGACACATGGGTGATTTCGTGGCCGAGCACCGCGGATACTTCGTCGCGATTCATGCTGTTGAGCAGGCCCGTGCTGACCGCGACCAGCGCATGATTCTTGCTCGCGCCGGTGGCGAACGCATTCATTTCGGGTGCGTCGTAGATGGCGATTTCCGGCATGCCGATGCCGGCATTCTGCGCGTGGTGGCCGACCGTATCGAACAGCCACTTTTCGCTGGCGTTGCGCGGTTCGGCAATCACCTGCGCACCGACCGACATCTTGGCCATCGTCTTCGACAG
Organism: Rudaea sp.; assembly: GCF_036560865.1. Taxonomy (GTDB): domain Bacteria; phylum Pseudomonadota; class Gammaproteobacteria; order Xanthomonadales; family Rhodanobacteraceae; genus Rudaea. The sequence goes on from NZ_DATBQK010000132.1 coordinate 3,651, forward strand.
CAGCAAGGAGATGAACGAGCCGCCCATGCCGAACAGCGCGCAAAACACCAGCATGCCGGTGAGATTGATGCCGCTGTGCGTGTACGCCCACCTGTCGAGACCGAAAATCGACGCCACGACACTGAGCACCAGCATGATGGCGAGGTTGGTGAGCAGAAACAGAACGATGCGAAGCATGGTGATCCTCTTGGTGTTTGCGATCATTCCCGATCGCCAAGATTACATGGCGCCATCCATAACCGCACCGTCGACGCGCTACGAACCAGAAGCTTGGGTAAACTCAAACCGTTTTCAAGATCCGCACTCCCAACCGACAACCGACGTTCACCATGTCCTATCGCGGTCGTTTCGCGCCCTCGCCCACCGGTCCGCTGCATTTCGGTTCGCTGATTGCCGCGGTCGGCAGCTTCGTGCGCGCTCGCGCACGTGCGGGTGCATGGCTGGTGCGAATAGAAGACCTCGACCCGCCGCGCGAGGTTCCCGGCGCAACGCAGGATATTCTCGCCACGCTAGCCGCCTTCGGCATGGTGTCCGACGAGCCGGTCGTCTATCAAAGTCAGCGCGAAGCGGCGTATCGACAGGCGTTCGCGCAATTGCGCGCGCAGGATCTGATCTTTCCGTGCTGGTGCAGCCGCAGCGATCTGGAAGCGCGCAACGGCCTGCATCTCGGCGCTTGCGTCTCTGCGCCGGATAGCACGCGCGCACCGGCATGGCGCGTGCGTGCCGCAGATCGCGAGATTCATTTCATCGATTTCTTGCAAGGCCCACAATCGCAACAGCTCGCGCGCGACGTCGGCGATTTCATCTTGCGCCGCGTCGAGGGCTGGTTTGCTTACCAGCTTGCCGTGGTCGTCGACGATGCCGATGCCGACATCAGCGAAATCGTGCGCGGCTGCGATCTGCTCGACTCGACGCCGCGGCAGATTTATCTGCAGCAATTGTTGGACTTGCCCACGCCGCAATACCTGCATCTGCCACTCGCGCTGGATAGCGATGGACAGAAGCTGTCCAAGGCATTCAGCGCGCGACCGGTCGATCGCCACGATCCGCTGCCGGCCTTGCGCGCGGCGCTCGACTTCCTTGGACTCGGCGATGCAGTGCGTGGCGTCGAACCGAACCCGCAGGCACTGCTCGCCAGCGCGATCGCGCATTTCGATCTGAGCCAGTTGCGCAAGCATTCCGCGTTCGCGGCGGGGGCGGATTGCAAAGCCTGAACGTGTACAATCTCACTAGCGAATCCGAGCGGCAGCAAGCCGCCACAACCAACCTGGGAGGCAGTCATGACGGCACGCATAGCATTGGTTACCGGCGGCACCGGCGGCATCGGTACGGCAATCGTCCAGCGCCTGGCGCGGATGGGTCACAAGGTCGCCACGAATTATCGCGATGAAGCCAAGGCCAAGGCCTGGGCCGAAAAACTCAAGGCGGGCGGAACGGACGTCGTCATCGTGCCCGGCGACGTGGCGAATCCCGCCTCGGCCGAAGCGATGGTCAAAGCAGTCGAAGCACAGCTTGGTTCGATCGATATCCTGATCAACAACGCCGGTATCACGCGCGACACCACCTTCCACAAGATGTCGGCCTTGCAGTGGCAGGAAGTGATCAACACCAATCTCAATTCCTGCTTCAACGTCACCCGCCCGATCATCGACGGCATGCGCAACCGCAAGTGGGGCCGCATCGTGCAGATCAGCTCGATCAACGGTCAGAAAGGCCAGTACGGGCAGGCCAACTACGCCGCATCGAAAGCCGGCATGCACGGCTTCACGATCTCGCTGGCGCAGGAAAACGCCAAGTTCGGCATCACCGTGAACACCGTTTCGCCCGGCTATGTCGCCACCGAAATGGTGATGGCCGTGCCTGAAGATGTGCGCAACAAAATCGCCGCGCAGATTCCGGTGGGCCGCCTCGGCGAGCCCGGCGAAATCGCCTACGCGATCGAGTTCTTCGTCAACGAAGAAGCGCGCTGGATCACCGGCGCCAACCTGTCGATCAACGGCGGACAGTACATGGGTTGGTAATTGCCGCATTTGCGGCAATTGCCGGGTGAGGCATCGTCGAGCTCGCGACGGCGACGTGAGGGACCAGGCGCCTAGACGCGAGGGACCATGCGCCTAAAGGCTGCGTGCTTCACTCCTCCCCCTTCAAGGGGGAGGCTGGGAGGGGGATGGTGCGTGCGACGACCTTGTCCCTTGGCAATCGCGTACTCTCTTTACACCATCCCACCCAACCCTCCCCTTGAAGGGGAGGGCTTCGGCTCGCGCAATCCCGTCCTGCAACAGCGCTTTTGTTACCGATACCAGCCCAATCCATGCCTGACGCCATTTGCGGCGCAGCAAATCCACTGGTGCGCCGCGTCACAATCTGTTAATTTTGCGGCATGGCACAAATACGCATTATCAAGAAATACCCGAATCGCCGGCTCTACGACACCGAGATTTCGAGCTACATTACGCTCGAAGAAGTGCGTCAACTGGTGATCGACGGCGACGACTTCGAAGTCCGCGATGCCAAGACCGGCGACGATCTCACGCGCACAGTCTTGTTGCAGATCATCACCGAGCACGAAGGCGATGGGCAGCCGATGTTCACCACCCGCCTGCTCTCGCAAGTGATCCGCTTCTACGGCGATTCGATGCAGGGCTTCATGGGCAGCTATCTGGAAAAGAGCCTGCAGATCTTTCTCGATCAACAGGGCAAATTTCGCAGTCAGCTCAACAATATCCTCGGACAGACGCCCTGGTCGATGCTCAACGACATGACCGAGCGCAATATGGACCTGTGGAAGTCGGTGCAGGACGGGTTTCTCAAGGCCGCCGCCACGTCGGCACGCGCGCCCGCTCCCGCCAGCAGCAAGGACGGCAAGTCCTGAGTGGTTTTCCTGATTTCCCGCTGCGCACAGCAAAGTGCGCCAGCATCTCCGTGCGCAGTGCGACGCAACACCCGTAGCGGCGCGGAATAATCATCCATATGGGGGTTACATGAGCAAGCGCATCGCGCTGGTCACCGGCGGTATCGGCGGCCTCGGCACTGAAATCTGCAAACATCTCGCGCGTTCCGGACGCACGGTCGTCGCTGCGGATCTGGGCAGCCGTCCTGAGCGACTCGCCGAGTTCAAGCAGGAAACTGCGGAATTCGCCGATCGCATTTTCTTCGAACCGTTCAACGTCGCCGATTTCGACGACTGCGCCGCGATGATCAAGCGCGTCGAAAGCGCGCACGGCCCGATCGACATCCTCGTCAACGCCGCCGGTATCACGCGCGACACCAGCCTGCGCAAGATGTCGCCGCAGCAGTGGGTCGACGTGCTCAAGATCAATCTCGACGGCGTGTTCAACATGTGCCGCAATGTCGTCGAAAGCATGAGCGAGCGCGGCTTCGGCCGCATCGTGAATATCTCGTCCGTCAACGGCCAGACCGGCCAGTTCGGCCAGACCAATTACTCCGCCGCCAAAGCCGGCATGCACGGCTTTACCATGGCGCTCGCGCGCGAAGTCGCGCGCAAAGGCGTCACCGCGAACAGCGTATCGCCCGGCTACTGCCGCACGGCCCTCGTGCAGGCGATTCCGGAAACCGTGCGCAACCAGATCGTCGCCGGCATCCCGGTCGGACGTCTGGGCGAACCGTCGGAAATCGCGCGCGTCGTCGATTTCCTCGCCGCCGACGAGTCAGGATTCATCACCGGCGCGAACATACCGGTGAACGGCGGTTACTTTATGGATTTCTAGTTATATGCAGCTCGGCGGGGGTTGGCCTTGCCGAATAGTGCGGAACGCTCAGCGACCTACACTTTCGCGCAGTGTGGCTACGAAATCGGCCCGAATTGCCCGTTTGGAGTGGTCATACTCTTCCAAGTGCTTGCGTAGATTCTTCAGGTAAGTCGGTAGACAATCTGCAAGAAGAGCCTCCCTCTGTGTCGCAGATAGAGGCATCCAAGAAGTCGATAGCCACGGTTGGTCCCAAAGGTGCTGTGACACGATCTGATCGTCGATCCACTTGCAAATGCTTGGAGGCTTAGCGCGCGAAAGAAAAGTCTTGATGCGCGATTCGGAGCGCCATCGAATCGGCCCAACAGCTAAGTACCACAGGCCGATTGGCACACCAAGTACAGGCACGACGACGCCAAGCATCGACAATATGCCGGCAAAAGTACGACTGCCTTTGAAGGAGTTAAACTCCGGCGCATCGGAAAAAAAATGACGTGCGACGAGGCATAGGTTGGCCAAGTATCCAATCACCATAATTCCGATGATCGCATTGCCCGCTAAATATAAGAGAGTATCTTCATTCCCGATGGATATAAATTGCAGAAAAAAATAGGCGCTGTAGGACACGACCACTATCAATATCAGCTTATTTGAAGACACTGAATCCCCCTTTCCGCGAGCTGTCAAACGGAAGAACTTTCACTCTTTAGGTATCCATACTCGCGGACGAGTGACTTAGCGATTTCTTGGCGAACATATTCCTCTGGAGTCTCTATCCCGTTGAGTCTGGCCATCGATGAAGTCTAGGACTTTGCCCTGCTGAACAATCACAGCTGCCAGATTCATCGCACTCATGCACGTCCAACCCCTGTTTGCGTCGCTGGACCCGGTGCGCGGATTGTAGGCGAATTCTGTCGCGTTTGAAGGTGACTTGTTGGGTCTTTCGTGAACCCGCGCAGTCACTCAAGGCGTGTTCTCAAAAGGCCTACAAGAATGCTCGTATCTCACCGTCAAAAGGTATACATTTTGAGACCTAGGCAACGAACACCCAACGACACTTAAGATAAGTCAACGAAGTGTTACGAAAGGAAACTCCTACCAGACGATATCGGCTGGCACATCATCCTCGGGCGGTGCATTCGGATCGCATAACAGCACCAGCGCGTGTTCATCGATCGCCTGTGCCTGTAGTGCGATCTCGCGAGTGATCAGCAGATAACGTCCCGCCAACTGCACGACTGCTAGATCGCCGTGGTTGAGTTGGGTGAGTTGCGCGACCGTGCAGTAAACGCGGCGAATCTTGTTGCCGTGGGGAAAATGCCGCGGCACATCGGCGTCGGCGGCGTTGAGCGATTTGCCGTTGAGCAGCGCTGCGAGCTTCTGTTTGCGTTCGCGCTTTTCCTGCGCCAACCGTTCGGCTTCGCGCTGCGCGCGTTCGCGGTCTTCCTTTTCCTGGCGCTCGCGCAGCGCGTAGGCGTGCGCGAGATTGGGCTCTTGCGCTGTGGCGGGTTTTTTCGGTGCGTGCTGTTGCGGCCTGACGTGTCGCGGTGGCGATTTGCTTTGCTGCGGCTTTTTCTGCTGCGGCACCGGCGCGGGTTTCGACTCGACCTTGAGCTTCTGCGCGAGGCCGGATTTCAGCAATTGATCGCGTAAGGATTCGGACATTTGGGTTCGTGGCTAAAGCCCAGTTTCGATTCTGGTGGCGAAGATCGATGGTATCAAACTGCGCTCCATCGCCTCCAACACCATCCCCACCCAACCCTCCCCTTGAAGGGGAGGGCTCGCTAATAGTCGGGTGGGCTTCTCTACCCATACTACAAAACTTTCCCTCATCCGCCTTCGGCACCTTCTCAGCTGTGCACTCCCTAGGGTCGCCGCACGCGGGAGAAGGGAAACAAGAGTTGAGCTTTAGTAATGCGGTGGCGGTGGCTCGTCGCGTGCGTCATGGCTCAGCGTTGACTTGATCCCACCGAGTTCGCTGCGCAGGCGCTCGAACTCGCGCTGCATATCCGTCAGCACACGATCCTGACCCGCAACCACTTTATCCAAGCTCTGCACGGTGTTGTCGAGAAACGACAGGCGCTCTTCGAGTTCGGTCAGGCGTTGTTCG
>NZ_DATBQK010000133.1:0-12013 GCF_036560865.1 Rudaea sp.
AAACCCCACTCGGAGCAAGACCAAATAGGGGAGCAATCACGCGGCCCGCGTGGCTCCCGGGTTGGATGCTTGAACGCCGCGGCGACGCGGCGTCTAGAGGAATGACTGTCCACGACAAAACCCGGCTTATCGGCCGACTCCTTTATTTTATTTGTGCGTTCGTCCGTGAACGCGAAGATCACAAAGCGGCCATCCTTGGCCGCACTTTTCACTAGGAGCAATGAAATAACGTTGTCGCGCGCAGCGCGACGATCACTCCCCCTCTCCCGCGTCAGCGGGGGAGGGTACGGGGTGGGGGCCAGCAGGACGCGCGTCGCGCCTGCCGTGCGTAACATCCAAGGGATTCAGGCTTTTGGCGAATGGCCTTGGGGTTGCCTCGACATTACCAAGTATACTTTTCCACCTGTATATTTTTGCGCATCTGCCGGGTGGATTTGCGGTGTGTCACCGGCAAGAAACTTACGTGAATTCAATCACCTTTCCGAGCTTCCTCAGAAAGCGCACGAATTAGTCACGATTCCACCCGCTTCTCCTTGATCTGCAAAGCAATTTTCCCTTGACAGCCCTGCATGCCGCGGATAAGGTGGGCGCTGGTGGGATTTTGTGGCTTTTCGTGGGAATTAGGGCGCGATGTTTCAGGGCGAAACCGCAATCACGTTGGACGACAAGGGTCGATTGGCGCTGCCTACCGCCTATCGCGAATTGATCGCGTCCGCCTGTGCGAACCGCTTGGTGTTCACCTACAACCCGTTCGAGCACGGCTGCCTGTGGCTGTTTCCGCAGAGCGAGTGGGAAAAAGTGCGCGATCAGGTCAATGCGCTGTCGAGCGTCAAGCGTGTGCATCGCGATCTGCAATTGAAACTGGTCGGTGCGGCCGCTGCGGTCGAGCCCGATGGCAGCGCGCGCGTGCTGGTGCCGGCCAGCCAGCGCAACGCGGCGGGCATCGAGAAGCGCGCGGTCCTGCTCGGCATGAACGCGAAATTCGAATTGTGGAGCGAGCAGGCGCATCTGGACAAGATTCGTCAAACCATCGACGAGGCCGATCTCAGCGGTGAGATGCTGGGCTTGAAGTTGTGAGTGGAGCGATTGCGTGCGCCCGAACGATGACTAGCGAAGATGCTGGAACGGGACCGGGCGCCAAGGCGGAACGCGAACATGTGCCGGTGATGCTGGACGAGGCGGTGCAGGGACTGCAGGTGCGCGAGGACGGAGTTTATCTGGATGGAACCTTCGGTCGTGGCGGGCATGCGCGCGCGTTGCTGGCGCAGCTCGGTGCGGCGGGGAAGTTGCTGTTGATGGATCGCGACGCGAGTGCGGTTGCGGCGGCGCGGCGTGAGTTCGCTGCGGACGCGCGCGTGTCGATCCGCCACGGCAATTTCGCCGACTTGCGCGAGTGGGAGGCGACCGCGGCGGGGCTCGACGGCGTGCTGCTCGATCTGGGCGTGTCGTCGCCGCAGCTGGACGACGCGGCGCGCGGTTTCAGCTTTCGCGCCGACGCGCCACTCGACATGCGCATGGACACGAGTTCGGGAATCAGCGCGGCCGAGTTTCTCGCACGCGCCGACGAGAGGGAGATTGCGGACGTGTTGTGGCAGTTCGGCGAAGAACGCAGAGCCAGACGCATCGCGCATGCGATCGTCGAACAGCGCGGCGTGCAGCCGCTGACGCGCACGCTCGAACTCGCCGAACTGATCGAACGCAACATCGGCCGGCGCGCCGATACTCATAAAGGCGGGGGCAAGCATCCGGCAACGCGCAGCTTCCAGGCCCTGCGCATTCATGTGAACGGCGAGCTCGATGCGCTCGAGCGCGGCCTGCATGCCGCAGTGGATTGCCTGCGTGCCGGCGGACGTCTCGCCGTGATCAGCTTCCATTCGCTCGAAGACCGCATCGTGAAGAATTTCCTGCGCGATGAATCGCGCGCGGCGCCGGTGCGTCACGGCCTGCCGCCGCCGCCGTCGAGCAGGCTGCGTCTGCGCACGGTCGGCGCGGCGCAATTTCCTTCCGCACAGGAAGTCGAAACCAATCCACGCGCGCGCAGCGCGGTGCTGCGCATCGCGGAGCGCCTGGCGTGATGCGCACGCTCGGTGTCTGCATCATCTTCGTACTGCTCGCCGGCGTGATCGCGGGCGCGCTCGGCGTGGTCTACACGCGCCAGGAAAGCCGGCGTCTGTTCGTCGAGTACACCGAATTGACCAAGGAACGCGACCACCTGAATTTCGAATTCGGCCGTCTAGAACTCGAGCGTGCGACCAAGGCGGAAATCAACAGCATCGAAAAAGCCGCGCGCGGCGATCTGGGCATGATTTCCCCGAGCCCGGCGAACACGGTGGTGATCAAGCGATGACCCGGCGCGAGATTCTGCAGCTTGAGCTGCCCGCGTTGCGTGCGCAACGCGACGGCGGCGCAGCGTACGAGGCGGTGCGCGGCGGACGCGGCTGGTTCGGTTTGCGCGCGGACCGGCCGCGGGTGACGCCGCGCCAGTATCCGATCAATCTCAAGGCGCGCCTGTATGTCGTGCTGATGATCCTCGCGCTCGCCTGCACTGCGCTGATCGTGCGCGCGGTCGATCTGCAATGGGTGCGCAAGGATTTTTACCAGGATCAGGGCGACCAGCGTTACCTGCGTGAGATTCCGGTTGAGGTTTCGCGCGGCACCATTTTCGATCGCAACGGCGAGCCGCTGGCGGTGTCGACCCCGGTGGAATCGATCTGGGCCGATCCGGGCACTCTGCTCGATCACACCGACCGGATTCCCGAGCTGGCGCACGCGCTCGGCATCGATGCGGCGGTCCTGACCGACAAGCTCAATCAGAAAGCCGACAAGCAGTTCGTCTATCTCACGCGCCATCTGAATCCGGACGCGGCGGCGGCGATCATCAAGCTTGGCATTCCCGGCGTCTCCAGCCAGCGTGAGTTCCGCCGCTACTACCCGAGCGGCGAAGTGACCGCGCATATTCTCGGCAAGACGAACATCGACGATCACGGCCTCGAAGGCCTGGAACTGGCATTCGACGATTATCTGTCGGGCAAACCCGGCAGCAAGCGCATCATCCGCGACCTGCACGGGCACGCGGTCGAGGACGTCGACGTCGAACTCGCCGTGGCGCCGACGCCGGGCCACGACCTGACCTTGTCGATCGACCAGCGCATCCAGTATCTGGCCTATCGCGAGCTGATGAAGGCGATCAAGGAGCATCACGCCAGCACCGGTTCAATCGTCGTGCTCGATGTAACCAACGGCGAGATCCTGGCGATGGTCAACCAGCCGTCGTTCAATCCGAATTCGCAGAACAGCAATATTCCGCCGAGCGAGCTGCTGAGCCATATGCGCAACCGCGCGGCAACCGACGTGGTCGAGCCCGGCTCGACGATGAAGGCGATGACGATTTCCGCCGCGCTCGAAAGCGGCAAGTGGCGACCCGATTCCAAGGTCGATACGTCACCCGGTACCTGGAAACACTTCGACCACGTCATACACGACCACCGCAACCTCGGTATTCTGACGGTCACCGGCGTGATCACGCATTCCTCGAATGTCGGTGCCGCCAAGATCGCGGCGACGCTGCCGCGCGATCAGATGTGGGACATGTTCCACCGCTACGGTTTCGGCGAACCCACCGGTTCGGGCTTCACCGGCGAATCGCCGGGCAGCTTGCCGATCGCCAAACGCTGGGGCCCGGTTGAGCAGGACACGATCGCTTACGGCTACGGCTTGAGCGTCACCCCGCTGCAACTGGCGCGCGCGTATGCCGCGATCGCGGACGGCGGCGTACTGCACACGCCGACCTTCGTCAAAGGCGGCGGCGATGAAGGCAAGCGCATCGTCGATGCGAAGATTGCGGCGCAGGTCAAGGCGATGCTGGAAACCGTGATTTCACCCGAGAGCACGGCGCCGGCCGCAGCAGTACCGAACTATCTCGCCGCCGGCAAAACCGGCACCTCGCATATCGCCTCGCATGGCGGCTACAGCAATTTCTACAACTCGGTCTTCGTCGGTTTCGTGCCGGCTACAGATCCGCGTCTCGTCGCCGCGATTGTGATTTCGGGCGCGACCGGCACCGATATCGTTCAATACATGGGTGGCACCGTCGCGGCCCCCGCGTTCAGCAAGGTCATGCAAGGCGCGCTGCGCCTGCTCGATATCCCGCCCGACAACGTCAAGAACTGGTATGCCGGCGGCCCGGGGCCGAACCCCTTGGTCGAGCCGCGCGACATGCCGCAGCCTGACCCACCGCCGCCGGGTGAAGCGGAAGAGGTTGGGCCTTGAGCACAGTGCCGCAAAAGCTCGGTGACCTGCTCACGGGTATTACCGGCGACGGCATTTCGCCCGCCGCGCGCGACATAGTCGTGCACGGCCTCGCGCTCGACTCGCGCCGCGTGCGTGCGGGCGATGCATTCTTCGCGCTCAAGGGAACGACCGCGCACGGGATTACGTTTGCCCCGTCGGCGATGGCGCACGGCGCTTCAGTGGTGTTGGGGGAAGCGCCGGCGCCCGCCGCTTATTCGGCGGGGCTCGGGGCTCGGGACTCGGGGCTCGGCAATACAACTGCGCCGATCGTCTGGATCGACAACCTGCACGAACAGGTCGGCGAAATCGCGGCGCGGTTTTTCGGGCGCCCGTCCAGCGCACTGCACGTAATCGGCGTGACCGGGACCAACGGCAAAACCTCGATCGTGCAGTTGCTCGCTTCGGCGCTGCAGGGTCTGGGTTCGCGCGCGGCAACGATCGGCACGCTCGGTGCGGGCCTTGTTGGCGCGCTGCGCGAGGGCGAGCGCACCACGCCCGATGCGCTCAGTGTGCAGGCGTTACTCGCCGAATTCCGCGATGCCGGCGCCAGCCATGTCGCGATGGAAGTGTCCTCGCACGCGCTCGAACAGGGGCGCGTCAATGCGGTCGCGTTCGAGGTCGCCGCATTCACCAATCTCAGTCGCGATCATCTGGACTATCACGGCACCATGGAGGCGTACGCCGCCGCCAAGGCGAAGCTGTTTGACTGGCCGGGCTTGCGCACGGCGGTGATCAATATCGACGACGCGTTTGGTCGCAAGCTCGCCGACTCATTGCCCGCAGGCGTGACCGGCTTGCGCTATGGCATCGACAATGCGGCGGCCGATATCGTCGCGCGCGAGGTGCGCAGCGATGGCGATGGGTTGCATTTCGCCCTGCGCACGCCTTGGGGCGAAGGCGAAGTCGCAACCTCGTTGCTTGGCCGCTTCAATGTCGCCAACCTGCTCGCCGTGGCCGGCTGCCTGGGTGCACTCGGGTTTACTTTTATACAAATCCACAATGCGCTCACGCAGGCGCAGCCGGTGATCGGGCGCATGAACCGGCTCGGCGGTGGCGCAGCACCGCTGATCGTCGTCGATTACGCGCACACGCCCGATGCGCTCGAGCAGGCGCTGACCAGCCTGCGCGCGCATTGCGCGGGCCAATTGATCTGCGTATTCGGCTGCGGCGGCGAGCGCGATCAGGGCAAGCGCCCGCAGATGGCGGCGATTGCCGAACGCCTCGCCGATCGTGTGATCGTCACCGACGACAATCCGCGCGGTGAAGATGGCGACACGATCGTCGCGCAGATCGTCGCCGGTTTCGCGCGGCCACAGGCTGTGCTCGTGCAGCGCGACCGCGCACGGGCCATCGCCGAGGCCTTGCGCGATGCGCGGCCTGGCGATGTGGTGCTAATCGCTGGCAAGGGTCACGAGCCGTATCAGGAAATCGCCGGCGTCAAGCATGCCTTCGACGATATCGATGTGGCACGGCGCGCGCTCAAGGCACGTGCATGCTGAACCTGACCCTCGGCGAAATCGCGTTGTGGACCAAAGGCAGCGTGCATGGCGACACGCAGCTTTCGATCCGTGGCGTGGCCACCGACACGCGCGAGCCGATGCCGGGCGCGCTGTTCGTCGCGCTCAAGGGCGACAACTTCGATGCGCACGATTTTCTCGGCGCCGCCAAACAGGCGGGCGCGGCGGCGGCACTCGTCGCGCGGCCGATTTCCACTGCCACTGATTTGCCGCAGGTGATCGTGCACGACACCCTGCTCGCGCTCGGCGATCTTGCCAGCGCGGTGCGCGCGCAACGCTCGGCACGCGTCGTCGGCATCACCGGTTCGAATGGCAAGACCACGGTGAAGACGCTGCTCGCGTCGATTCTGGCGCTGCACGGCAAGACGCATGTGAACGCGGGCAATTTCAACAACGAAATCGGCCTGCCGCTGTCGCTGCTCGCGTTGCCGGAGGACGCCGCGTATGCGGTGCTCGAAATGGGCGCGGGCAAGCCCGGCGATATCGCCTATCTCGCCGCCATCGCGCGGCCCGAAATCGGCCTCGTCAACAACATCGCGCCGGCGCATCTTGAGCGCATGGGCTCGATCGAAGGCGTTGCCGAAACCAAGGGCGCGCTGTACGCGGCGCTGCCCGCACACGGCGTCGCGATCGTCAACGCGGACGATGCCTTTGCGACATTGTTTGCCAACACTGCCGGTGCGCGGCGCGTCATCCGCTTCGGCATCGATCAACCGGCCGACGTGCGCGCGCAGATTCGCGAGCTTGGAACCCAATCGCAGTTCCAGCTGCAGCTGCCCGGCGCAAGTATCGAGATCGCGCTACCGCTGAGCGGCCGCCACAATGTGCTCAATGCGCTCGCTGCGGCTGCGGTCGCCTATGCGCTCGACGTGCCGATGGCGACGATCAAGCAGGGTCTGCAAGCCGCGCCAACGGTGAAAGGGCGCATGGTGCGCCATGCGATGGCCGGTGGCTGGAACCTGATCGACGATAGCTACAACGCCAATCCCGGTTCAGCCGCAGCGGCGATTGCGACGCTGGCGCAGGAACCTGGTGCCGCGTGGCTCGTGCTCGGCGATATGCGCGAACTCGGCGCGCAGGCGCTGCAGCTGCATGCGCAGATCGGCGAACTTGCCAAACGCAGTGGCGTCGCGCGTCTGTTCGCGGTCGGTGAACTGTCGCGCGCGAGCGTCGATGCATTCGGCAGCGGCGCGCAGCATTTTGCCGACCAAGGCGCGCTAATCGCGGTACTCGCGCGCGAAGTCCATGCGGGCGTCAACGTGTTGGTAAAAGGCTCGCGCGGCTCGGCGATGGAGCGCATCGTGCGCAGCTTGCTCGATGCGGCAAATGGCACGGACGCGAACGGCAATGGCGGAGGTGAACGTCATGCTGCTTGAGCTCGCCGCGATGTTGCAGGGGAAAATCAGTGCCCTGCATCTGTTCCAGTACCTGACCTTCCGCGCGATCATGGCGACGCTGACCGCGCTTGCGTTCTCCTTGCTGGCAGGCCCGGCGGTGATTCGCAAACTCACCGCGGTCAAGGCCGGTCAGGTCGTGCGCAGCGACGGTCCGCAGTCGCATCTGACCAAGGCCGGCACGCCGACGATGGGCGGCGCACTGATCCTGCTCGCGGTGGCGATCGCGACGCTGTTATGGATGGATCTGAACAGCCGTTACACGTGGATCGTGCTCGGTGTGACGCTCGCGTTCGGCGCGATCGGTTTGTACGACGACTACAAGAAGATCGTGCTCAAGAACAGCCGCGGACTGCCCGCGCGCTGGAAGTATTTCTGGCAATCGGTATTCGCCCTGCTGGTCGCACTCGCCTTGTATACAACGGCGCACAGCGTTGCGGAAACCGCGCTGTACGTGCCGCTGTTCAAGCAGGTCGCGATCCCGCTCGGCATCGCCTTCGTTCCGCTCGCCTATTTCATGATCACCGGTTTCTCCAACGCGGTGAATCTGACCGACGGTCTGGATGGTCTGGCGATCATGCCGAGCGTGCTCGTGGCTACCGCACTCGGCGCATTCGCCTATCTGGCCGGCAACAAGGTGTTTTCCGAATATCTCGGCATCCCGTCGATTCCGGGTGCGGGCGAGTTGGCGATTTTCTGCGGCGCGCTCGCCGGCGCCGGGCTTGGCTTCCTCTGGTTCAACGCGTATCCGGCGCAGGTGTTCATGGGCGACGTTGGCGCGCTGGCGATCGGCGCCGCGCTCGGCACGCTGGCGGTGATCGTGCGCCAGGAAATCGCGCTGCTGGTGATGGGCGGCATCTTCGTCATGGAAACCGCCTCGGTGATGCTGCAGGTCGCGAGCTTCAAGCTCACCGGCAAGCGCATCTTCCGCATGGCGCCGATCCACCACCATTTCGAGCTCAAGGGCTGGCCGGAGTCGCGCGTCATCGTCCGCTTCTGGATCATTTCCGTGGTGCTCGTGTTGATCGGTCTGGCGACCCTGAAGGTGCGCTGATGCTCGGACTCTCGACCCAGGCCAAGCGCATCGACGAGACCGACGGCAGCTTCGACCTGCCGATCATGATCGCCGCTGCGGCGCTGGCGAGTTTCGGCGTGATCATGGTCGCATCGAGTTCGATCGCGATCGCCGACGGCGCGCATCTGGGGCCGTTCTACTACGTCATCCGCCATCTGGTCTTTCTCGCACTCGGCATCGCGCTCGGCACGATCGTCGCGCGCACCGAGCTGGTCTGGTTCGAGCGCAACGCGTTTCCATTGTTGCTGCTGGCGGTGTTCCTGCTGCTGCTCGTGTTCGTGCCGGGCCTGGGCCAGCGCATCAACGGCGCGCGACGCTGGATCCGCCTCGGCTTCGCCGGTTTTCAGTCGGTTGAAGCGGTCAAGCTGATGTTCATCGTTTATCTCGCCAGTTACCTCGTGCGCCATCGCGAGACGGTGCAGTCGAAACTGTTCGGCGTGGTCAAGCCGATCGGCGTCGCCGGTGTGTTGATCGGGCTGCTGCTGGCGCAGCCGGACTTCGGCAGTTCCGCGCTGATCATCGCGGTCACCGTGGGCATGATCTGGCTCGGCGGCGCGCGCATGCGCAACCTGTTTTACCTGGCGATTCCGGTGATGCCGGCGATCGCCTGGGCGGCGATGACCTCGGATTATCGCGTCAAGCGCCTGACCTCGTTCCTGAATCCCTGGGAACATCCGTTCGACGACGGCTTCCAGCTCACCCAGGCGCTGATCGCGATCGGTCGCGGCGAATGGTTCGGCGTCGGCCTCGGCGGTTCGGTGCAGAAACTCTTTTATCTGCCCGAGGCGAATACCGATTTCATTCTCGCCGTGATCGGCGAGGAATTCGGTTTTATCGGCATCGTGCTGGTGCTCGCCTTGTTCGCCCTGCTGGTCGGACGCGCGCTGACGCTTGGCATGCGCGCGGTCGAACGCGGCCAGCGCTTTGCCGGCTACTGCGCGTTCGGTATCGGTTTGTGCATCGGCCTGCAGGCACTGGTTTCGGTCGGCGTGAACATGGGTGTGTTGCCGACCAAGGGGCTGACCCTGCCGCTGATTTCGTCGGGTGGATCCAGCGTGATGATGACCTGCGTCATGCTCGGCTTTCTGCTGCGCGTCAGCTACGAAGTCAGTCGCGCCGACGCCGCAGGCATGCGCCACGCCGACTACGCGGGCCTTGCCGGGGTGCGCACATGAGTACGCGCATGCCGCTGCAGCAGCCGGTATTGATCATGGCTGGCGGCACCGGTGGGCATATTTTCCCGGGCATTGCAGTGGCGGACGAACTGCGCCGGCGCGGCGTGCCGGTCGTGTGGCTCGGCTCGCGCGGGCGCCTGGAAGGCGAGTTGGTGCCGAAAGCTGGCATCGCGCTGGAGATGCTGGAAATCGAAGGTGTGCGTGGCAAGGGCTGGCTGAAGCTGCTGCGCATGCCGTTGGATGTCGTGCGCGCCGTGTATGCGGCGTGGCGGGTGCTCGCACGGCTCGCGCCGCGCAGCGCGCTGTCGATGGGCGGCTATGCGGCGGGACCCGGTGGCGTCGCGGCATGGCTGCGCGGTGTGCCGCTATTGGTGCACGAGCAGAACAGCATCCCCGGCGTGACCAATCGCATCTTGTCCATTTTTGCCAAAAAGCGGCTTTGTGGATTTTCCAATGCGCTCAAGCGCGGCGAATGGGTCGGCAACCCGGTGCGCGGCGAAATCGTTGCACTGGCCCCGCCCGCACAGCGCTTCGCCGCACGCGGCGCCGTGCCGGTGCGGCTGCTGGTGCTCGGCGGCAGCCAGGGCGCACAGGCATTGAACGCGCGGGTTCCGCAAGCGCTCGCGCTGTTGCCGTCAGCGCAGCGCCCCGAAGTGCGCCATCAATGCGGCGCCAGCTTCGCCGAGGCGGCGCGCGCGGCGTACGCCACGTCTGCGGTCGCGGCCAGCGTGGAGCCTTTCATCGACGACATGGCCGCTGCCTATGCCTGGGCCGATCTCGTGCTGTGTCGCGCAGGTGCGCTGACTTTGGCGGAACTCGCAGCGGCAGGCGCCGGCGCGCTGCTGGTGCCGTTCCCTTACGCGGTCGACGATCACCAGACGCACAATGCACAGGCTGCGGTCGCTGCCGGCGCTGCAGCGCTGCTGCCCGAAGCGCAGGCCAGTGCCGAGCGGCTCGCTGCGTCGCTTGGCGAACTGCTCGGCGACCGTGCATGCCTGCTGCGCATGGCGCAGGCCGCGCGCGCGCTGGCCAAGCCCGATGCGGTCGCGCGCATCGCCGACGCGTGCATCGAGGTGGCCGCGTGACGCCACAACGCCCAGCCGCGCACGCGCGCATCATGCTGGCCGATCCGGTGAAGAATTTCCGGCGCGTGCATTTCGTCGGTATTGGCGGCGCCGGCATGAGCGGCATCGCCGAAGTGATGCACAACCTCGGCTACGAGGTCTCCGGCTCGGACAAGAATGCGTCGGCGATCACGCGCCACCTCGCCAGCCTCGGTATAAAAATCCACAAAAAGCATACGGCGCAGAATGTCGCGCGCGGGAGTGTCGCCAAGATCGACGCGCTGGTCGTGTCGAGCGCGATCGGCAAGGACAATCCCGAACTCGTCGCCGCACGCGAATGCCGCGTGCCGGTGGTGCCACGCGCGGAGATGCTCGGCGAACTGATGCGCTTCCGCCGCGGCATCGCGGTCGCCGGCACTCACGGCAAGACCACGACGACGAGTCTGGTCGCCAGCGTACTCGCCGAGGGTGGTCTCGATCCGACCTTCGTGATCGGCGGTCAGTTGCTCGCCGCAGGCGCGCACGCGCGCCTGGGCACCGGCGATTACCTGGTTGCCGAGGCGGACGAGTCGGATGGCTCGTTCCTCATGCTCAACGCAGTGATTGCGATCGTCACCAACATCGACGCCGATCATCTGGAAAATTACGGCGGCGACTTCGCCCAGGTAAAAAAGGCCTTCGCCGATTTTCTGCATCGGCTGCCGTTCTACGGCCTCGCCGTGCTGTGCATTGACGATGCCGAAGTCGCCGAGCTGGCGCGCACGACCGTGCGCCGCACGATCACTTACGGCACGCACAAAAAAGCCGATGTGCGCGCCAGCGATATCGTGCAGGACGGCCAGCGCATGGGCTTCGCCCTGCATCTGCCCGGGCACAGGAAGGCGCTGCCGATCACCTTGAATCTGCCGGGTGCGCACAACGTGAAGAATGCGCTCGCGGCCGCGGCGGTCGGCTGGCGGCTCGGTGTCGAAGGCGCGGCCATCGCGCGCGCGCTGGAAAAATTCCAGGGTGTCGGGCGGCGCTTCCAGATCCGCGGCGAGATTGCGCTCGGCACTGCCAAACAAGGGCGGGGCAGTGTGCTGCTGGTCGACGACTATGGCCACCATCCGCGAGAACTCGCCGCCGTATTTGCGGCTGCGCGTGGCGGCTGGCCGCAGCGGCGTCTGGTCGTCGCGTTCCAGCCGCATCGCTACACGCGCACGCGCGACCTGCTCGACGATTTCGTCAACGTGCTGGTCGAAGCCGATGTGCTGGTGCTGACCGAGGTCTATCCCGCCGGCGAAGCGCCGATCGCGAATGCGGACGGGCGTGCGCTGGCGCGCGCGGTGCGCGCACGCGGCAAGATCGACCCGGTGCTGATCGAGCATCCGCGCCAGCTGAAAAGCGTGCTGCCGCCGCTGCTGCGCGACGGCGATCTGCTGCTGGTGATGGGCGCGGGGAATATCGGCGTCGCGGCGAACGAACTGGCCGCGGCGGGCAGGTTGAAAATTGGAAAATC
>NZ_DATBQK010000134.1:0-12366 GCF_036560865.1 Rudaea sp.
CAAGGCGTTGGCCGGCGTCGGTGTGATGTTTTATCTATTGCTTGCGCTGCGTGCGCATTTGCGCGAGTCAGGTTGGTATTCCGAGCGTGGGATCGGTGAGCCAGACCTGTCGTGTCTGCTCGACCTGGTTGCGCTCGGCACGGTGGCCGATCTGGTGCCGCTGGACCGCAATAACCGCACCCTGGTCGAAGCCGGCTTGAAGCGCATCCGCAGCGGCCGCGCGTGTGCGGGCATCGTCGCCTTGCTCGCAAGCGGCAAGCGTGACCCTGCGCGTGCGATCGCCAGCGATCTGGGTTTCGTCGTCGGACCGCGCATCAATGCCGCGGGCCGGCTCGACGACATTCGTTTGGGCATCGAATGCCTGCTCAGCGACGCCCCTGCGCGGGCGCGTACGTTGGCCGATGCGCTGTCCGCGATCAATAACCAGCGCCGCGAACTGCAATCGGGGATGGTCGATCAGGCGGAAGCTTCGGTGCAGAAGTGGATTGCGCAGCACTCGGCGGAGTCGCTGCCCGTCGGCCTGGTGCTGTTCGAGCCCGCTTGGCACCACGGCGTCGTCGGTCTGGTCGCGTCGAAGCTCAAGGAGACGCTGAACCGTCCGGTGATCGCCTGCGCACCGGCGGGCGAGGGCAAAATTGAAGAGTGCGTGCATGGACGCACGCTTTGTGATCTTTGCGATCAGGATGACCGCAAGGACACAGTAAGGGCGTCAGGACGTTCGATTGCGGGTTTCCATCTGCGCGACGCGCTGGTCGAAATCGATGCGCGCGTTCCCGGTCTGCTGTTGCGCTATGGCGGCCATGCAATGGCGGCTGGCATGACTCTGCGTCGCGCCGATATCGCGCGCCTGGCGATCGAGTTCGATGCCGTCGCGTGCGCGCATCTTGCGCGCGAACAGCTCGATGCGATTTTGTATACCGACGGCGAGCTGGATGCCGCGGACCTCACCCTCGATCTGGCGCGCCAGCTGCGCTATGCCGGTCCGTGGGGGCAGGCGTTCGCCGAACCGTTGTTCGATGGCGTGTTCGCGGTCGAATCGTGGCGCAGCGTCGGCGAGAATCATTGGCGCTTGAAATTGCGCAGCGAAGACTCTGCGCAGGTGCTCGACGCGATCCAGTTCAACGTTGGGGTTGGCGCGCCGCCGCCACGCATACGTGCCGTGTTTCAGCTCGATGTGAACGACTGGAATGGCGCGGAATCGCTGCAGTTGCTGATCCGTCATCTCGAATCCGTCTGATACGCGGGCCGGTGTATTTGCTAGAATCATGGGCTGTGCAGCAGCGTTTTTTATCATGATCGAAACCAATCCGATTCACGCACGCATCGCGGACTTTCAGGCCCGCGTCGCGTCGCTTAGGGGGTATCTTTGACTACGAGACGAAGTCCGAGCGTCTCGAAGAAGTCGGCCGCGAGCTCGAAAATCCCAACATCTGGGACCATCCGGAGCGCGCGCAGCAGCTGGGCAAGGAGCGCGCGACGCTCGACAAGATCGTCAACGGCATCCATGCCTTGACCGAAGGCCTGAGCGGCGCTGAAGAGCTGCTGCAACTCGCCGAAGCCGAAAACGACGAGGGCACCGCGCTGGCAGTGTCAGCCGACGTGGATACGCTTGCGCAGAAGGTCGAGGCGCTCGAGTTCCAGCGCATGTTTTCCGGCAAGATGGATTCGCACAACGCCTTCGTCGATGTGCAGGCCGGCGCAGGCGGCACCGAGGCGCAGGACTGGGCGGAAATGCTGCTGCGCATGTATCTGCGCTGGTGCGAGCACAGGGGCTGGAAAACCGAATTGCTGGAAGTCTCCGCAGGCGATGTGGCCGGAATCAAGAGCGCGACGTTCCGCGTCGAGGGCGAGTACGCCTACGGCTGGCTGAAGACCGAGATCGGCGTGCATCGTCTGGTGCGCAAGTCGCCGTTTGATTCCGACAACCGCCGGCACACGTCGTTTTCGTCGATTTTCGTTGCACCCGAAGTCGACGACGATATCGACATCGAGATCAATCCCGCCGATTTGAGAACGGACGTCTATCGCTCGTCAGGTGCAGGCGGTCAGCACGTCAACAAGACCGAGTCGGCGGTGCGTATCACGCATGTGCCGACCAATACCGTTGTCGCCTGCCAGACCGAACGTTCGCAGCACGCCAACCGCGACCGTGCGATGAAGATGTTGAAAGCCAAGCTCTACGAATTGGAAATCCAGAAGCGCAATACCGAAAAGGCCGCGCTTGAGGCGACCAAGTCCGATATCGGCTGGGGCAGCCAGATCCGCAACTACGTGCTCGATCAATCGCGCATCAAGGATTTGCGTACCGGTATCGAGCGTACCGATACACAGAAGGTGCTCGACGGCGATCTGGACGGGTTTATCGAGGCCAGCCTGAAATCCGGGCTGGAAGCGGGTGCGAAGCGCGTGGATGCATGAGAACGGGCAGACGGACAGACGGACAGACGGAGAAACCGAGGCTCTTCCGTTTCCTCGTCTGCCCGTCTATTCGTCTCCCCGCATATTGGACAACACCATGAGTGAAAACGAAGCATCAAGTGCCACCACATCGCAAGACGAAAACAAGCTGATCGCCGAGCGGCGTGAGAAATTGCGTGCGCTGCGCGCGCAGGGTATCGCTTTTCCGAACGATTTCGTTCCGGACGCGTTCGCCGGCGATCTGCAGCAGGAGTTCGAAGGCAAGGATGCGGCCGAGATAGAAGCGGTTGCGCGGCGCGTGAAAGTCGCGGGGCGGATGATGCTCAAGCGCGGCCAGGGCAAGGTCAGCTTCGTGCAGATTCAGGACATGAGCGGGCGCATCCAGCTTTTCGTGCAAGCCAACGCACTCGGCGACACCTACGAGGCGTTCAAGTCCTGGGATGTCGGCGACATCGTCGGTGCCGAAGGGCCACTGATGCGCACCAAGACCGGCGAACTTTCGGTAAAAGTGGAAACGTTGCGCCTGCTGACCAAATCCCTGCGCCCATTGCCGGACAAATGGCACGGCATGGCCGACATCGAGCAGCGCTATCGGCAGCGCTATGTCGATCTCATCGTCACGCCCGAATCGCGGCGCGTGTTCGAGTTGCGCTCACGCATCGTGCGGCATATCCGCAATTTTCTCGATGCACGGCGCTTCCTCGAAGTCGAGACGCCAATGATGCACATCATCCCGGGCGGCGCGACCGCACGGCCGTTCGTGACGCATCACAACGCGCTCGATCTGGATCTGTATCTGCGCGTCGCGCCGGAGTTGTATTTGAAGCGGCTCACGGTCGGCGGTTTCGAGCGTGTCTATGAGATCAACCGCAATTTCCGCAACGAGGGCGTGTCGACGCGACACAATCCCGAGTTCACCATGCTCGAGCTGTATCAGGCCTATGTCACCTACAACGAGATCATGGACTTGACCGAAGCGATGGTGCGCGGCGCGGCCGCCGATGTGGTCGGGCGCACCGCATTGACCTGGGAGGGTCGCGAGATCGATGTCGGTCCGGCCTTCAAGCGCTGGAAGATGGAAGACGCGGTGCTCGAACACAACTCGCAGATCGCGCGCGGCGACTTGCGCGATCGCGCCAAGCTAGCGGCACATGCGCAGGCACTTGGCGTCCACGTCAAGGCCGAATACGGCTGGGGCAAGATCCTGCTCGAAATTTTCGAGAAAACCGTCGAAAGCACGCTTATCCAGCCGACCTACATCACGACGTATCCGACCGAGGTGTCGCCGCTGTCGCGTGCGAACGATACCGATGCGGGTGTGACCGACCGCTTCGAACTGTTCATCGGCGGCAAGGAAATCGCCAATGGCTTTTCCGAACTCAACGATCCCGAAGATCAGGCCGAACGCTTCCGCGCGCAGGTCAACGCCAAGGATTCCGGCGACGACGAAGCGATGCATTTCGACGCCGACTATATCCGGGCCCTCGAAGTCGGCCTGCCGCCGACCGGCGGGCTCGGCGTCGGCATCGATCGGCTGGTGATGCTGCTTGCCGATGTGCCATCGATCCGCGATGTGCTGCTGTTTCCGTATATGCGGCCTGAAGCAATCTGATTCCGCCGGGAGGCGTCAATGGGCAAGCGTGATCCACGAGTCGACGCGTGTGCGTCTGCCGACGCTTCAGCCACGGCGAATCATTTCACTTCCTTCCGATACAACCCGTCGAACGACGTCGTCCAGGTCTTGCCGCTGTCGTCGGATTGTTCCCAGTGCTGGCGCACGCTGCCGTCGGCGTTGGGCGTCCAGGTGATGCGCTGCAATTGGGGCTTCCCGGTTTTCGGATTGGTCTGCGTACCGCTGAGCATCATCCTGCCGTGATCGATGCCGCCTGCCAGCCAGAGTGTCGGACCGCCGGAGTTGTCGATCCAGAATTGCTGCCAGTGTTTCGTGTCGGTATCCCAGGCGTTGTAGCTGACGCCGTTGGAACCCGAGCTGCCTTGCCAGTGCTCGGAAATTCCGCAGCCATCGTTGATCGATTCGATCCGGCTGTGGCCGACCACCTTGTCCTGCGGGTTGCGCACTTCCCAGCGACCGACCCAGAAATCGAATTGATGCTGCTCGACCATGCTCGCCGGGCAACCGAATGTCGGCGGACTCGTCGCAGCGAAGGGGGTCGAGGAAGCGGCCAGGATCGCGAAAATCAAAAGTGCACGCATTAGTGTCTCTCCAAGGGTGACGAATCGATTGCCAGTCAGGAAGCAGGTGAGGGCGCGGCGCCGCAAAGCTTGTCGAGCTTCGCCTTGGGCGCACGCAGCGAATTGTCGAGGTAGTAATCGACCAGTGATTTGACGAAACGCGGATCGGTGTTGCCGAGCAGCGGCTTTGCATCGGCGATCCAGCCATCGATGCAAATGCCTTTTTCTTTGCTGCTCGCAGCGCAGGTGTACAGATTGTCGTAAGCCTTGCGATAGGCCTCGAATTGTGCGCGCGACATCGGCGCGCCATGACCGGGAACCAGCGTCTTGAAATCCGCATGCGCAAGATCGTCGAGCGCGATCTTCCAATGCGCGGGGCAGGCCGTGTCGAGAAACGGCACCGGCAGGGTGACCAGATCGCCCGCGGCAAGCGCGCGCGTCTTCGGCTCGAATACCCAGACATCGCCGGCAGTGACCGCATGCGATTCGAGGTGCAGCACGAAGTCACGATCGGCGATGCGCCGCGTCTGGGTCTTGTCGATGATCACGTCGGGATACAGCGCATGGCCCGCGTCGATGATGGCAATTTCATCGCGCCACGGCTGTGTCTTGCTCGCATCCTTGGCTTGCGCGATCGCTTCTTCGAGCTGTTTGCGATAGTTGGCGAGAAAACCGTGCATTGCATCGTTGATCGCGGCGCTCGCGAAAACCTGCACACCGGGATAGTCGGCGCGGATACGTGGGTTGCCGCCGATATGGTCCAGATGCCAATGCGAGTTGATCACTGCCTTGATCGGCAGCTTCGCCTGCTGCGCGTAGGCGAGGATGCGCTGGGCGTGCTCGGCGTGGCGCCCCGTATCCATCACAACCAGACCGGTTGGCGTGCGGAAAATCAGGCTGTTTCCATCCGGCTGCCGATTTGGAACGAACTCCCCGGGAATCAGATCGATGCCCGCTGCGATCGGAACGATCTCCGCAGACATCGCGGTCGAAGCGCACAGCGCCAATGCGCATGCGAGCACCATTTTTTTCATGCACGATTACCCGTTGGCAAGCTGCGCAGCGACAATACCTGCACCGCCGGCGACCTTGAACTGCCGGAAGTCATCGCGCCGGCCGATATCCACCCAACGATTACGAGACCAGTGCGGATATGCATGACTTCTGGGATTGTGCAGCCGGCGCCCGATTCAGCAGAATGGCCGGGTTTTGACTCCATACCGAGGAAGATCCGATGCGTAGCCTGTGTTCCCTGCTTGCCTTGACTGCGGTGTTGGCCTTCAACACCCTTGCGTTCGCTACCGATGACGAGAAGGACGCCAAACCGGAACCGAAAAAGGAAGAGGCCGCCAAGCCCGAGAAGCTCGCGCCGAAGCAGGTAGAGACCGAAGGCAGCGTGAACGTCGAGGGCAAGCGCATCGACTACAAGGCGGTCGCGGGTACGCTCATTCTTGACGACAAGAAAGGCAATGGCACGGCCAGCATTTTCTACGCTGCGTATTTCAAGAAGGGTGTGGAGCCCGCGCGGCGGCCGATTATGTTCATCTACAACGGCGGCCCGGGCTCGGCCACGGTGTGGCTGCACATGGGTGCGTTCGGACCCAAACGCGTGGTAACCGATGACGACCAGCACACGGCGCCCGCGCCGTACGGCTTGGTCAACAACGATTACAGCCTGCTCGACGCGAGCGATCTCGTTTTCATCGACGCGCCGGGCGCGGGCTTCAGCACATTCGCCGACAAGGAAAAAGGGCCGAAGGAATATTTCGGCGTCGATCTGGACGCGCAGGCGTTCGCCCAGTTCATCGGCAAATTCATGTCGAAATACGGGCGCTGGAATTCACCGAAATATCTGTTCGGCGAAAGCTATGGCACGACGCGCTCGGCCCTGCTCGCGAACATCCTGCAGAACGAACAGGCGATCGATCTCAACGGCGTGATCCTGCTCTCGCAGGTGCTCAACATGGCGATGCTGATCGATTTTCCGCAGATCAATCCGGGCGTCGACCTGTCCTACCAACTCGTGCTGCCGAGCTATGCAGCGACGGCGTGGTATCACAAGAAATTGCCGAACCAGCCGGCCGACTTCAAGGCGTTCCTTGCGGAGGTTGAGCAGTTTGCGATGGGCGACTACGCGCAAGCGCTCGCCGCGGGCACCGCGCTCGATCCCGCGCGCAAGCACGCGATTGCGGAAAAACTGCATATGTATACCGGTTTGCCGACCGACTACCTCGAACGCGCCGATCTGCGCGTCAACGGCGGCGAATTCGAGCACACGCTGCAGATCGACCGCGGCCTGACCACGGGGCGTCTGGATTCGCGCTTCTCCGGACCGACGATGGACACGCTCGAGCAGTCCGCCGCCTACGATCCGCAGTCCGCTGCGATTTCCTCGGCCTATGTCGCCGCATTCAACGACTATGTGCGCAAGCAGCTCAAATTCGGCCAGGACCAGACCTACAACCTGTTCGCCGAAGGCACGTTTCCGGGCTGGAAGTTCGAGCACAAACAGCCGGGTGCGCCGTTTCCGATTCCGGGTTTCCCGAATGTGATTCCCGATCTCGCCGCAGCGATGAAGTACAACCCGCGCATGCACGTGATGCTCAATTCAGGCTATTACGATCTCGCCACGCCGTTCTACACGGCCGACTACGAAATGCGTCATCTGCCGATTCCGCAGAGCCTCACGGCCAATATCGAAACGCACTACTACGAGTCCGGGCACATGGTCTACGCGCATCTGCCGTCGTTGAAAGCGCTGCACGACAATGTCGCGAGCTTTATCGACAAGACGAACAACCTGGGTGCGACGAAATAGGTTTAATCGCGGACACTTCAACATCGTCATTCCAGCTTTCGCTGGAATGGCGAGCGCAGCTAGAACCACCTTTTCCATTTGAACCATAGCAGCGGCACGATCACGCTGATCGCGATCATGGTCAGCGCGAACGCATAGCCGTGCGGCCAGTTATATTCGCCGATCGACTTGAAATTCATGCCCCAGATGCCGGCGAGTATCATCGGCGGAATCGTCACGACCGTGATCACGGTCAGCACCTTCATGATGTCGTTCTGGTCGTTGTTGATGAAGCCGAGCACGGCGTCGAGGAGGAACTGCAAGCGGTCGCTCAATTGCTGATCAAACTCGGCCAGCGAGCCGATATCGGCGTGCACGGTCTTGAATTGCCCGTAGTGCTTCTTGTCGATCCATGGCGGCGAGACTTCGCACAGATAGCTGACCACGCGCGACACGCCGAGCATCGCCGCGCGTATCTGGGTGATCTGGCGCTGCAGGCTGCCGACCTTGAACAAGGCGCCGCGCAGCTGGCGGCGCTGGTCGCGACTGTCGGCGAATACCGTACGTGTCAGCTTGGACAGGTCCGATGCGATCGCTTCCATGCGGTCGGCGCCGACGTTGACGATCGCCTCGATGATGCCCACGAAGGTGTCGATGCTATCGTGCGGCGCGCTGTCGCTGCCGGCGACTTCGGCCATATGCTTGAACGCGATCGAGTCCGCATAACGCAGCGACACCAGCAGCTTGGGTGTCAGCACGAAGCCCAACGGGGTCATCGCACCCTGGCCATCTTCGTTGCGCACGAACGCGGGAATGTTCAGGCGCAGGATTTCCTGGTCGGAGCGCAGGCGGCTCGACAACTCGATCGCACTGATCTGATCGCGTGTCGGCAGCCTCGCGCCAAGCGCCGCCGCCGCCTGCTTGCGTTCGTCCTCGCTGGGATCGACCAGATCGATCCAGACTGGCGCGACCTGTGACGCGCTCCGCTTCGATGGGTGACTCGTCAGCACGTTTTTTCCTCTACCATGTGCGTTGCCGGAAAGCATAACCCACCGGCGCCCAGAAATTTTTGAAAAAGCTAACGGACCCCGATGACCACGAATCTGCTTATCATTGCGATCACCTGTGTCGTTTCATTTCTCGGTTTCAGCAACGCGCAGCTGGTGGATCGATTGATCCTGTGGCCACCGGCGGTTGAAAAAGGGCAGTACTACCGGCTGCTCAGCCACGGCCTGATCCACGCCGATACCACGCATCTGTTCTTCAATATGTTTACGTTGTTCTTTTTCGGCCGCTACATGGAGCCGCTGTACGCCGATATTCTCGGCCCGTTCGGCTTCGCGTTGTTCTACGTCAGCGCAATTGTGGTCGCGAGCCTGCCGAGCTATCTTGCCAATCGCGAGAATGCGAGCTACCGCAGTCTGGGTGCGTCAGGCGCCGTGTCGGCCGTGATGTTCGCGTTCATCCTGATCCAGCCGTGGGCCACCATCTACGTCTACGTCGTTCCGGTGCCGGCAATCGTGTACGCCGTGCTTTTCGTTGCCTATTCGTTCTATATGGAACGGCGGCAGACCGACCATATCAACCACAGCGCACACCTGTGGGGTGCGGCTTACGGCATCCTATTCACCATCGTCGCGGAGCCGCGCGTGATCGGCGTGTTTCTCGAACAGATTGTGCATCCGCATTTTGGCCTCTGAGCAGAACCCACCAGGAGATTCCAGCATGAGCAGCAAAGACGTTGCCGTGATCGTCGGCAGCCTGCGCAAGGAAGCGTTCAGCCGCAAGATCGCGCACGCGTTGATCGAGCTTGCGCCCGCGACGCTGAAATTGGAAATTGTGGAAATTGGCGCGTTGCCCCTGTACAACCAGGATCTCGACACCGAGCCGCCCACGGCGTGGGTGCAGTTCCGCGACCGCATGCGACCGACGCAGGCCGTGCTGTTCGTCACCCCCGAATACAACCGCTCGATGCCCGGTGCGCTGAAAAATGCGCTGGATGTCGGCTCGCGCCCGTACGGGCACAGCGTGTGGAACGGCAAGCCCGGCGCCATTGTCAGCTGTGCACCGGGCGCGATCGGCGGCTTCGGCGCCAACCAGCACCTGCGCCAGCCGATGGTGTTTCTGAACGTGCCGCTGATGCAGCAGCCGGAAGCCTATATCGGCGGCGTCAACAAGTTGTTCGATGCGGAGGACAAGCTCGTTCCGGCGACGCGGGAATTCCTCGCCAAGTACATGCAGGCGTTTGCCGTCTGGGTCGAAAAAAATCTCGCAAGTTAAGAACTGTAAAGACAAAAACCGGTCAGCGCCTATTTAGCGGCGAGCGCGTATATTGTCGTCATCGAACAGGCGGGAGAACGCCATGAAACGTGGAACACGAATTATCGGAACGACGTTGTTGTTGGGGGCGCTTACCGCCTTGGGCGGTTGCGTGTATCCACCCGCGTACTATCAGCGGACCGGTGTGGTGTACAACGACGGTGGTCAGTACGGCGGCAATGCCGCGGTTGACGCGTACGACGACGCGGATCCCTACTATGCGCCCGGTTACTACTACAACCCATGGTGGGGTTATGGACCCTACATCGGGCTTGGGCTCGGATTCTACGGCGGAGGCTACTGCTGCGGCGGTCACCACTACCACGGCCCCTGGCGCCACGGCTACGGCGGACACGCGACGGTGCATGGCGGCGTGCATTCGGGGTCTGCGGGCCACCGCGGCGGCGGTCATCACTGACCAAGTCCGCGCGGCGGCTTAACGCAATTGTTTTCCGATCGGACCCTTTGCCCCTTTCCGGGGCAAAGGGTTTTTGCGTGTGCGATATCAACCTAGGCGGGTTTGCGTCTTAGCGCGCATCCCACTTCGCGTACTGCCGTGCAGTAATCTTTTCCCCGCGACCGGCGACATAGTCGAAATCGTTGGCCAGTGGCGGGTAGGCTTCGGCTTCCGCACGGCTGATCACGCCATCGTGGTTCGCGTCGAGCTGGGCGAAACTCGGCTTGGGGCCAAAAGCTTCGTGCGCCGGGTGGGTGGAATAGGCGGTGACTTCGCGGCCCTGTGCGTCGGTGAAATGGGTTTCACCAGTCTTCTGCTGCGCTTGCGCGCCTGCGGCAAAACCCAGGGCCAGCAGGGTGGAAACAGCAACACGAAACAGCGGTTTCATGGGAGTATCTCCAGTGAAGTGATCGGGAATGGACAGCGGATAGATAGACCGGAATTGCCGCGCCAAGTTCTATGCAGAATAACTCTTCGCTAACCGACCGTATCGCTTTGAGTATACAGCAGGCGCGCAACCTGCATCTGGTTGCGCAGGGCCTGCTCCGGCCGCCGCGTGCGCGCGCAAGGCGCACGTCGGTGCTGGCTGCGATCGAGCGCATGCGCCTGCTGCAGATCGATACCATTCACGTCGTTGCGCGCAGCCCGTATCTGGTGCTGTTTTCGCGGCTCGGCGACTATCGGCCCGAGTGGCTCGACCAACTGCTCGCGCGCGGCGCGATCTTCGAATGCTGGGCGCATGAGGCCTGCTTTGCGGCGATGCGCGATCTGCCGCTGCATCGCAATCAGGATGGTCTGCGCGCGAATCATTGGGCGCACAAGCATGCCGCGCGCATGCACCGCGAGCATCGCGCGGAAATGGATCGCCTGCTGGCGCACGTGCGCGAAAACGGCGCAGTGAAAGCCGCCGATTTCGAAAGCACGCGCCAGGGCGGAGCGGGCTGGTGGGGCTGGAAGGGTGAAAAGCGCTGGCTCGAAGCCTGGTTCGTACTCGGCGAGTTCATGGTTGCGCGGCGCGAGAAATTTCAGCGCGTCTATGACTTGCGCGAACGCGTGCTCGCACAGGCCAAGCATGCGGTGCCGGATCACGTCCTGACGAACGCCGAAATCCGCTGTGAATTCGTGCTCGGCGCGGTTGCTGCGTTGGGCATCGCGCAGGCACGCTGGATCGCCGATTATTTCCGCAGCGGGAAAAAATACAAAGATGCCGATATGGACCCGTATGTCGAAGCGGGCGACCTGGTTCGTGTCGAGGTGCGTGGCTGGGAAAATCCCGGCTATGTGCATCGCGATCATGCGTCGCTGCTCGATCGCGCGCAGCGCGGCGGCTTGCGGGCGACGCATACGACCCTGCTGTCGCCCTTCGACCCGGTCGTCTGGGATCGCGAACGCGCCAGCACGATGTTCGGCTTCGACTACACGATCGAGTGTTACGTCCCCGGTCACAAACGCCGTTACGGCTATTACGTGCTGCCGATTCTGCATCGCGGCCGCCTGATCGGCAGGCTCGACGCCAAGGCACACCGTGCCGATGGCATGTTCGAGGTCAAGGCGATTTTCCTTGAGTCGGACATCAAGATCGCGCCGCAGTTGGTCGAGGAAGTCGCGCAGGCGATCCAGCGCGCCGCCGACTGGCACCAGACGCCGCGCGTGGTGGTTCGCAAGAGCGACCCGAAGCAATTCGCCAAGGCGTTGCGCAGCGCGTTGGACCGCTGACCAAAGTTCAACCTATCCGGACACCGGCAAGGTCTTGATCGCAGCAGCGCCCGCGTGCACAGTGCAGCATCCCCGCACGGAGGCTTGACCATGGCCATACAACCCGAAATCCGCAACCTCGCGCTGTTCTGCGATTTCGAGAACGTCGCACTTGGCGTGCGCGAAGCCAAGTACGCGCAATTCGACATCAACAAGGTGCTCGAACGCCTGCTGCTCAAGGGCAGCATTGTCGTCAAGAAAGCGTATTGCGACTGGGAGCGCTACAAGGACTTCCGCTCGGCCATGCACTACGCGTCGTTCGAGCTGATCGAGGTGCCGCACGTCAGCCAGTCAGGCAAGAATTCGGCCGATATCCGCATGGTCGTCGATGCGCTCGACCTGTGCTACACGAAGGCACACGTGGATACCTTTGTCATCCTCAGTGGCGACTCGGATTTTTCGCCGCTGGTCAGCAAGCTGCGCGAGA
>NZ_DATBQK010000135.1:0-13705 GCF_036560865.1 Rudaea sp.
GCTTGGTGTTTCGCGATGGGCCCAGGGACAGCCTGACGCTGAATCGCTCCGAAAGCAGCGCCGGCTCGAGACCTATTCGGTGACAGGCCAGGTTTTTCAGCAGCGCGGCCGGTGGCTAGGCCCGCACCGCGTGATTGCTGCACTACATGCGCCAGCTCATGCGACAGCAGCCGTTTGCCTGCGTGGGAATGCGGGGAGTACCGCCCCTGCCCAAATACGATCTGGTGCCCGACCGTATAGGCATGCGCACTGACGTCCATTGCGGATCGCTCGGCAACCGAGTCGCTATGTACCCGCACGTTCGAAAAGTCGTATCCGAAGCGCTGCTCCATGTCCCACTGCAGAACAGGTTCTAGTGGTCTGCCAGGGCTGGCAAGTACCTGATCTACGCTGGTCGGCGCCACCTCCGACTGTCCGGTCGGTTGCACCGCGAAGCGCTGGATGCGTGCCGGCTCATTGCCGCCGCCCACATGCGATGGCATAGCCATCACCTGATTGGCGACCCGATCCGCCTCCAGTTCGAGCGGGTCATTTACCGAACCGATGCTGAGCTTGCGTTGCAGGCCAAGTTTCTTCTTGCTGCATCCGGCACACTCGCCGCCGCCTGGCGTATGCGCACCACACGCGCATTTGCGCTGCAGCAATCCCGCTCGCGGCGATATCAGCGTCGCGGGTTTGGTTGCAGTACTAGCGCTGCGCTCAGACATGAAGCCCGCTGCCCCTCGCATGATTGAGCAAGGCCAAATTGGTACTTGGCACATCTCTGGTTACCCAGCACGTCCTGACCGATTCGCGCACGGCTATATCTCCGCCACGCACTGCGTGAGGCGGACCCACGCCTCGGCGTTGTCCGCGCTGCCACAGGCGTCGTCGCAACCGGCGGTTGAGCACGTTGCATCCTTGCCCAGCTCGCCGATGCGCCCGATGTGGAAGGATTCGCGCAACAAGGCCCGCGCCTGCGCCATCTGGCCGAGCGGCAGAAAACCCGGACACAAACGCAGGCGCGGTCTTCCGATCTGCGATACGACCGGGGAGCTGTCGCAGCCCTCCACCAGCGAAGAGGCCATCTGGATATTCCTCAGCATCAGTTCCATGCGTGTCGCGCCAACGCCATCAGCGATGTGGCGCATCGGAATCGAATGCCCGAACAATTGCTCGGCCATGCTCGCGGCGCGCCGGCGAATGAGTTGTTCGGTCGTGGGTTCGCCCGGCTGGTCGAGCGGCGAATCCGGCTCGATGCCGGCCAGCCGTGCGTGCGCCTTGAACGCCCACCCGGCGGCCTTGGCCATGGCCGGTCCGATCAGCTTGTTGCGTGCATCGCCGCGTTGTTTCACACAGGCGTCGACGTCCGCCGGCGTTTTCTTGCCGGCGACGCGGCATACGTCATCGTCGAGCGGCGAGTGCACGTTGTCGTTCATGATCGAATTCGGGTCGTTGTCGACCTTCTTGTCGAGCTCGGAGCGAAACCACAGGATGCGATCGTCGATATGCATGTCGGCGTTATCCGCATGCGCTTCGATATAGTCGTAGCGGTCCTCTTCCAGCCCGAGCCGGTGATGCAGCTCGTGCGCCATCGCGGCATCGTCGTCCGCCCAGTTGTCGGAATTGGTCCACTGGCTGGTGTCGACATGCACATCGAACACATCCGATCCGCTTCGGTTCACAAAATCCACGTCCACGTTGTAGCCAAGCGTTGATGCGCGCTTCTCGATCGCATCCTCCATCGACTTGATGCGCTTCACATCGTCGGCGGTACCCTTGCCCGTGCGGATGAGATGCACCTTCACGCGCACGGCGATGTCGGTCACATCGCTCGCATCGATCTCGAATGTGTCCCCATTGAGTCCTTTGACCTTCTTGAATTTGCCCTTGTGCTTGTCGCTGACCGCCTCCTCGTCACCGGTATGCTTGGCCTGATCCGCATCGGTCAGACGCGTGGCCTCGGTGTCGGCAGCCTTTTTGGTCTCGGCCGATGTCGCTGCGGCCTTGGCACCCGGCGGTGTTTCCGGCGTACTCAGCAGCGTTTCCAACTTGTCGATGTAGTACAGCGCGTTGTCGCGCGTGCGCGTGATCGTGAGAATCTCATTGACCTGCGTGCGCGCCTGAAAACTTTGCTTGAGTAGAACCTTGTCCTTCTTGATCTTCGCGGCGCGGTCGTCGAAGTCCTTCAAGGCCGCCGGATCCGGCGTACGGCGCAATACGCCGGCGCCCTGTTGCACCACATGTGTCAGCTCGTGCGCGAGCAGACGGCGGCCGCTGGCCGCGTGCGGCTGGTACTGGCCGTGTGCGAACACCATGCGATCGCCGACCGTATAGGCCAATGCCCCGACCGCATGCGCGGACTCGTGCGCCGCGCCATCGGTATGCACACGCACGCGGCTGAAGTCGTGACCGAAACGCTGCTCCATGTCCTGCCGCAGCATCCGATCCAGCGGCCGTCCCGAGCCGGCCAGAACGCGATCCACACTGGCTGGCACCATCTCCGAATCCGAAACTTCACCGGCATGCGCGACATGGCGTTGGATGCGCAGTGGCGCCCTGCTCGCGGTGGCATGCATGGGCGCCGCCATCACTTGCTCCGCGACTCGATCCGCGTCGTGTTCCAGCGGATCGTTGCTCGCGCCAATGTTCAGCTTGCGCTGCAAGGTGCCGTGCTTCTTCGCGCAATCAGAGCACTCCGCATTGCCATGACTCTGTGTGCCGCAGGCACATTTGCGTTGGAGCAACCCAGCGCGCGGCGCGGACGTCACCGCTGACTTGATGGCGGTCGCATTACTGGCCGTTCGCTCAGACATGCTCGTCCCATCCCGCGGTGAATGATTTTGTGATTACCCAAGACGTGTCGAATATCTCTTTGCAGAAATTCATCGTGAACTCCGCTTCGGCGACGAGCCTGGAACCAAGGCCGCGTGCAGTGAGTGCGCGATTGCACCGCCCGCTGCGTTTACGCCGGCGGCGACATTCCAGGATATCGGTGCAACGGGCAGGGCTGGGGCAGCGTGGCCGGAGGCGACCCGCGGCGGCGCAGCGGCAAACAGAGCGCCAAGCTGCGTCTCCACGCTTGCACGCAACGCACGTGCCTGCGGCGGCGTGAGTGGCAAGCCGTCGACGATGAGGCGATCGATGTGCAGATGGATGTTCATGCACTGCCTGCCACGCTTTCGAGGTGGCGGAAGTCCGCTTCGTTGACCGGCTTGTCGAGCTTGCGGAATTCCCCACGCGCAGCTTCCAGCAACAGTCGCATCGTGATGCGGCTGAGCGAGCTTGCGGCGAGGAAGGCGGCGTTGATCGCGATGTTCTGGATGCTGCCGCCGGTGAGATTGAAACGCGCGAGCTGGGCGAAATCGAGTCCGCCGACATCGATTGCCGGCGGAAACGCAGCGCGCCAGATCGCCTGGCGTTCCGCCGCGGCCGGAAACGGAAAATTGATGATGAAACGCAGGCGGCGCAGAAACGCTGAATCGAGCGCGCTCTTCATGTTCGTGGTGAGAATCGCCAGACCGCTGAACGACTCGATTCGCTGCAGCAGGTAATCGACTTCGATATTCGCGTGCCGATCGTGGCTGTCCTTGACTTCGCTGCGCTTGCCGAACAACGCGTCGCATTCGTCGCAATGCAGGATCGCGCCGCCGTCCTCGGCCGCATCGAACAGCCGGCGCAGATTCTTTTCGGTTTCGCCAATGTACTTGTTGACCACGGTGGACAGGTCGACGCGGTACAACGGCAACTTCAGTTCGCGTGCGATGACTTCTGCGGCCATGGTCTTGCCGGTGCCGCTCGCGCCGGCAAACAGCACGCTGACGCCTAGTCCGCGATTCATGCGCTCGCGAAAGCCCCAGTCGTCGTAGACGATGCCGCGGTGCTCGACCTGATCGGTGATCTGCCGCAGCAGCGCTTTCTCCATCGGCGGAAGTTGCAGATCGTCCCAACCTGCCTTGGCGTCGATGCGCTGCGCGAGTTGATCGAGCGTCGGCCGCGCGCGGCCCAGACTGTAGTTCCACAGCACACTGGGCAGCCGGCTCGGGTCGTCGTGTGTCGCCGCGAGCGCATCGCCGGCGACGCGGCGAATGGTTGCGATATCGAAATTGAAATGCGTCGCGGGCCGTTGTGCGTGCACCGCGGCGTCACTGCCGAGCGCATCGATCCAGGCGGCCTTCTGCTCGCTCGGCGTCGGCTTGGCGACATCGACGGGTAGCGCATCGCGGCCGAAACCGGGCCAGGGTTCGCGCACGCCGATGAGGCATACGCCAGCGATGCGGCCGAGTACGCGCTGCACGGTAAGGCCCTGCGCGGAAACGCGATCGATTTCCGTCGCATCGACATACAGGGCAAGATTGAGCAACGCGGTTTCCCGCTGCCACAGACGCAGGAACGTTTCCTGGTCGGCGAGCGCCGCCGGAATTGTCTCGGCATAAAGGCGATGGAGATGCAAACCCAGCGCCGCGCCAATGCTCTGCGCAATCTGCAACTTGCTCGCGCTGTCGTTGCCGAGCAATTGCACGAGCGGCAGCGAGCCACCACGAATGCCGAGCTGCAGATGCGTCGTGGCCGTCGCGACGACCTGCTGCTGCGACAGCGGCAGCTCATGCACGTCCCCGGTTACCGCGTCCAGCAGCGGCGCGAGCCGATCGTCGAGATAGTTGGCGCCCTTGAGGTAGTTGACAATGCGTTCGTCGGCTTTCAGCGCGCTGCCGATCAGGGGCTGCGCGCCGGGCTGATTGATTTCGATCAGGCGCCAATAACGCAGCGGGCGCTCGGGCGACATCGCATCCCATGCAGCATTGTCGAACAGCGCCATCGCCAGACCGAAGGTCGGATACGGTTTGGATGGGTCGCGTTGCGCACGTCCGCACAGCGCGCCGATGCGCGTATCGAATTCCATCGCCGTGCACAGCAGGAGCAGATTGCGTTCGAAATCGCTCAGACCCAGACGTCGCGCGAGCAGGACGGCTGCAGGCGTGTCGTCTGCGGCAGCGCCGGCCGTTTTTGATTCCTGCGCTTCCGCCGGCTCGTTGTGCGGTTCGCCAAGGCGCGTCGTACTGGTCAACAAACCACCAACGCCGGTCGTCGCCGCAACGGGTTCACGCTTGAGCAGTCCGCTCAGCCATGAATCCTTTTTCGCCGGCACTGTTTTAGGCGGCGTCAGATTCGCGGCATCGCCAGTTGCGGCGTCGTTGGCCAATCGCTCAAGCCGCGTGCGCAGATCGGCGATCGCTGTTGCGAGATAGCGATTGTTCGTGTCCTGCCATTGCTCGTAGGTACTCATGTGATGGTGATCTGTTGCGCAGGATCGAAGGCGGGTAGGGGCGGCGTACCTGTCAGGATCACCGGGATGCTGTCGATGCCGTCGACGCGCAGACGCACGGTATAGGTCTTCGCCGTGCCATCGGCATTTTTCGCGACGCTGTTCAGGGTGAATTTCGCCAGCGATGGCGCATTTGCAGCCGGCGGCGGCTGATCGACCGAATCGGGCGTAGTTTGACCATCGCCGAACAGCAGCAGCACGCGTTGGCCGGCGGCAATTCGCGGCGTGCAGGTGATCGCGGGATTGATGGTTCCGGCGGCCGCGGTGGTCGGAGTTCGCGTGATCGTCGGCGCCAAGGCGAACGCAATTTCGTTGCTGATCAACGGCGGACCGCTGGTCTGCTGCACGATCACCGCGACGGTGTACAGACCGGGCACCCAGTTGGTCATCGCGTTGGGATCGTCGGCCAGCGACGGAATATGCAGCTTGATTTCGCCGGTTCGATCTCCGACCGTCGGCGTCAACAGTATCGGTTTCGGCAGCCGCAGACTGCTGAATTCCACCGTCGTGTTGGCGACGGCGAGATACGAGCCGGTGAGCGCGATATCGTCGCCAAGGCGCGCCGCCTGCTGCGAGCGCGGATAGCGAATGCCGTCAAGCGATGGTGCGCGCCCGGCGACCGCGACCGGTCCGCGATCGTCCGCGCTGCGTTTCAATACCGGCAGGGACGCCTTGACCGGCAAGGTGCTGTCGATCAGCAGCACGGTGACTTCGTAACCTGCCGACAGCCGATAGTTGCTCTGCAGCGCGGTCCACAGTTTGGACATCTCGTCCATCAGCAGGACGATCGGCGTGATGCGCAGGCGCTCGAATTGATTTTCGAGTCCGGAGCCGGCCAGGGCGCTGCTGATTTCCGCGCGACCGAGCAACGGATGATCGTGCAACACGCTCATCGCGCCGCCGAGTACACGATGGCTGACCGTCTCGTCGTCGTTCTCGTCGCCGTAAGCGGTAAGCATGTAGTGCAGGTTCAAGGCCAGCGGTGGTGTCGCGGTTTCGCCGGGCCGCACCTGATTCGGAATATCAAGATTGCGCCAGGCGGCGTTGACCTGGGTCTGGTAAAGAAAGATGTTGAGCTGCGCGCTGTTGTGGCCCTTGCGCGCGAGGTCCGGCGGCATCGTGGTGACGACCAGGCCAGGCAGGCTTTGATCGCGACTCGGAATCCCGCCGCTGAGCAGATGCTGCAGCGTGGTCGTGGTCGCAGCGATGGCGGTCGACTCGCTCATCGCGCACGTTCCTTGCGGTTCAGGTATTCGTCCAGGCTCATCGGTCGGCGCGGATTGTTCGTGCGCTGCTGTGGATTCACCGGCGCCTGCGTCAACGCACGAACTTCGACGCGGCCGATGCTGATATGGACGGTGGGCTCGGCTCGCGTGCCGACGGCAGCGTCTGCGTGACGCGTTTCGCGGGTCGCTTCGCGCGCACCGACAACCGATCTCTCGGGTACGCGTTTGGGCGTCAGCGTGTTTTTCGGAAGTCCGTTGTCGATCGTTGCGTTCGCGGGCGGATTCGTCTTGGAAGATGCGTCTGATACGGGTTTCGTCTGCGGCACGTCGAGACTTTGCATCGCGCTGCTCGCCAAACGTCGGGCGATGAGGCCGGTTTCACCGACGTTGCCTCGCATAGATCCGAAGGCGGGCCTGGTCGGCACCGGCTGCATCTGCCCCTGACGAGCAGGCTCGCCACGCGCGGAGGCATGCGAGTCCTGCGCATCGACCGCGCCTGATTCCGAACCTGGGTCGCTGTCCGCCGGAGTCGACACCGGTCTTGATGACCTGCTCTTGAACACTCGTGCATCTCGGCTATGCGCATGATCCGCGAAAAGCGCATCGTCACGGCTTGACGTCGCATGGTCCGGTTCGCCTGTATCGGCTTGACCGAAGGTCGAAAAGACCGAACGCCGCGTCGATACGGGCTCGAATAATCCAGGCACGCGCGGGCGCACCGCGCTTGCGCCATCGCTTGCACGCTCGACCATTTGCACGAGGAAGTTCTTTGTTCCGCCTGCCGGTACGTCGCTCATGGCTGGCTCAGCTCCAGATACAGCTGTCGCCGTGTCGGGCTCAACGCCAGGATGTCCTGCTCGCGCCACGCGTACGCACGCGCAAGCGCGTGTATTTCGTGCAGCGTGCGCTGCGCCCAAGCCTCGATTTCGCACCACAGGAACGAGGCGATATCGAACACACTTTCCCAGCGGTGATTGCACGCAGCGCACACCAGACCGATGTCCGTGCGCGCCTGCGGATCGGCGGCGGCCATTGCCGCGCCGATGGTTTCCATATCGTCCGCCGACCAAAGGGCGATGCCTGCGGTGGCGGGCAAGTCATCCACGCAACGCGCGAGCAATGCCATGCTGGCCTGCGCCGGGTCTTGCGGCAGGTCGATCAGATCGCCTGCGGTCGGCGCGTGAAACACGATGTCGCGAGCACCGATACTCAACATGTGCGCACCCGGCAGGCCTGGAGCGTCGACGCGAAGGTCGGCTAGGCGCAAGGTCGACTCGAGTTGTTCGCTGCATGCCGGGCAGGCGGCGACCAGGGTCAGTTCCGCGCCGAACAAATGCTCGCGCAATTGCAACAACAGATCGTCGCGCCGGCCGACCGGCAACGCGGCCAGTTCGCCCCAATCCGTTTCGGGGCACGCGGCCGCAAGCAAGACGAGCGCGCGCCGTGGCGAGGAGAGCTCAAGTCCCTGCTCCCAGATGCCAAGCAATTGCGCCGCGCCCAAAGCTCGCATGACACGCTAATTGGACGGATCGGTGAAGGTCGGTTCGCTCGGCTCGGGCACTTCCACATCGCGCTGCCAGCCTTCGTTTTCCAGCTTGATGTGCTGGATCGCGACCGCGTTTGCATTGGCGTCCAGGTCGGGCAGCGACTGATACTCCGACACCCAGCAGCGGAACACCTTGTAGGCAAGCGCGAGCTGTCCGGCCTCG
Organism: Rudaea sp.; assembly: GCF_036560865.1. GTDB lineage: Bacteria > Pseudomonadota > Gammaproteobacteria > Xanthomonadales > Rhodanobacteraceae > Rudaea. Next base: position 8,241 of record NZ_DATBQK010000135.1, read on the forward strand.
TTGTAGAGTTCGATGATGATGTCCTTGCGAAAGCTCTTGAGCGAGACTTCGGCACCGAGGCCGGAGCCGTAATTCCACACCTTGTTAGCCCATTTCTCGAACTCGGTATCGTTGGTCACGCCGCGTTCGAGCGTGATGGCTTCGTATTCGGTGCGTCCGGGCGATTTGCGGCTCGAACTCGGGTCGCCGCCTTCGCGGTGTTTGACGACTTCCGTGGTGCGCTTAAGGCCACCCACCTTGCTGACGCCAGCAACGTAGCGGCCATCCCACTTCACGCGGAATTTGAAATTCTTGTACGGATCGAAGCGCTGGGCATTGACAGTGAACTGCGCCATGACTTACTCCTCAGGTTTGAATCTGGCCGACGATCTGTTGCAGCTGGATCACGACGAATTCCGCGGGTTTCAGCGGCGCGAAACCGACGACGATGTTCACGATGCCCGCGTCGATATCGTTCTGCGTCGTGGTGTCGGCGTCACATTTGACGAAGTACGCATCCTTCGGCGTCGTCCCCTGGAACGCGCCCTGCCGGAACAGGTCGTGCATGAACGCGCCGACATTCAGGCGTATCTGCGCCCACAGGGGCGCGTCGTTGGGCTCGAACACGACCCACTGCGTCCCGCGATACAGGCTTTCCTCTATATAAAGAGCCGTGCGCCGGACCGGGACGTATTTGTATTCGTCGGCGAACGCGTCGGCTCCTCTGAGCGTGCGCGAACCCCAAAGCACACATCCGTAAACGGGGAAATTGCGCAGGCAATTGACGCCGAGTGGACTGAGTTCACCGTTCTCCGCGTTGGTCAAAGGAACGCTCAGCGCGGCCACTCCAACCAGCGAGGCACCGATTCCTGCGGGAGCCTTCCATACGCCGCGCTGCGTATCCGTACGCGCGAAAATTCCTGCAACAACGCCGCTTGCAACAAACGTTTCCAATTGGTTTCCGCGCAGCGGGTCGGCCATTTGCACGCGCGGGAAGAACAAGGCTGCGTTGCTGCTGCGGGTTCCAACCTGATCCGGACTGGCGCTGTAACCGCTCACTGCCGAATCCGTACTCGTCCACGCCGACGGCGAATCCACCAGCAACACCGCGCGGCGTTGCTCGCAATAACTGGCGGCGGTGGCGACCAGACTGGGGTCGACATCGGCATCTTCCAGGCCGACGCTCGATGTCGGGTTGTAGGGCGGAAGGCAAAGAAGATTGAACAGCTGATTGCGCGCGTAGAGTTGTTCCAACGCATACAGACCAAGCTTGTTCTTCTGACCGTCTACCGGCAGAAAATCGGCCGCAGTCAACTCGCCACCATCCGAAACTGCAGCACGTGCGGTCGCCAATGCCGTGTTCAAGTCGGTCGTTGCCTTGGTTACCGCCGTCTGATCGCTGGTAATTGTCGCAGCAGCAGCTGCGTTGATCTGGTCGCGCAACAAGGTTGCCTGCGCAGCCGCCAAGGCATCTTCCAACTTGCCCAGAGCATCCCTGTCTTCCTTGCCTGCCGCAACGTTGATCACGGTTGCAGCCGACGGCGTGCCGTCGTAGCGAATCAACGCCGACTGGGAGGCCAGCACCTTGTCCACGCGGCGGGCGCTGTCCTTCACGGTCAGATTCAGAAAACTCTCACTGCCCCCGGTACCCGTATCGGTTACCGTGAGGTTGAACAGGTCGCCTTTGCCGCCTGTCGGACCCAGCAATGATTGTGCGACATCGACGTTGGTGTTGTCCTGATCCACGCCGATGCGCAGGTTCACCCCCCACGAGCCTTGCGACGCCGCCACAAAACTAAGCGCAAAATTAGGGTCGGTAACCGCCAACTTGGCCAATCCACCGACGGCTGCAACCGGAGGATTGGCGCCCGGGTTACCCTGATCGGTGTGATACAGGCGCACGATCACCGCCTGCTGCCCACCATTGACGAAAAAGTCGCGTACGGCAAAGCTCACGCTGCTTGCGAGCGACAAGCCGCCGAACTGGCGTTCGTAGTCGGCGAAGCTGTTGATCACGATCGCCGTATTGACCAACCCGCGCGGCGCACGGCCGACGAACGCCGTTACCGACGTCGCTACACCAATGATAGTGTGCACGCCGCTGGGAATTTCTTCGACATAAACGCCCGGGTATGTGAGCGCAACTGGCATAGATTTCTCCTCGCTCGATCAGAAAGCTTCAATGCGGATGTGGCGTCCGCTCTACCTTGTCGTCCAATGCATACAAGTCGGCTCCATCCGGCAAACGATCGCGCCGCAATACGCCGGCATCGACCAGATGGGCAAGTACAGTCTCAATGCGCACGCGCGCGATTTCGTAACGCTGCAGCGGCAGCCACCACGAGACGATGCCTTCGAGTGTGTCGGCCGCACGCGGACGACTGCCGAGATAGGTGATCACCGCATTCTCGATTTCACCGCTGCCGCCCCGGCTGCACGACTGCTGTTCGCACATGCCTGCACCTCTCTGCGCAGATTGGCAACAGAAAGAGCAATCCGCATGCCACCGACCGTGGCAAGGTAAGCGGTTGAAAAAAATCCGTTTGTTGCGAATCGACTCCTTGTTGCCCGGGTTATTTCACACCCGGTTTTATGGTGCGCCGGGTGCGCAATGACCCGGACGGTTCGTGGCAGGCGGAACGCTCGCCTGACAAACGATCGCAATACTGATGAGTCTCGTGCAGCTACTCTGGACCGAAGTGCACGCGCTCGATGCCGCGTTTTTTCAGCAGTTTGCCGAGTTGGCGCCGTTCGACGCTGGAAAGCCTTGCGGCTTCGCTGACGTTGCCGTGCGCGCGGCGCATCAGATCGATGAGATAACCGTGCTCGAACGATGCGATCGCCCGCGACTTCGCGGCGCTGAAAGTACCGCTGGGCGAATGCTCGCGCGCTTCCGCGTCGACACGGGTCGCCAGTTCCGGCAGCGCCGCCGCGAGTTCGGGCAAACCAACATCCGTCCCCTCTGCGTGCAGACAGGCACGCAGCACGACGCTTTCGAGTTCGCGCACGTTGCCGGGCCAGGCGTAGGTCCGCAGTGCGCTCAGTGCGCTCGGCCGCCAGCGTTTGCGTGTCGTCGCCAACTGTTTGCTTGCCGATTGCAGGAAGTGTTCGGCAAGTTCGATCACATCGCCAGGACGCTCGCGCAACGGCGGCACGCGCACATAAAGCGGATTGAGGCGATAAAGAAGATCGGAACGGAAGCGGCCGCTCTTGTCCAGTTCGGCAAGCGAGGCATTGGTCGCAGCGACTACGCGCACATCGGCCGCGCGCATTTTTACGGCCCCGACCGGCCGGTACTCGCGATCCTGCAGAAAGCGCAGCAGGGTAACCTGGGCCTTGGCTGACAAGGTGTCGACTTCATCCAGGAACAGGGTGCCGCCGCAGGCATGCTCGACCAGACCCGCATGATCGATCTTTGCATCGGTGAACGAGCCGCGGCAGTGGCCGAACAATTCGCTTTCGATCAGCGAATCGGAAAGCGCGCCGCAATTCACCGGCACGAAAGGCCGGCCGGCGCGCGGACTGGAGTAATGAATTTCGCGCGCGGCAAGTTCCTTGCCCGTCCCGGTCTCTCCCTCGATCAATACCGGGGCATCGCAACTGGCGAAGCGTCGCAATTCGGCGAGCAACTCGCGTATCTGTACCGACTGCCCAATCATCATGGCGGAACCCTCGACACACCTGCCGCCTCGCAGCCCACTCTTGATTGGACCCGCGCGACTCCGCCGACTCCCCCTGCCAGCAGCGACCGTTACCCGACAACGACCGCAGTCAGCCGACCTCTATATATATGTACTTCCATTTTCAAAATTGGGGATTACAAGATCTGCCACCCATTCCTTCAGAACACCGATCGACTCGAAGGCGCGCCTATCTTGCGTACCCGGCCTGCCCCCGAGGGCCAGTCGCTGGAGTCCCGTGCCTGAAATCTAAGCCCTTTGGCGGTCCGGTTCTGTGATTTCTCTCTCGTCGGACGCCCGCAGCAAAAGGCTGCTCGCAACAATGCTGGACAGCGCCGGACAGCATTTCAACGGACCAGACAGAGGAAATAGGCAGAGCATCGCGATGGCGACGCAGGGCTAGTCAAGTGGGAGATGCCGAGCGGGAGCTGCTGGCGGGATGGATCGAGGGTTAGAGCCTCTCCCCGTGCTGGACATGCCCACGGGGAGAGGTAAGTTTGGCAAGAATCTTATCTGTTGCTTTGGAAACCGGATGCCAACTCCGCATTCGGTGAACTTCAGGACCCGAAGGTCCGTGGGTACGTGTCGCTTTGGTTGAAGATGACTCTACGTCGTGGTGTTTCTTACTTCTTCTTTGCGGTCTTCTTTGCGGTCTTCTTGGCCACTTTGGCCTTTACGACTTTCTTCGCAGCTTTCTTAGCGGGTTTCTTTGCAGCTTTCTTCATAGCCATATCGCGTCTTAGCTCCTCGTCGGTTGGTAAGTGTTGCCCAGTAAAAGCGTGCAGGAACGCTTCGCACAGCAGGTCGCTGTTCGTCGCGTGCCGAAGATTGTTCACCTGGCGGCGTGTGCGTTCATCGGAGAGAAGTCTGAGTACGTGAAGCGGTATTGATACCGTCACTTTTTTCACGGCGACTGCTTTGCTGCCGTGCTCTATGTAAGGTTTTACAAACTTCGCCGCCGTCATGGAATCCATGTACAGGTGTCACGTTGGCGCAAAAATTATTCCGTAAGTGTTTTGCTGTCAACAGATTTGTGCTACCGCGCGTGCCGCCACGCCGCCGCCGCGGGCCGCTGCGGACGACCTGGGCGCTTCAAATGCCACGCATCGACGAAATTTACGGCGGGCGTAAAAACGTCCAAACGATTTTCAGGAAATCCGCGCCGAATCAATGTTTGCGCAACGCCGCGCACGGCACATGCAAAAAAAGCTATATTTGATGCGGGTTACAGCCGCTTCACGCGCATGTCAATTTTACAATTAATATACTTTTATATAAATAAAAATTGTGCGGATTGATATCGACTCACAATTTCATTGTGTTGACGCGCAATTTTCGATGCACGAAAACAGTGCCTGAACGAACGCCGGGAGCGTGAAAATTTTTTTGCGCCGGAAGCTCTCGCAGACGCGTTTTGTGACCGATTTGCGAGAATTTGCGCAAAGCGCGCGACTGCACTCGCGATTTAACGTGCGTCGAAATCAGGCGAGTGCTCGCTTCAACGCCGCCGCAAAATGATCGAGATCGTTTTCGGTTTTCGTTTCCGTCGCGCACACGAGCAGCACGTTTTCGTACTCGGAATATTCTTCACCGAGCGCAAAACCGGCGACGATGTTGTCGTGCGCGAGTCGCTCGACGACGTCGTGCGCGGAGCGCGGCAGACGCAGCGCGACTTCGTGGAAGAACGGGCGCGCGAACAACTGGCTCACACCGGCAATCGCGCAGAGCTTGTCGCGCAACAGGCGCGTGTTGCGCATGCTCGCGTTGGCCACGCGCGCGGCGCCTTCGGATCCGAGCAACGCCATC
>NZ_DATBQK010000136.1:0-6168 GCF_036560865.1 Rudaea sp.
AAGGTCGAAGGCGTACTCATCGATCTGCGCAACGACGGCGGCGGCTCACTCAACGAGGCGACCGATCTCACCGGCCTGTTCATCGACAAGGGTCCGGTGGTGCAGGTGCGCAGTGCGGATGGGCGCATCACGCCGGAAGACGATCAGAACGCCGGCATGGCGTGGAGCGGTCCGCTGGCGGTGCTGGTCAATCGCAACTCGGCTTCGGCCTCGGAAATCTTCGCCGCGGCGATCCAGGATTACGGCCGCGGCCTGATCATCGGCGAACCGACCTACGGCAAGGGCACGGTGCAGAACCTGCTCGATCTCGACCAGATGCACGGTAACGAAAAACCGACCTATGGCGAGCTGAAGATGACGATTGCGCAATTCTTCCGCGTCAACGGCGGCTCGACCCAGTTGCGCGGCGTCACCCCGGACATCAAGTTCCCGGTCACCGGCGATTTCGACCAGAATGGTGAACAGTCCTACGACAACGCGCTGCCGTGGACCTCGATCACGGCCGCGGACTACGTGCCGACCGGCGATCTGAAAACGATCGTGCCGATGCTCGAAGCGCGCCACGAAAAACGTACCGCCAGCGAAAAGGAATGGCTGGCGCTGCAGGCCGACATCGCCGATACGCGCAAGCTGCGCAAGGAGACCACGATCTCGCTCAACGAGCAGGCGCGCCGCCAGGAGCGCGACGAGCAGGAGGCCAAGCGCAAGCAACGGCATCCGGAACTGGCGGACGTTTCGTCAGCCTCGCCGACTGCCACCGCTGCAGTACCGCCGGTCAATCAAGGCGGCGACGCCAATTCCGTCGCGCGCGCGAATGTCGGTGCGGCGAATGACAAGGCAGCGGTCGACAAGCCGCTGATCGCGCAGTCGAATGCGGCCAAGAACATGGTCAAGCGCGGCCCCGGCGACAACGCGAACGAGGACGACGGTCTGCAGGCCGACGAGCGCAGCCTCAAGTCCGATCTGGACGAGGAGAAAAAGCGCAAGGCGGCGAAGGATGTCGTGCTCAACGAAGCCGCGCACGTCCTCGCCGACGAAGTCGACCTGCTGCACGCCGACACCAAGCTTGCCGCACGCGTGCTGCCGCACACCACGGTCGGCAAGGATGTGGTCGACTGACTCGACCGCTCCGCTCTGGATTCTTTTGCTCGTCATTCCCGCGGCTCTCAACAGCGAAGCTGGTCAAGCCGGAATCCAGTTCCTCGCTTTTGCTCTTCCAAAAGCAAAGGCTTTCACTCGCCTGCTGCGAGCGAGTCACTTTTCTTCAGCAGCGAAGAAAAGTAACCAAAAGACGCCGCCCCCGATGTCGCGCTCGCGCGATAAAGCCGTGCGAGTGCGTGAGCGCATGGCGGGGTTCGCTTGACGTACGTCCATGTACGTTCGCGAACGCGCGCGCCTCCTGCGCGCGCCCCTGCGGGCGATTCCGCCATGCACTCACCGCGACAAAGGGGTAAAGGTCAAAAGCCAGTTCAAAAACATGATCAAAAAGCAGCGTCGCCGCCGCGGTGGATCAGTCCAAGAGGATGGCGCGCAGGCGACGGCATGGATGCCGGATTCCCGCTTGACCAGCTTCGCTGTTGAGAGCCGCGGGAATGACGAGCAAAGAGCAGAATTTCCACAATGCAACATTGTGGAAACACAACTACGCGCGATAACGCTCCGTCAACATCGCAAAGCACGCGCGCAGGCCGAGCGCTTCGCCGCCGGCGGGCCGGCCGGGTTTGTCTGCGTCGTTCCACGCGTAGGTGTCGAGGTGCATCCACGGCGTCGCCTGCGGCACGAAACGTTCCAGGTAGAGTGCGGCGGTGATCGCGCCGGCGTGCTTGGACACGCTGGCATTGGCCAGATCGGCGATGCGCGAGTCGAGCAGCGCGCGATACGGTGCCCATAGCGGCATATGCCAGAGCGGGTCCTGAACCTTGCGCCCAGCGGCGATCGTCGCGTGCGCGAGTTCTTCGCGATTGCTGAACAACGCCGGCAAATCGGGGCCCAGGGCCACGCGCGCTGCGCCCGTGAGCGTGGCGAAATCGACGATCAGATCGGGCTTGGAATCGCTCGCGTACGCCAGCGCATCGCAGAGCACGAGGCGTCCCTCGGCATCGGTGTTGTCGATCTCCACGCTGACACCGCCACGCGTGCGGATCACTTCGCCGGGCCGGTAGGCATTGCCCGCGACCGAGTTCTCGACCGCCGGAATCAACAGGGTCAGACGCACCGGCAGGTTTGCGCGCAGCACGAGTTCGGCCAGCGCGATTGCATGTGCCGCGCCGCCCATGTCCTTTTTCATCCAGCGCATGCCATCGGCGGATTTGAGATCGAGGCCGCCGGTGTCGAAGCACACGCCCTTGCCGATCAGCACGAGATGCGGATGCCTGGCATCGCCCCAGGTCAGTTCGGCCAGGCGTGGCGCGCGGTGACTGGCGCGGCCGACTGCGTGTATGGTCGGAAAGTTGTGCGCGAGCAGGTCGTCGCCGACCCATTCGCGATAGGTCGCGGCGTGCGCCTGCGCGAGCGACTTCACTTCGGCAGCGAGTTCGGCCGGTCCCAGTTCTTCGGTCGGCGTGTTGACCAGATCGCGCACGCGCCGCGTGGCGTCGAGGCGCGCCTCGATCGCGCGCAGCGTTGGCGTGTCGAGCGCGAGTTTGGCCGGTGCGCGCGCGGCTTTGCGATAGCGCGTGAATTGATACGCGCCGAGCCCCCAGCCGAGCGCGGCGCGCTTAGCATCGAGCGCAAGGCCGTCTTCGCTGAGGCGGTAGTTGCCCGGCGGCAGCCTGAGCGGCAAGCCGGCGAGCGCGTAAAGATCGTCAGCCGCGGCCACACCCGCGAGCACGCGTTTCAGGCCGCCCTTGGCGTCTGGCAGCAGGCAGAACGTGCCGGGCTCGGCGCGGAAATCGTTTGCCGCGATCCACTGCGTCATGCTCTTGCCGAGGTTCGGCAATATGTTGCGCAGTGAAGCTTTGGTCACCGCCGTCAGCGGCGTGGTGTGCGCGGCGCGCTGGATTTCGATCAGGCCTTGCATGGGATGTCCTCGACGGTTGGCGACGACGCGGCACGACCTGCCGCGGACGGCTGTGGATTCAGGCGGCTGCGCTGAATTGGTCCAATACTTCGGCAAGCTCAGCCAGATCGCGTACGACCAGATCGGGCGTGGCTGCTGGGGCATGCAATGCACCACCGCGATTGAGCCAGACGCAGCGCATGCCGGCCGCGTGCGCGCCGGCGACATCGAGCTCTGGATCGTCGCCCACATGCAGCACGGCTTCGGGCGGCAGGCCCAGGCGCGCGCAGGCGGCGTGGAAAATTTCCGGCGCGGGTTTGGCCGCACCGAAGTCGCTGGCATAAAGGCAGAAGCGGAACAGATGATTCAGGCCGATCGCGTCGAGGTCGGCATTGCCATTGGTGATCGCAGCCAGCGGATAACGCGCGGCGAGCCGCTGCAGCGCCGGCAGCGCATCGGCGTAGCACTGCACTTCATTGCGCGCGGCGTAGAACGCGCTGAAAGCCGCCTCGACGTGGCCCTCGTCATAGCCGTGCGCGAGCAGCGCGGTTTGCAGCGACAGGCGCCGCTGCGCGGTGAAGTCGTGCGCCAGATGCGGATTGTCGGTGGCGACGCGATCGCGCAGCGTGCGCATCGCCTCGATCGGATAGGCGACTGCGCTGCGCGGACAATGCGTACGCAACCAGGCGTCCAGGCGTTGCTCGGCATTGACCATCGCCGGCGCGATCGGCCACAAGGTGTCGTCCAAATCGAAGGTGATGGCGCGTACGCGCATGACGCAGTTTCAGTTGCTCTTGTCCGCCGCCTGGGCGGCTTTCTTGTCTGCTGCCGCCTGTGCCGCGCGCTGCTTGGCTGCCTGCGCTTCCAGGGAATTGGGTTGGGTGCGCAGCAGATAGTCCGCGGTCGCATTCGGTGCGGACACGCGCTTCGGTGTCTCCACTGGCGCGGCGCTGATGTGCGCATCGACAAACGCCACGCGCTGGTCTCTCTTGGCGACAAGGTCCGGCGCGTCGTCGTAGGGCAGCAGCTGGTGTTTGCGAATGATCGCCTTGCCGGCATCGGAACTGGCGTACTTGATGAACTTCTCCGTCGCTTCGCGATTCTTGCCGTCGTCGCGCGAGGCCAGATACAGAACCGAATACAAGGGGTAGCTGCCGTCGGCGATGCTCGCGGTGCTCGCGCTGGAACCTTCGACGCTGAGAATCTTTATCGCCTTGTTGGCGTACACCGCCGACCACGTGGTGAAACCGAGGCCATGCGGATCGATGGTGATGCCGTCTTCGAGCTTGACCGTGTTGAGGTACAGGCGCGGCACGGACACCGCCTGGTCGCCGCGGTGATAAAGCAGTTCGCGCAGGCTGTATTCAACGCCGTCGAGCGGGCCGGCCACCGCGTAAAGATTGATCGGCTCGTCCGCGCCGCCCAAGTCCTTCCAGCTGGTCATGCGGCCGAGGTAGATTTCATACAGTTCCTGCAAGGTGACATTGTTGACCGGATTCTTCGGCGAGGTGATCGGCACCAGCGCATCCCAGGCGACCGGATAGAACGTCATGCCGGTCTCCTCGCTGCGGCCGGGCATCGCCGGACGCGCGCTGCCGGCAATATCGGCGCCGCCCTCGTGCACCGCATCGATGCCGGAGATCGTGCTGAACGGCTGCATCGTTACCTTGCCGAGCTTGCTCAATTCGTACTGTTTGACCAGATCGGCGACGAAGCCGCGCTCGGTGGCGCGGTCGCCGCGCCAGATGATGGCCGTTGCCGCAGGCGGTGCCTTGGGTTTGGCCACGGCAGCCGCTGCTTTTCTCGGGGCAGGTTTGGCCGCCGCGGCCTGCGCCTGCGCGCAGTCGAGATTAAGTGCGGCCACGGCGAATACGGCGACCAGCCCGAGCAGGCGGGTGGAAGTATACTTATACACTAATTTCACGTCTGGATCCGCCGGCAGAAAACGGGCTGGCATTATCACCTAGTCCCGTCTTCGCTGCATCGTCCAGGCTTATTGGTAGTGGGTCAGTTTGAGATAATGCTCCGTTCGCCCTGAGGTACGACCGCAGGAAGTCCCTGTGGGATCGAAGGGTGAACGGCACGCAGGATTGCCACTCATGGTTCGATACGCGAAGCGTACCCCGGTCTGAGCTTGTCGAAGGCTCACCACGAACGGACAAAAGAATTTCAAACTGACCCACTACCGACTTATTGCATGTTCAGCAGATACTGTTCGCCGCCACGCACGATCGACAGCTGCAACTGGCGCGGCGTGCGTGCGGACAGCGGTTTCAAGTCGGCGAGCGTATTGATGCGCACCTGATTGACGCCGAAGATCAGATCGCCGGCCTTGAGGCCGTTCTTTGCCGCGTTGCTGTCGGCGACGATGCGCAGCACGCTGACGCCGCCGATGTCCTTGCGCCGCACGCGCTCGCTGACGTCGGCAAGTTCGGCGCCGGCCATGCGCGCGTCGAGCTTGGCGCCGTCGAGGCTGCTGATCTCCTCGGCGGCGAGGCGCGCGCTCAGGGTCAGCGGCTTGCCCTCGCGCAGCAGTTTGAGTTCGATCGCGCTGCCGATCGGGGCGATGCCTTCGGCGTTGTAGACGTCGTCTTCGGTCTGCACCGGCTTGCCGTTGGCCGCGACGATCACGTCGCCGGGCTGCAATCCGGCTGCGGCGGCAGGCGACTCGGGTCGCACCTGGGTCACCACCGCGCCTTTCTGGTCGGTCTTGCTGCCAAGCATGCGCGCGATTTCCGCGGTGAGCGTCTGCACCTGCGCGCCGAGCGTGCCGTGCTTGACGCTGCCGGTGGCGATCAGCTGGCGCATCACATCGCTGGCCAGATTCGACGGAATCGCAAAGCCGATGCCGACATTGCCACCCGAGGGCGAGTAGATCGCCGAATTGACGCCGACCAGTTCGCCGCGCAGGTTGACCAGGGCGCCGCCGGAATTGCCCGGATTGATCGAGGCGTCGGTCTGGATGAAGTTCTGGTAGCCGAGGCCGCGCAGGCCGGTACGCGACAGCGCCGAGACGATGCCCGAGGTCGCGGTCTGGCTCAGACCGAACGGACTGCCGACCGCGACGACGAAATCGCCCACGCGCAACTGGCTCGAATCGGCGAGCGACAGCGCGGTCAAATTCTGCGCCGGAATCTGGATCACGGCGATGTCGGTATCCGGATCGTTGC
>NZ_DATBQK010000137.1:0-13262 GCF_036560865.1 Rudaea sp.
GGCGAGCACGACGGCGTGATGTACTACACCCTGGGTCAGCGCAACGGCCTTGGCATTGGCGGCCGCCGCGGCGCGGCCAGCACCGCCTGGTATGTGGTCGGCAAGGATGTCGCGCAGAACGTGCTGTATGTCGCCCAGGGCGGTGAAAACGCATGGCTGCAGTCGCGGCATCTGCGCGCCAGCCAGTTGAGCTGGACTGCGGCAACGCCAGCGGCCGCCGAATTTCGCTGCACGGCGAAAACGCGCTATCGTCAAACCGACCAGGCTTGCTTGGTGCGCATGCAAGGCAGCGAATGCGAAGTGGAATTCGACAGCGCGCAGCGCGCGGTAACTCCGGGCCAATCCGTCGTATTCTATCGTGGCGAGGAATGTCTTGGCGGCGGCGTGATCGACGCGACCGATGCGCCGTTTGGCGGACTGCGGAGCGGGGCGTGAGGGAAGAACGAGTCATCGCACTTGCGGGCATGTTTCAGGCGATCGCGCTGGTGCGCGCGACGGCGACGCGCGGCAGTGGCGACAGCGTGGCGATGCAGCCAAGCCTCGCGAGCGTCTTCAAAATCGATGCGACGAGTCCGGCGGATGTATTCGGCGGCATCGGCAATCTGCGCCTGGGTCTGGAAACGCTGATCGCGCAGCTCGACGACGTCAAGCGCGATCTGGCGATCACGCGCATCGCCATTTCGGTGCTGCGCGTGCGCGCCAAGCTCGCGCGCCGGCCGCAGACGCTGGGCGCGCTGCGCGCGGGCATCGAGTCGATCGCGCAACAGACCGCGGGCACGGAGCCGGCCAACCCGATTGTGATGGCGCGTCTTGCACAGCTGTATGCGGACACGATTTCCAAACTGCAGCCGCGCATCGTCGTCGAAGGCGAACCGCAGTTTCTGCGCCAGGATACGCAAGTCGCGCAGATCCGCGCACTCCTGCTCGCCGCGATCCGCGCCGCCGTGCTCTGGCGCCAGGTCGGCGGCTCGCAATGGCGTCTTTTATTTCGCCGCCATCAGTACGCAATGCTCGCGCGCGGTCTGCTCGCGCAATGCACCTTGAGCGGTTCGTAGAGCGCGTACCTATTGAGCTGCGCCCCTACCGCGGCACTGGTGTCTGCGCGATAATAACGGGCTGATTCACCAGTCGCACCCTCGATGCCAGGAGCCTCACCATGACCGATTCCTTCGCCACCCGCGACACGCTGGAAGTCAACGGCAAGCGTTATACGATCGCGAGCCTCGCCAAACTCGGTCAGAAGTTCAATATCACGCGCCTGCCGTATTCGATGAAGATCCTGCTCGAGAACCTGTTGCGCCTCGAAGACGGTGTCACTGTCACTGCCAAGGAAATCGAAGCCGTCGCCAACTGGCAACCGACCAAGGAACCGGACACCGAAATCGCGTTCATGCCTGCGCGCGTGGTGCTGCAGGATTTCACCGGTGTACCCTGCGTGGTCGATCTGGCGGCGATGCGCGATGCGATCGTCAAGCTCGGTGGTGACGCGAAGAAAATCAACCCGCTGATTCCGTCCGAACTGGTGATCGACCACTCGGTGCAGGTCGATCAGTTCGGCGCGGCCGATTCGCTCGATTTCAACGTGAAGACCGAATTCGCGCGCAATCAGGAGCGCTACAGCTTCCTGCGCTGGGGGCAAACGGCGTTGAACAATTTCAAGGTCGTGCCGCCGCGCACCGGCATCGTGCATCAGGTGAATCTCGAATACCTCGCGCGCGTGGTGATGACCGCGGAGAAGGACGGCGAGACTTGGGCGTTTCCCGATACCGTGTTCGGCACCGACTCGCACACCACGATGATCAACGGCATCGGCGTGCTCGGCTGGGGCGTCGGCGGCATCGAAGCGGAAGCGGCGATGCTCGGCCAGCCTTCGTCGATGCTGATTCCACAGGTCGTCGGCTTCAAACTTACCGGCGCGCTGCCCGAAGGCGCGACCGCGACCGATCTCGTGCTGACCGTGACGCAGATGCTGCGCAAGCACGGCGTGGTTGGAAAGTTCGTCGAGTTCTACGGCAATGGCCTGCCGTACCTGCCCTTGGCCGACCGCGCAACGATCGCCAACATGGCGCCCGAGTACGGTGCGACCTGCGGCATCTTCCCGATCGACAGCGAGTCGTTGACCTATCTGCGCCTGTCGGGCCGCGACGAGGCCTTGATCGCGCTCGTCGAAGCGTATGCGAAGGCGCAGGGCCTCTGGCACGACGCGAATACGCCGCAAGCGGAATTTTCCTCGACGCTGGAATTGAATCTCGCCGACGTGAAACCGTCGCTGGCCGGTCCCAAGCGTCCGCAGGATCGCGTGCTGCTCGGCGACGTCGGCAAGAGCTACAGGGATTCGCTGACCGCGCTGGCCGCGAACCGCACGCCGAAGAACGGCGCCGAAGCGCGCTTCGCCAACGAAGGCGGCGACACCGCGGTCGGTCACGACGCCAGCGTCAACGGCGCCGGTCAACCGGTCTCGCGCAACGGCCAGCGCTTCAAGCTGCGCGACGGCGCCGTGGTGATCGCCGCGATCACCTCATGTACGAACACCTCCAATCCCGCGGTGATGCTCGGTGCCGGTCTGCTTGCGCGCAACGCAGTAAAAAAAGGTCTCAAGGCCGCGCCGTGGGTGAAGACCTCGCTCGGGCCGGGCTCGCTCGTGGTCACCGATTATCTGAAGAAAGCCGGCGTGCTTGCAGAGCTGGAAAAGCTCGGCTTCTTCGTCGTCGGCTACGGCTGCACGACCTGCATCGGCAACTCGGGTCCCCTGCCGCCAGAAATTTCCAAAGCCGTTGCCGACGGCGATCTCGTCGTCGCCTCGGTACTGTCGGGCAATCGCAACTTCGAAGGCCGTGTGCATCCCGAGGTGAAGATGAACTATCTCGCCTCACCACCGCTGGTCGTCGCGTTCGCGCTCGCCGGCACGGTCGATATCGATCTCAACACGCAGCCGCTTGGCACCGGCAGCGACGGCAATCCGGTTTACCTCAAAGATATCTGGCCGACGAACAAGGAAATCGGCGACGTGATCGCGCGCACAGTCGGCCCGGACATGTTCAAGCACAACTACGCCGATGTGTTCAAAGGCGATTCGCGCTGGAACCAGATCGACGCACCGGTGGGCGAGCGCTACGGTTGGGAAGACAAATCCACTTACATCAAGAACCCGCCCTATTTCGACGGCATGCGCATGCAGGTCGGCACGATCTCGGACATCAGCGGTGCGCGCGTGCTCGGCATCTTCGGCGATTCGATCACCACCGATCACATCTCGCCGGCCGGCGACATCAAGGCCACCTCGCCCGCCGGTCAGTTCCTGCAGGCGCACGGCGTGGTCAAGGCCGATTTCAATTCCTATGGCTCGCGCCGCGGCAACGACGACGTGATGGTGCGCGGCACCTTCGCCAACATCCGCATCAAGAACCTGATGCTCGGCGGCGAGGAAGGCGGCAATACGCTGCACTACCCCGATGGCGAAAAACAACCGATCTACGACGCCGCGATGAAGTATAAAAAGGAAAATGTTCCGCTCGTCGTCATTGCCGGCAAGGAATACGGCACCGGTTCCTCACGCGACTGGGCGGCAAAGGGCACCATGTTGCTCGGCGTGAAGGCGGTGATCGCGGAAAGCTTCGAGCGTATCCATCGCTCCAACCTGGTCGGCATGGGCGTGCTGCCGCTGCAGTTCACCGGCGGCCAAAACGCGCAGAGCATCGGCCTCAAGGGCGACGAAACATTCGAGATCGCGGGTCTCAATGACGGTGCCGCGAAAGAGATCAGCGTCGTCGCCAAAGGCGACGCCGGCGAGAAGCGTTTCAAGGTCAAGGTGCTGCTGCTGACGCCGAAGGAAGTCGAATACTTCCGCCACGGTGGCCTGCTGCCTTACGTGCTGCGCCAGCTAGCGGCGAGTTCGAAAGCCGCCTGAGCGGTCTTGTCCACGGCCTGAATAGACGAAAACGGCGCGAGACATTCGCGCCGTTTCTCGCCGCGCGCACGAGTCTCCGCCCTAACCGCCGCTTGCGATCTTCGCGCGAATGGCCTCGCAAAGCGTGCGCGCATCGCACAGCGGTCGGGCGTTTTGTTGGCGGTCTAACCATTCTTTACAAAGCTTTGCCAAAATTGTCGGCGAGCGAATCGAGCTAGCGCGGTCGACGCTGATCACCACTACGTTGCGATGCCGCTTGCCGGCCGGGTACTCGCGTGTTGAAATCGCGGTTCGAACAGGCTTTGGCATTGGGTAAGCCAAGGCCAACAATAAATATCCAAAGTTCAGTGGAGGGAGTAATGACGACGAACAGCGATCGCCCCTGGCTTGCCAGCTACCCGGCCGGTGTGCCGACCGACATCGATGTGAACACCTACCGCTCGATCGCCGATGTGCTGGAAACGGCCTGCGACAAGTTCCGTCACCGCCCCGCGTACACGAACATGGGCAAGACGCTGACCTACGGCGACATCGATCGCCTGAGCAGCCAGTTTGCCGCGTACCTGCTTAACGATCTGAAGCTGAAGAAAGGCGACCGCGTCGCGATCATGCTGCCGAACGTGCTGCAGTATCCGATCGTCGTGTTTGGCGTTCTGCGTGCCGGCCTGACCGTGGTCAACACCAATCCCTTGTACACCGCGCGCGAACTGAAGCATCAACTGAGCGATTCCGGCGCCAGTGCGATCGTCGTACTCGACAATTTCGCCGCCACGCTGGCCGAAGTCCTGCCGCAGACGCCGAGCGTCAAGCATGTCGTCACCTCGGCACTGGGCGACATGCTCGGTTTTCCGAAATCGCTGATCACCAATCTCGTCGTCCGCCACGTGAAGAAGATGGTGCCGGCCTATCGCATCGACAACGAGGTACGCTTCAACGATGCGTTGACCTTGGGCGGACTGGGCAAGCTGCCGAAAGTCGACGTGGGCCACGACGACATCGCGTTCCTGCAGTACACCGGCGGCACCACCGGCATCGCCAAGGGCGCGATGCTGACCCATCGCAACATGGTCGCGAACATGCTGCAGGCCGCGGCCTGGCTGGGCACCAATCTGCGCGCAGGCGAGGAAGTCGTGATCACCGCGATTCCGCTGTACCACATCTTCGCGTTGACCGCGAACTGCCTGGTGTTCATGCAGATCGGCGGGCTCAGCCTGCTGATCACCAATCCGCGCGACATGCCCGGCTTCGTCAAGGAACTGGCCAAGGTGCCGTTCAGCGTGATCACCGGCGTCAATACGTTGTTCAACGGCCTGCTCAACACGCCGGGCTTCGATCAGCTCGACTTCTCGCACCTGCGCCTGACTCTTGGCGGCGGCATGGCCGTGCAGCGCACGGTTGCGGAAAAATGGAAAAAAGTGACAAAGTGTACTCTGGTCGAAGCCTACGGCCTGACCGAAACCTCACCCGCCGCGTGCATCAATCCGCTTGATCTCGCCGAGTACAATGCCTCGATCGGCCTGCCGATTTCCTCCACCAACGTGTGCATCCAGGATGACAACGGCAACTTGCTGGCCCAGGGCGAAGTCGGCGAACTCTGCGTCAAGGGCCCACAGGTGATGAAAGGTTACTGGCAGCGTGCCGACGAGACCGCCAAAGTGATCACGCCCGACGGCTGGCTGCACACCGGCGATATCGCCAGGATGGATGAAAAAGGTTATTTCTACATCGTCGACCGCAAGAAGGACATGATCCTTGTCTCCGGCTTCAACGTGTACCCGAACGAGATCGAGGATGTGGTCGCCGCCTGCCCGGGCGTGCTCGAAGTCGCCGCGGTCGGCGTACCGGACGAAAAATCCGGCGAGGCGGTGAAAGTCGTCGTGGTGAAGAAGGATCCGAACCTGACCGCAGCCACGATCAAGGAATACTGCCGCGCCAACCTGACTGGCTACAAGCTGCCCAAGATCATCGAATTCCGCGACTCGCTGCCGAAGACGAATGTCGGCAAGATCCTGCGCCGCGAACTGCGCGACAGCCCGACGAAACCAGGCTGAATCGGCGCAACGGATTTCGTCGCTGCGGTCGAGCCAGCACTGACTAGCGCTTGGTCGCGACCAGCTGCAATTTCGTCTTGCCCAGCTTGGGGTTGGGGCTCAACAGGTGGCTGATTTCCGCAGCGCTCAGCGGATACGAATACAGGAAGCCTTGTGCCTCGGCACAACCTGAGCGCAGCAGGAAGTCGTGCTGCGCCTCGCTCTCGATACCCTCGGCGATCGTGCGCAAGCCCAGGCTCTGCGAGATGGCCAGCATGGCCTGGATGATCGCTGAGTCGTTGGCGTTGTCGGGCAATCCGCTGACGAAGGATCGGTCGATCTTGAGATAGGTCACTGCCGGCAGCTTCAGATAGGCCATCGACGAATATCCGGTGCCGAAATCGTCGATCGCGACGCAGACGCCGAGCGCCTGCAGCGCTTTCATCGTGCGGTCGGTGTCTTCGCCCAGACGCAGGATCGAGCTTTCGGTGATTTCGAGCAGCAGCCGGTCCGCCGACAATTGTGATGCCTGCAAGGCACGCGTCAGGAATTCCACGAATGCCGGATGGCCAAACCAGCTGGCGGAAACGTTCAATGCCACGCGGATCGGCGGCACTCCGGACTGATTCCACGCCGTCAATTGCGCAAGCACGGTCTGCATGACCCACTGGTCGATCTGGCGGATCTGGCCCAGACTCTCGGCCATCGGAATGAATTCCGCGGGCGGTACTTCGCCGCGTTCCGGATGCTGCCAGCGCAGCAGCGCTTCGACCGCGACGATGCGGCCGCTGCGCAGTTCCACCGTTGGCTGATAAACCACGCTGAATTCGTCGTTCGCCAATGCCTGACGCAGGTCCGCAGCGAGGCGCAGGCGCCGGCGCGCATTCGCGTGCATGATCGGCAGATAAAAGCGGAACGCATTGCGCTCGGACGCTTTCGCCGTATACATGGCCGCATCGGCATTGGCGATGAGCGAGATTGCATCGCTGCCGTCGAGCGGATAGCCGGCAATGCCGATGCTCGCGCTGAGCACGATTTCCTGCTCCTCGATCAGATAGGCCTCGGACAGCGCCAACAGCAGACGCGCCGCGAGCCCGGTCGCGTCCTCGCGCGTATCGAGCTTGGGAACGAGCACGGTGAACTCATCGCCGCCGATACGCCCCGCGACCTCCCCGGCGCCGCCGAGCTGTCGCTGGATACGCTCGGCCACCTTGACCAGCAGGCGATCGCCGATGCCATGACTGAAGCTGTCATTGACGCTCTTGAAGGCGTCCAGGTCGATGAACAACACCGCCAGCGCATGATGCTCCTGCGCGGCAATTTCTATCGCGTGGGCGCAATGCGATTCGAATTCCGCGCGATTGATCAGACCGGTGAGAATATCGCGTGTCGCCATATGCTCGAGCCGGGCCTGATGCGCCTTGTGCGCCGAAATATCGGCGAATACGGCTACGTAGTGCTGGACCTTGCCGAAATCGTCGCGGATCGCACTGATGCTCAAGCGCTCGGGGTAGATCGTTCCGTCGTGGCGTCTGCTCTGCACTTCGCCATGCCAGTGGCCGACCTTGGCGATGGTGTCCCATATCGCGGCGGGCAACGGCCGGCTGTCGGGCAAGCTGCGCGTATCGCCGAACGGAAAGCGCTGCAGCCGCTGGGTAGAAAAACCGGTGATCGCGAAACTCGCGTCGTTGGCGGTAATCACCTTGCGCTCGGCGTCGGCGATGACCACGCCTTCGGCGATCGCCGCGAGAGCTTCGGCGGCGATGCGCCGCTCCTGCTCGATCGCCACACGCTCGGAAACGTCGCGGATGATCGCCTGGCGTACGTTTTTTTGTCCCCAGACGACAAAACTGCTCTGCATCTCGACCAGCCGCGTACTGCCGTCGCTTGCGCGTAACGCACCGGCCGTAGCACCCAGGCCACTGGACGAACTGCTCTCGGCGAACAGATGCGCGAAATGCATGCCGACCAGGTATTGCGAGTTGCGCTGAACCCACGATGCCGCCGTGCGGTTGGCATCCAGAATAATCCCGCTGGAATCATCGATCATGACGATCGCATCGGCGGCATTGTCGAACAGCAGGCGGTATCGTTCTTCGCTGCCGCGGATGCCGGCGAGAATCCTGCTTGCCATCTGCAGCCAAAGCAGTGCGGCGATGCAGGCGGCTACAAGCACGCTCATGAACAACACTTTCCCCAGCCACGATGCGCCCTCGGCGATCGCCTGGGAGAAGAGATCGCTGCGCGGCTGGATGTAGTTGTTCAGTTCGGCAATACGCGTCCTCTGCCGGGTCATTTCCTGACTGGACCATGTATCCGCGGTGCGCGCATGCTGCACTTGCTCCGCGATGAGCTTGAGCTCGTCGATCGCGCTGTCCGTCGATCGCCATGCCTGCAGAGCGTCCTTGAGGTAGGGCGCGTTCGGCAAATGCACGAACATGAAGATCACTACCGGAATTGCCTCGGTTATCGCATTGCGGTGGCTCAGGGCCGCAACCACCTCTTCGTAGTTGAAGCTCTCCTTGGCGGTTTCGTTGCGCGCGAAACGGTCGTACTCAAGCAGGGTGAAGTTGTTCTGGAAACTGGTCAGGTTTTGCGGGTCGCCGCTCGCCGCGTAGGCATCGAGATCGATCACCAGCTGCTTCTGCGCCTTGGACCAAACGCTCTCGCCGTTGAGAAGTGCGGCGAGAGCGATCTGCAGCTTCAAGGCTCCCCAGATCAGGGCAACAAGGAAGCCTACGAGAGCCAATAGCCCCCAGACCAGCGGCAACAAGCGCCGCGCCAAGTCCTGTTGCGAAGCGAGCGGTTTGCTTCTCATCACAAACGCATCATATCCGATACCTGTAACCAGTCAGACCCACGATCACGCTGCCTCGGCGATCGCCACCTGGACGACACGGCTGGGCATGACGCAACGGTCCGCGAGCAGGCGCATGCTCATGTAACTGCGCTTGATGCACTCGCCGAGGTGCGCGACTTCGTACGCGGCCGGCGCCGTTCCCATCAGCGTGCAGACGATCTCCAGCGCCTCCCACGGATGGGTATCGTCGTAGGCGGCGTGCAGCTGCAGCCAGCGCAGACTGCTGGTTCTTGCTTCCGCGGGGAAACTGTTGCGATAGGTCTCGCTGTCGTAAACGAACTGCGACCATTCGCCGGTCACGCCTTCGATGGCATAGTTGGTTGCGGCGACGCCAGCGGCAAGCGAGTCGCTCTTGCAGACTTCCTCGCACCAGTTGGAGAGTGTGGCCGCTTGATGCGGGGGTCTGCCGTGCAGGACTTTCTCGCGCGCAACGCCCGCGCCCTCGGCCCAGCTAAGCCAATGTTCGGCGTGATTCTGCTCGACACGGATATTGCGCACCAGCCAGCGACGCGCAAGATTGTCGCCCGCGCTGCGACCGAATTGCGTCTTCAGAAGACTCAGAGCCATGTAGCCGGGGAAACGCTCGATCACCGGCCAGATGCCGAGCATGAAGTTGCTGGTAGATTGCAGATCGAGTTTCGCTTCGCGCATCATGGCGAAAAGTTCGTGATCGAGGACAGATTGCTTGACCTGTGCGCAGTCGGCAACCATGTCCTGCGCCCAGATCGGGTAGCTGCTCAATTCGGTCAGGGAACCGTTGAGTTCGAAGTGCGTTTTCATCGGATTTTCCTTTCAGGTAAGGATTGCGGTTTGTGTGCGCCGCGCAGAAAAAAATCCTGTACGGTGCATCTGGCGGTCAGGGGGTTGCCAGATGGTTCATATTCATCACGCGTTTATCTCTCGGTCAACAAAAAACTTCGCAATACAACAATTTATGTGACTTACATCACATAATTTAGCAAATAAGGGCTTGACTTGGACCCGGGTGCTCAGGAATCGGCACACATGGGGTTCCGCGCGCGCAGCCGGTGGTATAGGCGCTTTGCCACTCGTGTATACAAAAATCGACGCGCGGATTTTCTTGCCGCGACTACAAATCGCGCGCGACCCGCAAGCCGACCTGCGCATTGCGCGCATCGGCGGGAAGACTGCCGCGGAATGCCGAACGTGCCTGATCCGGCGCGCTGCCCCATGATGCTCCGCGCACGACGCGGCGTTCACAACCCGGATTGACCCAGGCACGACTGTCCGCCGGCGCGCGCAGATAACTGTCGTGCCAGCAGTCTTCGACCCAGTCGGAAACGTTGCCGTCGATATCGCGCAGGCCGAACGGATTGGCCGGAAATTTTCCGATCGGTGCCGGTCCCCAGTAGCCGTCGCTGTAGTGTGGGAATGAATTCGCCCACAAGTGTCTCGTCGGCGAGCGATCGCCATCGCCGGTCAGGTTCGCCAGCGGCTTGGCCGGATTGCCGTCGCCCCACCAAAAGCGCGTCGCGCTGCCGGCACGCAACGCGTATTCGTATTCGGCTTCGCTCGGCAAGCGGTAATGCTTGCCGGTGCGCGTGGACAACCATTGCGCATATGCGTGCGCATCGTTCCACGACACATGGATCACCGGCAGCGTATCGCCGGCGCTCTCGCCGTTGTAATCCTTGCGCCAGGTGATGCCGTGACGCTCCAGTGTACGTCCGGACTCCTCGTCATAGATGATCGAACTGCCCAGTTTTTCCGCGTCGGTTTGATAGTTGGCGTCGTCGATGAAGGTACGGAACTCCGCGACACTGACCTCGTCGCGGCCGAGCGCGAAGCCGACGCTGATCTTCACCTCGCGCTGCGGTTCCTCGCTGCTGCGATGTCCGCTCTCCTGCGCCGGCGAGCCCATGATGAAACTGCCGGTCGGAATGACGATGAGCGGGGGCGCCTTGCCGTTGCGATCGACAAACGCATCGCTGATGACCTGTCCCGGCTTGTAATTCGCATACAGGCGCGCGTTGTGCAGACGCTCGTTGAACACATCGATGCCGGCGACATCGGGGCTCAAGCCCAGCGCTTTCTGCGCGAGCAGCTGGGCAAGATCGGGATTGCCTGCGTCGAGCGCGGAATTCGCCTGCGACATCACCGCCGTCGCGCGTTGTCGGCGGATGCCTTCGATCCGCGTGCGCGTATCGAGCAGTTCGTGCGAGCCCGGACGGATTGAGGAGGCCGCAGCCAGCGTCTGATCGGCGCCGCCGAAATCGTCCTGCGCCGCCGCGCCGAGCGCGCGATCCAGGTAGCCACGCTCGATCTGCGCGAGCCCCTGATCGGCGAGCTTGTTGCCCGGATCGATTTTCATGATCTGGCGGTAAACGTCGAGTGCGGCGGCTTGATCCTTGCCTGCGCTCGCCTCGCTTGCGGCCTGGTGCAACAATTCGGCCGCGCGCGTGAGCAGCGGCGTGGTCTGGCGCAGTTTCTTCAAGCGCGTCTGCAGGGCCGCGACGTTGTTGTCGTCGAGCGCGAAATCCTGCAGCGCGGCGATAAGGCGCGCGGATTCGTTCTCGTCGCCGCGATCGAGCGCGTCGCCGGTCTGCTGCAGAATCGCATTGTGTACTTTTTCCACTCCAGCCTTGGCCGCGGCACTCCTCGCGTCGCCATTGAGCGCCTGGCGATACAGCGCGAGCGCACCATCCTTGATCTCAAGCAAACGCCCCCGGTCGAACGCGGCATCGGCTTTCTTGAGGAGGGCCGCAATCGCCTTCGGCGGCGGTGGCGGTGGCGGCGCCAAGCTCGCGGGTGGACCCCATTGCGTCGCAGCCGCCGAGTCGTCCGCTGCAGGCGTGGCGGCAGGCGCAACGGGCGCCGGCTGTTGCGCTTGCGCAGTCAACATCGTGTTGTCGGAATTGGCTGCGCTGCGTGGCAGCGGCGACGGCGGCGCGGTACTCGGCAAGTTCGGGTAGAAACGATAAACCAGCGCGAACAGAAGCAGCGCAATTCCCGCGATGCCGCCGAGCACGCTCTGTTTCTGGACGACTTCACTACCCGGCATTGGTCTGGTTCAAATATTTTGACTGACAATCCTGCGGCTGCACCTTAGGCTATGCGCCTTCGCCTCGCAACTGAGTCGCGGTCCACCCTCGCGACAAATCGCGGCGGCGACGCGAAACCATTCGTGGTTTCTGACCGTCCTGATTCGACCCACCCGTGAACACAGGGTTTCCTGATGTACCAATGGATTGACGACCCGACCGCGCTAGACGCCTGGATGATCCTGCGTCCCGCGCATGCATTGATCGGTCTCGATACCGAGTTCATGCGTACCAATACCTTCACGCCGCGGCTAGCGTTGTTGCAGGTGAATATCGACGGCGTAACCGCACTTCTCGATGCGCCCAGGCTCGACGCGCATGCCGCGCTCGCGGTGCGTCTGCGCGATGCGGCGTGCATGTGCGTGATGCACAGCGCCAGCGAGGATCTCGAAGCGCTCGCCATGATCGTGCCCGAAGGGCCGGCCAACCTGTTCGACACGCAGATCGCCGCGGCGATGGCCGGGCTCGGCTTTGGCCTGAGTTACCAGAAACTCGTCGCCTTGCTGCTCGGCATCGATCTGCCCAAATCCGAAACGCGCTCGGACTGGCTGCAGCGCCCGCTCAGTCCCGCGCAGCTCGATTACGCGGCGCAGGATGTCGCACACCTGCCCGAACTGCATGCGCTGCTCAGCGAAAAACTGCGCGTGCTGGGCCGCAGCGAGTGGCTCGCCGAGGACTGCCGGCGCATGATCGAGCGCGTGCGTCACTCCACGCCCGACACGCAACCGCAGCGCGCGTTCCGCGGTGCCGCCGACTGGCCGCGCGACAACCAGGCGTTGCTGCGCCGCCTCCTGCTCTGGCGCGACGCCAGCGCGCGCGCGCTCGACAAGCCGCGCCCGTGGCTGCTCGACGATGCGCATGCGCTCAATCTCGCCGCGCAGCCGCCCGCGAGTGTCGACGAACTGTTCGAACGCACGAAGGGACTGCGCGCCCTGCGCAGCGCGCAGCGCACGCAACTGCTTGCCGTACTGCAGGCGCCGTTGACCGATGATGACCGCGCCATCGCGCCGATTCCGCCGCCGATGAGCAACGCCGAAAAGCGCGCCGCATCCGCGATGAAAGAGGCCGTCGCCAAAGTCGCGAATGCGCTGGACCTGCCCGAAGGGCTGCTTTGCTCGCGCCGACATCTGGAATCCCTGCTCGCCGACCGCGCCTGGCCCGCAGCGCTCGACGGCTGGCGCCGGCCGTTGCTGCACGATGCGTTGATGGCGTTGTTGCCGTAGGGTGCGGAGACGGGGAGACGGGGAGACGGGAAGACGGATAGACGAAGAGACGGCAGAGCAGAGAGGATGCTTCTCCGTCTTCCCGTCTTCCCGTCTTCCCGTCTTCCCGTCTTCCCGTCTTCCCGTCTTCCCGTCTTCCCGTCTTCCCGTCTTCCCGTCTTCCCGTCTTCCCGTCTTCCC
>NZ_DATBQK010000138.1:0-14043 GCF_036560865.1 Rudaea sp.
CGCACTGCACCGCTTTGGCTATTCCGACTGAACTGCGTGTGAAAGAGCGTTGGCCGCAAAGAGCGCAAATGACGCGAAGTAAAAGCAAGGCTCTCTTTTGCGCTCTTTGCGGCTAAATATGTCTGATCTGAGCCTGCATCATGCGCGTTGAGCAGCAACCAGCCTTCATTCTGCATGCACGCGCGTATCGCGAAACCTCGCTGCTGCTCGAATGTCTGACGCGCGATCACGGCCGGGTCGGACTCGTCGCGCGCGGGGTGCGTCGCGAGCGCACGCGTACACCACGTGCGCTGCTGCAGCCGTTGACACCGCTGCAGCTTGGCTGGAGCGGGCGCGGAGAACTCGCCACCCTGACTCAGATCGATGCAGCTGGCTCCGGCTTCGACCTGCACGGCGAAGCGTTGCTGTGCGCGCTCTATCTCAACGAACTCGTACTGCGCCTGACTCCGCGCCAGGACGCGCATCCCGCGCTGTTTGCCGACTACATGGAAACGCTGGCGCGCATCGCGCGCGGCGAGCCGCAGGCGTGGACGCTGCGACGCTTCGAGCGCGATCTGCTGGCGCATCTGGGTTATGCGCTGGTACTCGATGCGGAGGGTGACGACGGAGCGCCGATTGTGCCCGACCAGGACTATTGCTATCGCCACGAACACGGCCCGGCGCCGTGGCGCGATACGCGCGACGGCATTCGCGTGCGTGGCTCGGCTTTGCTCGCGCTGAAGCAGGATAAGATCCCGGCGCGCGCGGATCTGGCAGCGCTGCGCCGCCTGATGCGTGCGCTGATTGCTGCGCACCTCGACGGCGGCGAGCTGCGTGCGTGGCGCATGCTTGGCGCCGTCGCCGTGCGCGATCAGGACGCCTCCGGCGAAAGTTGAGTAACGAGCGCAGCGGACGTGCGCTCGCATGCATCCACAAATTCGACAAACTCCACTTGTATACTTCGGTCGTCCACGCCGAGTTTCGCTTCGAGTCGCGCCGCTGCCACGGCGAGCATGGGTGTGCCGCAATAGCGGCAGGCGGCCCGCAAGCGGTGCAGATAATCGCGCAAGTCCTGCATCGACATGGGCTGCACCGTTGCGGCGATGAGCGGAATCGTCGCTGCAAGGTCCTGCAACAGCAAACCCCGCAAACCGCGCAGCGCAGCGGCATCGCCGCCAACGCTGGCGAGCGCACCGGTGTCGTCGAGCAAATCAATGGCGCAAAACCTGACCTCAACAGTCGACGCAATATGCGCGTGGCCCACCTGCCAATCAGGCAGCGTATCGGCCAGCACGCTCGCCAGGCGATCGATGCCGATCGGCTTGGTCAGCGCGTCGACGTAGCCGGCGGCATGCAGTTCGTCGCGCGTGATGGCATCGAGCTCGGCGCTGGTCGCAATCGCGACGACCAGATTGCCTCGCGCGCGCAACGCCTGCAGCAGGGGCGCACCGCCGAGATCGGGCATGCGGCGGTCGAGCAGCAGCAGATCGAATTTCTGCTTTTCGCAGGCAGCGATTGCGTTCATTCCGTTCGCGACGGCGGTCACTTCGCAACCCAGTTCGTGCAGCGCCGACGCCAGAAACAGCAGGCTCACCGAATCGTCGTCGGCGACGAGAATACGTGGTGGCGCGATGGGGGCCATAACGAAACTATAGCAGCGGCGCTGGCTGGGCCGGCACCGCTGCGCATCCTGCTGTTATCATGCGCGGCTCGCGAAATCCTGCCCGTCGCGCAACGATTGAATACCCCAGATACCGCATGACCACACTCGAAGCCGATATCACCGATCTGACCCATGACGGACGCGGCGTCGCGCATATCGCGGGCAAGGCGGTATTCGTCGCCGGCGCGCTGGCGGGCGAGCGCGTGAAGCTGCGCTACACCGGCAAGCACCGGCATTACGACGAGGCGGCGGTCGAGGAAATTCTGCTGGCTTCGCCCGACCGGGTTGTGCCGCGCTGCGCGCATTTCGGCGTCTGTGGCGGCTGCGCGTTGCAGCATCTGGATCCGGCTGCGCAAATCGCGGCCAAGCAGCGCGCGCTGCTGGAAAACCTCGAGCGCATCGGCAAGGTGCAGCCGCAGGCTTTGCTCGAACCCGTGACGGGCACGCCTTGGGGCTATCGGCGCAAGGCGCGTCTCAGCGTGAAATTCGTCGACAAGAAGGGGCGCATGCTGGTCGGCTTCCGCGAAAGCAACGGCCGCTATGTCGCTGATATCCGGCGCTGCGAGGTACTGCATCCTGCGGTTGGTGAGCGCATCGAAGCGCTTGCGGCGCTGCTCGAATCGCTGCAGGCCAAACGCGAGATTGCGCAGATCGAAGTGGCCGCGGGGGACGATCTGGTCGCGCTTGTGTTTCGCCATCTGCAGCCGTTGTCCGAGCAGGATCGAAGCGCGCTCGTCGAATTCGGCAAGACACATCAGCTCGGTATTTTTCTTCAACCCGGCGGTATCGACAGCGTCGCGCCGCTGTGGCCGGAACAGGCTCAGCTCAGCTTTCGTCTGCCCAAATACGATGTGGAGCTCGATTTTCGTCCGCTCGATTTCATCCAGGTCAATGGCGGCATGAACCGGCGCATGATCGACCATGCCCTGGGTCTGCTCGATCCGCAACCGACCGATCGCGTGCTCGATCTGTTCTGCGGTCTCGGCAATTTCACTCTGCCGCTGGCGCGCCGCGCAGCGCAGGTGACCGGCGTGGAAGGCGAAGCGGGACTGGTACGCCGCGCGCAGGAAAACGCGCAGCGCAATAAAGTGGAGAATGCCACGTTCTACAGTGCCGATCTTGCCGCCGATCAGCGCGGGGCGCCGTGGGCCAAGGCGGATTACGAACTGTTGCTGCTCGATCCGCCGCGTTCCGGCGCCGATGCCGTGCTCGAATATCTGCCGAAGCGCTCGACGCGGCGGGTAGTCTATGTTTCCTGCCATCCAGCTTCACTGGCGCGCGACGCGGGAATCTTGGTCGAGAGGCATGGTTTCATTCTCCGGAGCGCCGGCGTGATGGACATGTTCCCGCACACCGCGCATGTCGAATCGATTGCGCTGTTTGAGCGCGACTAGAATCAAAGAAAATTGGCCGCAAAGAGCGCAAAAGGCGCAAAGAAAGTAAGAGCGGCGATGCTGAAAGAAATTGCAGTTTTTTGCGTCCTTTGCGCTCTTTGCGGCTAAATCGCTTCTTGCTTCTGTGACAGGGTTTGTATGGGTATCGAGATAGAACGCAAATTCCTTGTCGCCGGCGATGCATGGCGCGCACAGGCGTTGCGCTCGCAGCGCATGCTGCAGGGTTATCTGATCGATGCCGATATCGTGCAGGCACAGGCCGGCACGCGTTGCTCGCTGCGCGTGCGCATCGGTGGTGAGCAGGCCTGGCTGAACATCAAGTCGGCGAATCTCGGCATCGCACGGCAGGAATACGAGTACGCGATTCCTGTGGCCGACGCCGAGCGCATGCTGCGCGATTTCTGCAATGGCGCGATCGAAAAGGTTCGCCACTATGTGCCATATGCGGGCCTCACCTACGAGGTCGATGAATTTTTCGGCGAGAATGCGGGGTTGGTCGTCGCCGAACTCGAGCTCGATGCCGTCGATCAGGTGTTTGCCAAGCCCGACTGGCTCGGCCGCGAAGTCAGCGACCGCTTGCGCTATTACAATCTGCACTTGTTGCAACATCCGTACTCGCGCTGGGACGAGCGCGAACGTGCAGGAGATTGAACCTTGTTGATCATCGGTATCCAGGACATCCAACTCAGCGCGCGCGAGCGCGAATGGATCGCCACGCCGCAGGTAAGCGGCGTGATCCTGTTCAAGCGCAACTTTGCCTCACGCACGCAGGTGACTGCGCTGATCGAAGAGTTGCGTGCCGAGCGTGGTGACGCGTTCCTCGTCTGCGTCGATCAGGAAGGTGGACCCGTACAGCGCTTTCGCGAAGGTTTCATCCGCTTGCCCGCCCTCGCACGGCTGGGCGAGCTGTACGACCGCGACCCCCAACAAGCGCTCGCGCTCGCGGAGGAGCACGCCTGGCTCATGGCCACGGAAATGCGTGCGATCGACATCGATATCAGCTTCGCGCCCGTGGTTGACCTGCAGCGCGGCAATCGGGCGATCGGCGAGCGTGCCCTGCACGCGCAACCCGCGTCGGTGTCGGCTCTTGGCCTGGCTTATCTGCGCGGAATGCGCCTTGCCGGCATGGCGGCGACGATCAAGCACTTTCCCGGACATGGTTCGGTGCTCGAAGACACGCATGTCGACAACGCGGTGGACGCGCGCTCGCTTGCCGAACTGCGCCGCGACGATCTGCTGCCGTTCGCCGATGCGATCGTCGCCGGCGCGGAGGCGGTGATGATGGCGCATGTCGTCTATCCGCAGATCGACGCGCAGCCGGCGGGTTATTCGCGCATCTGGATTCAGGACATCCTGCGTGGCGAATTCGGATTCCGCGGCGTCGTGTTCAGCGATGACATCAGCATGACCGCAGCCGAGAGCGCCGGTGGCATCGATGCGCGCATCGCAGCGCATCACGAGGCCGGCTGCGATCTGGTCCTGGTCTGCAAACCGGAAATCGTCGACGCGTCGTTGCGCGCGGTGCGCGATGCCGTGCCTTGCGATCCTGCACGCCTGGCGACGCTGAGGGGCGGCGTTGCTTCGACCTGGGATGCGCTCGTGAGCAATCCGCAACGCGATCGTTTTATCGCCCACCTCAAGGAGTTGATCTCGTGACCACACGTCCCGCGCTTGCCGAAGCGCTGAAAAAGGCCGACCTGCTGTTCGATCGCTCCGCTCTCGATGCAGCGATCCGCAAAATGGGCGCGGCCATCGGTGCGGAGCTGGCGAACGATGTGCCGATTTTCCTCACCGTGATGAACGGTGGATTGATCTTCGGCGGCATCCTAGCGCTGGCGATTCCCGGCGATCTCGAATTCGACTATGTGCACGCCACACGCTATCGCGGCGGCACGCGCGGCAACGATCTGCTCTGGGTCAAGCAGCCGCGCCAGCAGTTGCGTGGGCGCACCGTGCTCTTGGTCGACGATATTCTCGACGAAGGGCACACGCTGAAGGCGATTCGCGATTTCTGCATTGACGAAGGCGCTGTGCGCGTATTGATCGCCGTGCTGTGCGACAAGGCGCACGACCGCGCCACGCCGGATGTGCGCGCGGATTTCGTCGGCGTCACGGTGCCGGATCGCTACGTGTTTGGCTTCGGCATGGATTACTACGAGCAGGGCCGTAACCTGCCCGGAATCTACGCGATATGAGCAACGATCCTGCGATCGAGCTTGCGATTGTCGGCGGCACCGGTTTGTATAATTTTCCAGGTCTGGAAAATGTGGAAAAACGCGCCGTCGATACGCCGTTCGGAGCCGCTTCGGACGCAATCACGCTGGGCGAGTTGCACGGCAAACGCATGGCCTTTCTCGCTCGCCACGCCGCCGGGCATTCGATTGCGCCGCACCGGATCAATTACCGCGCGAATATCTGGGCACTGCAGCACTTGGGTGCGCGTCGCGTCGTCGGCGTGAATGCGGTCGGCGGCATTCGTGCCGACATGGCGCCGCGCGCGCTCGTCGTACCGGATCAGATTATCGACTACACCCATGGGCGCTTCAGCAGTTTCTGCGATGTCGAAGGCGCCAAGGTCGAGCACGTGGATTTCACCGAACCCTACAGTGCGACGCTGCGTGCCGATCTGATCGCTGCCGCAGCTCGCGCCGGCGTCGCCGTGGTCGATGGCGGCTGCTACGGCGCCACGCAGGGACCGCGCCTGGAAACCGCGGCTGAGATTGCGCGCCTGCGCCGCGACGGCTGCGACCTCGTCGGCATGACCGGCATGCCGGAAGCCGTGCTCGCGCGCGAACTCAACATCGACTACGCCTGTCTGGCACTGGTGGCGAATTGGGCCGCCGGCTGCGGCGGTCAGGCCAAGATCAGCCTGCCCGAAATCTTCGCCCACCTGGACGCGGCCACGGCGCAAGTACCGCCGATCATTTCCGCCTTGCTGGTCTAAAGCCGCGCTCAGCGATCGGCGGAAAGGCGCACCGGGTCTCGACTTTCACCGACACGACCGGGGTCCTCACGCTGCCTCAAAAACGCCATAGTTGCAAAATTATGTTAATTCATTGTTATACTTGTGCGCGTGCATGGGGTCGCGCACTTGGGGATACCGCGGCCGCCCGTGCACTCGTCCAGTCAGTGTCGAGGTCGTAAATGCGTACCGGTACAGTGAAATGGTTCAACGATGCCAAAGGGTTCGGCTTTATTGCACCTGAGGAAGGCGGCGAAGATGTATTCGTGCACTATTCGGCGATAAACTCCGAAGGATTCCGCAGCTTGCAGCAAGGTCAGAAAGTAAATTTTGAAGTAGTCGATGGTCCGAAGGGCTCGCAGGCGGCTGGAGTTCAGATCGTCAAGTAGCCGTTGCCCGTTGCGCTTGAAATACAAAAGCCCCGCCATGACGGCGGGGCTTTTTCTTTGTTCGCGAGGTAGGACCGATCAGGCGGCGAACTGCAGGCGTGCCAGCTCGCTGTACAAACCGCCGGCATGCATCAATTCGGCGTGCGTACCCTGGGCGACGATGCGGCCGGCATCCATGACCACGATGCGGTCGGCTTTCTGCACGGTGGCGAGGCGGTGGGCGATGATCAGGGTGGTGCGCCCGTGCATCAGGCGTTCGAAGCCGTGCTGGATCGCAGCTTCGGATTGCGCATCGAGATTGCTCGTCGCTTCGTCGAGCAGCAGGATGGGTGAGTCCTTGAGCAGTGCGCGTGCGATCGCGATGCGTTGCTGCTGACCGCCGGAGAGACGCACGCCGCGCTCGCCGAGATAGGTGTCGTAACCCTCCGGCTGCACGGCGATAAAGTCATGTGCCTCGGCGGTTTTTGCCGCGGCAATTACGGTTGCCTCGTCTGCATCGACGCGGCCGAAGCGGATATTGTCGCGCGCGTTCGCGCCGAAGATCACCGTGTCCTGCGGCACGAGCGCGATGGACTGGCGCAGCTCGGGCAGGGCGAGACGTTTCAAATCCACGTTGTCGATACGGATCGAGCCCGACTGCGCATCGTAGAAGCGCAGCAACAAGTGGAAAACGGTACTTTTGCCCGCGCCGGACGGACCGACCAGGGCCACGGTTTCACCCGGCGCGACGACGAGACTGAAATCGTGCAGGGTCGGCGCTTCGGGGCGCGAGGGATAGCTGAATTCCACATGCTCGAAGCGGATTTCGCCGCGCAGCGGCTGCGGCAGGCGCGCCGGGCTTTCCGGCGAATGGATCGATGGCGTCGTCGCCAGCAGTTCCTCGATGCGCTCCATCGCGCCGGATGCGCGCGATACCTCGCTCCACACCTCGGTCAGGCCGCCGATCGAGCCGGCGGAAATCACCGCGTAGAGCACAAACTGGCTGAGGATCCCTGCGTCCAGCGAGCCGTCCATCACGCTGCGCGCGCCGCTCCACAGCACCAGGGTGATTGCGCCGAAGACCAGCAGGATCACCAGCGCCGTGAGTCCGGCACGCTGACCGATGCGCCGACGCGCAGTGGCGAGGGCGCGTCCGATCGCCGCGTCGTAACGCGCGATTTCGACCGGCTCGCGGACATAGGCCTGCACCGAGTAGGTCGCATTGAGTGTTTCGTTGGCGATCGCGGCCGCATCGGCTACCCGATCCTGGTTCGTCCGCGCAAGCTTCTGCTGGCGTCGTCCGGCGAGTACGATCGGCAGGACCACGAGCGGGATCACGAGCGCGGCGTAACCGGCGAGGCGCGGGCTCGTCGCCACCAGCATCGCCGCGCCGCCGAGCGCGGTGACCATGCTGCGCAGCGCGACGGAAAGCGACGAGCTGACTACGGTCTGCACCAGTTCGGTGTCCGCGCTCAGACGCGAAGTCAATTCGCCCACGCGCGTGCGCTCGAAGAACGGCTGATCGAGCGAAAGCAGATGCGCATACAACTGCTTGCGCAGATCGGCAACCGTGCGCTCGCCGAGCAGGCTTACACAGAAATAGCGCGCGGCAGTCGCAATCGCGAGCACCGCAGCGACGCCGAACAGCGCGGCGAAACTCGAATTGATCATCGCCCGATCCGCATGCGCGAAACCGTGATCGATCATCACGCGCACCGCGAGCGGCAGCGTCAGCGTCGCCAGCGACGACAGCGTGAGAAAGCCGAGCCAGCCGAACAGGAGGGCGCGGTATTTGCCCAGATACGGCAGCAGCATGCGCAGCGCGGAGAAGCGTTGCAGCGGCGCAGGAGTAGTGGACAAGGTCATCGGTTCAGTGGGCATGGGCGAGGCTGGCTACAGGATTCCTGATTGCGACACGCTGATCTTTTCCCTCCCCCCTGCGCCAGCGGGGGAAGGCGGAAGGGGGCGCTCTGTCCTGGTTCTATTGTGCCCAGCGCCATGAAAATCAATCTATCACTCGCAAAACACAGCGGCCACGCGTCATATCGGCAAGCAGCGCGCGCAGTTCGGCGACGCGCTGTACAGGCAGCGCAAGGCGCAAATCGACGCCATCGCCCCCGAAACGTTCGCCAAGCTTGGTCGCCGCAAATTCCGCGAGGCGCGCATGCAGCATCGGCACGACAGAAAATGGCAGCGCGAATTCGACCGTGGCCAGCTCGATCAATTCCGTTTTCGCGGCAAGACGCAGGCATTCCGCCGCGCAGCCACCGTATGCGCGCGCGAGCCCGCCCACACCGAGCTTGATCCCACCGAACCAGCGAGTGACGACGACGATCGTATGGTCGCAATACTGCGTATCGATCGCCTGCAGGATAGGTTTGCCCGCGGTACCGGCCGGCTCGCCGGCGTCGTTGAAGCGGTACTGCTGGCCGATGCGATACGCCCAGCAATTGTGCGTCGCATCCGCATCGGCAACTGCCGTGGCAAACGCGAGCGCGTCAGCCGGTGAGGCGACTCTGGCTGCATGGACCACAAATCTGCTTTTGCGAATTTCCCGGGTCAGCGTCGCCGGCACCGCCAGCGCATAACGTGCAGCAGTCATTTCAGGCCGAGCTGGTCAAGCAGGTCCTGCCGCCACGGGTCGCGTGGGCAATGCTCGTGAAAATCTGCGTACGCCTTGAATGCCAACTCACGATGCCCCTGCTGCAGTAGCCTCTGGACGAAGGCGAAGCGCAATTCGTCAGAGGGCGGAATATCCGGTGGGTAGGTACCTTGCCAGTCTTTGCCACGCAGCGGAACGGGACAATTCAATTGCGTCACAGCGGCCGGCGCCCCCTGTAGCGCTGCTGCCGGAGCGGATTTCGCGGCATTTTCTTGCAGCACCCCCTGTTGCGCAGCGAATTGATCATCGACTCGCTGTTTCTGTTTGTTCTCGTCGATGCGCATCGATTTCGCCACGGGTGCGGGCTCCGCAAGCGGCGCTGCTGCGGGTGCAGATGCGGCATTTTCCACTTTTCCCAGTTTGTCGCGTGCCGATTCCTTCGCCAGCGCAGGCGCGGCAGGGAACGCCTGCGCCGGCGTTTCGGCGGTTTTGGCGGGCGCTGCGGAAGCGGGTGGGGGCAATTCGCGGTGCGCCAGTGCACCGCCAGTCGATGGGGCCGCTTCGGTTGGACGCGGCGGCACCGGCCGCGCCGACGCTTTCGCGCCGAATGCCTCCACTGCGGCGGCGGGCGCATTCGCCGCCGCGCTATCCGTGGCAGACGCATCCGGCTTGCCCGTCGCCGTGGACGGGGAAGCCGTCGCGCGATTGGCAGCTGGCGCCGCGACTGAAGTCGTCTCGGTAGCAGGCGCGGCGACCTGGTTTCGTGCCGGCCACATCTGCGGTGCGACGCGCCAGGCGATGCCGGCGGCAAGCAGAAATGCCGCGGCCGCGCCAAGTGCGGGCAATCGGTTCGAACGTCTGCGTGCGGCAATTTGTGTAGCCGCCGTTGCCGGCTCGCGTGCCGCGCGTTGCGCTAGCGCGCGCACGCGCGCGTCGAGCTGCGCGTCAGGCTCGGGCTGCGGCAACTTGCGGTATAGCGCGGCCAGGCGCGAATCGTCGTCGCGCAGAAACTCTTCGAATTCCCGGTCGAACTTCTGTTGCGCGATGTTTTTCTCGTCGCTCATTCGGCAAGTCTCTCGCGTATTTTCGCGAACGCATAGCGCAGGCGCGACTTCACCGTTTCATGGCCTGCGCCGGTGACCTCGGCGATTTCGTCAAGACCCAGCCCGCTTTCGACGCGCAGCAGGAACGCCCTGCGCTGTTCGGGCGACAGCGCTTCGAGCGCAAGCTGCAGACGCCGACGCTGCTCGAACTCGCTCAGCACCTGGTCCGGTCGCTCGTGCTCCGGCACCTCGAGCAAACGCATCACTGTATCGGTTTCATCCGCATCGGCTTGCGGTCGCGCGCGTCGATGACCATCGACAATCAGATTGTGCGCGATCTGCAGCAGCCAGGTACTGAATTTCGCTTCGACTCGATAACGCGAGCGGGCCACTATCGCGCGGCCCCAGGTTTCCTGGAAAAATTCGTCCGCGATTGCGCGTTCCGCAACGCTGCGCAGGATGAAGCGGTACAGCATACCTCGTGTGCGGGAATACAACACATCGAATGCGCGTAGATCGCCGGCTGCATAGGCGAGCATCAATTCCTCGTCGGTTTTCTCCGTCTGCATATGCGCGCAGCGTAAGGGAAACCTGCGCGCAGGGGAAATACGGGGAGAGGAAACAGCGACTGTCATATGACATGCAACGCAAATACGTCGCCGAAGGGGTGATTCGTCCTGTTCTGCCGTGCTCGCAGCGAGCGTTCCGCTGTCCCTGCGTTCGAGCGCATGCGCGCAGCGCGATCCGCAGACCATGACTTTAGTTGGGGTGCTTTTCCCTCAAACCATGACTTTAGTTGGGTACTTCACACGCAACGGTTCGCATTCCATCCGCATCCTTAATAAGGACCGATGCGTGTGTGCACCGGCTACCCATCCCGTGTACTGAGGAGTTGCATCATGCAAACAAACAATTCTGGACGTGTGCGTGCGTTGTCGCTCGCGGTGTGCGCACTGCTTGCTGGCGCCGTATCGAATTTCGCCAGCGCGCAGGAACCCGCGGCGCATTTGCGTACCCTGATCTACCTTCCCGCGGATCGTGCCGCGGCGGATTCCGCGGCCATCGCCAAAGCATTCTCCGATGAAGGATTCAACGTTACCGTGTTTGCCGCGACCGCCGGCGAGGACCAGCTGGCTTATGCGCGTCGCGCCGCACACCGGGTAAAAGACCTGGTCGCGCAAGGCACGCCGGCGGAAGATATCAGCGTCGTCGGCGCCGGATCCGGATCGCCGGTCGCCGTGCTCACTTCGGCATCCGCGGGCCTGCGCGACGTCAACTATGTGTTGCTTGGCCATTGCGACGAGAGCCTCAAGGATAAGTACCGGTTCCGCATGAGCGGCCGCGTGCTCGGCATCCACGATGTGGACGACCCCGACTCGCATTGGTGCCGGCCGCTGTGGCGCATGTCCTCGCGCGTCAGTGCGCGGCGTGAGGTGGCGATCGCAACCGGATTTGGCGCGACTCTGTTCGACGCTCCGCGCGATGAGTGGATGCGTCCCGCACTCAGTTGGGTGACACACGGGCAAGTCGATGTCGGTGCGGCGAAGTTCAGCCAGGTTGGCGACAACCTGCTCGATCACGCAAATTGAAGAAAACGTGACAGCGCCGTTCGTGCCGGGCATTCCGCGCATCCAGCCATGAACGGCCGCCCAACCTGCGGCCTGCGCGTAACCCAATGCCGGCCGTATACGGTTAACATGCTTTTCCCGATGCATATTCGGAGCGAAGCATGAT
The DNA here is from genome assembly GCF_036560865.1 of Rudaea sp. Classification (GTDB taxonomy): domain Bacteria; phylum Pseudomonadota; class Gammaproteobacteria; order Xanthomonadales; family Rhodanobacteraceae; genus Rudaea. Next base: position 11,746 of record NZ_DATBQK010000138.1, read on the forward strand.
TCGTGAAATCCTGAAAATGGGCGACCCACGTCTGCTGCGCATCGCCCAACCCGTACAGACGTTCGATACGCCTGAGTTGCATGCGCTGATCACGGATATGTTCGAGACGATGCAAGCGGCTGGCGGCGTCGGCCTCGCGGCGCCACAGATCGGCGTCGATCTGCAACTCGTCATTTTCGGTTTCGAACGCAGCGAGCGTTACCCCGATGCGCCGCCCGTGCCGCGCACGATCCTGCTCAACCCGGAAATCACGCCGCTGTCGCAGGACAAGGAGGAAGGCTGGGAGGGATGTCTCTCTGTGCCTGGCATGCGCGGTGCGGTCGAACGCTTCTCGCTGATCCGCTATACGGGTTTCGATCCGGCCGGAGCGAAGATCGAGCGCGACGCGGAAGGTTTTCACGCACGCGTCGTGCAGCACGAGTGCGATCACCTGATCGGTCGGTTGTATCCGTCGCGAATCACCGATTTTTCCAAGTTCGGGTTTACCGAAGTGCTGTTTCCGGGGTTGGACGTCACGCTGGACGAATAGGCGCCGCCGCCACAACATCACGGATCGCGCATCACCATCAGGCGCAGCTCGGTCATGTCCTCGATCGCGTAGCGGATGCCTTCACGGCCGAGGCCGGAATCCTTGACGCCGCCGTACGGCATGTTGTCGACGCGGAAACTCGGCACATCGCCGACGACGACGCCGCCGACCTCGAGTTCGTCCCACGCGCGCATCGCCTTGCGCACGTCGTAGGTGAACACGCCAGCCTGCAGGCCGAATGTGCTGTCGTTGACGATGCGGATCGCATCATCGAAATTTTTGTACTTCTGCAACAGCGCGACCGGGCCGAAGGCTTCCATGCAACTGACTTTCTGTTTCGGATCGACGCCTTCGAGCACGGTCGCTTCGAGCATCGAACCGGTGCGCTTGCCACCGCACAGCATCCTCGCACCGGACTGCACGGCTTCGATAATCCAGTCGCCGAGGCGCTTGGCTTCCCTCTCGTCGATCATCGGGCCGATAAAGGTCTTCTCGTCCTTCGGATCGCCGGCGACGAGCTTCTTGGTCGCCGCAACGAAGGCGTCGCGGAATTTATCGTAGAAATCCTCCTGCACCAGGATGCGCTGCACGCCGATGCAACTTTGTCCCGATTGGTAGAACGCGCCGAAGATCATGCGCTCGACAACGAAGTCGAGACGGTCGCCTTGGTCGGCATCGACGATGCACGCCGCATTGCCGCCGAGCTCGAGCACGACCTTCTTCTTGCCCGCGCGCGCCTTCAAATCCCAGCCGACCGCGGGCGAACCGGTGAACGAGAGCAGCTTGAAGCGCTCGTCGGTGGTGAACAGATCGGCACCGTCGCGATGCGCCGGCAGGATCGAGAATGCGCCTTTCGGCAGATCGGTCTCGGCCAACACCCCGCCCATGATCAGCGCGCCAATCGGCGTGCGGCTGGCGGGTTTGAGCACGAACGGGCAACCCACGGCAAGCGCCGGCGCGACCTTGTGCGCGGCGAGGTTCAACGGGAAATTGAATGGCGAAATGAACGAGCACGGCCCGATCGGCACGCGCTTGGAAAATCCGCGATAGCCTTTCGCGCGCTGCGAGATTTCCAGATTGATCACTTCGCCGTCGATGCGCACTGATTCCTCGGCCGCAACCTTGAACGTGTCGATCAGCCGCGTGACTTCGCCGCGCGAATCCTTGATCGGCTTGCCCGCCTCGATGCACAGCGCCATCGCCAGTTCGTCGTAGCGCTCGCGGAAGCGCTTGACGCAATGCTCCAGCACCGCCTGGCGCTGATACGGCGCCATCTTGCGGCAAGCCCCCTGCGCTTCGACCGCCGCGGCGATGCCCGCGTCGATCGCCTTCGCATCGGCCATTGCGACGCGTGTGGCGACCTTGCCGGTGAATTTGTCGGTGACTTCGAGATCGGTGTTCGGCTGCTGCGCTTCGTTGGCGAGGTAGTAGGGATAATTAGGCTTAAGCATGACGATGGGTCTCATTGCGACGGATGAGGGGGTTCTGGCCGGAACGAGTGAAGTGTTACGCCGAGGCGGAAGCGCTTAAAGATTGGCATGTATCCCTTGACGCCAAGTAGATGAAAAAGTATACTGTCGCCACCTTGGCAAGGTCGCGCTGGTTCAGTATAAGTTACGATGGGGGCTCGGATAATCGAGCCCCGTACTTGAGGTGGAATTGCGATGAAAAAGCAATTAACCGAATTGCGAGCCTTGGCGCAGGCAAAGATCGCGACAGGGCAGGAACCGCCGTGGGCTTGGTTTCAGTATATGAAACTGATTGAAGTC